>DASVDY010000136.1:0-6636 GCA_036380855.1 Rhodanobacteraceae bacterium
CCGTGCGTGGTGGCCAATCCGCTGGCCAGCATGTCGCTTTCGCCGAAACTGCAGGCCCAGACCCTCGCGCAGGACGCGCCGGCGCTGATGATCGCCTGCGGCCTGGCCCTGAGGAGTTTCGACTGATGGCCAGAATCAACCTCCTCCCCTGGCGCGCGGAGCGGCGCGAACTGCGCAAGCGCGAATTTTTCATCCAGCTCGGCATGGCCGCGGCTGCCGCCATCGCGGTGGTGATCCTGTGGGGTCTGTTCATGGATGCGCGCATCAGCAACCAGAACGACCGCAACGATTACCTGACCGGCGAGATCAAGCAGCTCGACGCCCAGATCGCCGAGATCAAGGATCTGCAGAAGACCAAATCGCAACTGCTGGCGCGCAAGCAGATCATCGAGCAACTGCAGGAAAACCGCGCGCAGATGGTGCACCTGTTCGATGAGCTGGTGAAAACCATTCCCGATGGCGCGCGCCTGACCTCGTTCAAGCAGAACGGCGACGTGCTCACGCTGGACGGCGTGGCGCAGTCCAATGCCACGGTGGCCGATTACATGCGCAAGATCGAAGCCTCGCCCTGGCTTGGCCGCGCCGACCTGATCAAGACCGAGAACAAGCACAACGACAGCCGTACGCCGTATCAGTTCGAGCTGGTGGTCCATCTCGGCAAACCGGCCCCGGCAAGCTCGTCCGCCGAGGGTGTGGCGGCGAGCGGCGGCGCGGATTCGGCCGCGGGCAACGGGGGGGCTGCGCAATGAAACTGCTGGACGATCTGCGCAATCTCGACCGCAACAACATCGGCGGCTGGCCGCGCTCGGTCAAGATCTTCTTCATCGCGGTGTTGATGGCGGTGATCCTGTTCGCGGGCTGGTACGTTTTCATCAGCGGCAAGCAGGACGACCTGGCTTCGGCGCAAGCCAAGGAAGTGCAACTGAAGCAGGAGTTCTCCTCCAAGCAGGCGCAAGTCATCAACCTGCAGGCGCTGAAGCAACAGCTGGCGGAGATGAACGACCTGTTGCGCCAGATGCTGCGGCAGCTTCCAAGCAAGACCGAAATGCCGGCGCTGCTGGTGGACATCTCGCAAACCGCGCTGTCTGCGGGCCTGGAAACCGAACTGTTCCAGCCGGGCCCGGAACACCCGAAGGAGTTCTACGCCGAGCAGCCGATCGCGATCCGCCTGCAGGGCACCTATCACCAGTTCGGCACTTTCATCAGCGGCGTGGCGTCCCTGCCGCGCGTGGTCATCCTCACCATGCACGATGTCTCGCTGCATCCCACACAGGCGGCCGCGGGCAACGCACCGCCGCCCGGGGGACAGTTGACGATGGAGGGCACGGTCAAGACCTATCGCTATCTCGGCGATGAGGAAACCAGCACCACACCCGCCACACCTGCCAAGCCTGCCAAGGGAGGGAAGTGAGATGCGCAAGACACTTTCCCGCTTCGGCATTGCGGCAGGCCTGTTGGCCATGCTCCTGGGGCTGGCGGCATGCAGCGGGCAGGACGACCTGCACCAGTGGGTCGCCGACCAGAAGGCGCAGAAGGGGGCGCCGCTGCCGCCGCTTCCAGTCATCAAGACCTTCGAAAGCTTCGTCTATCGGGATCAGGACAAGCGCGATCCGTTCAGCCCGGGTCCCACCGAAGTGGCCAGCTCGCTGAATGGTCCCGGCCCGCACCCGGACCAGAACCGCGTGCGCGAGCCGCTGGAATCGTTCCCGTTGGACAGCCTCAAGATGGTCGGCACGCTTGGCAAGAACGGCCATATGGAAGCGCTGATCAAGGATCCGCAGGGCGTGATCCACCCGGTGCACGACGGCAATTATCTCGGCCAGAACTATGGGCACATCACCAGCATCGCGGAAGACCACGTCAGTCTCGTCGAAATGGTGCCCAACGGCACCGGCGGCTGGATGGAGCGCGACGCAACGATTGCACTCGGCGACAAATAAGATCATTGGGGACGACGCCATGACCGTAAAACCCGCTCATCACATCGGCCACGCTCATGCGGGCCTCGCCCGGCCAAATCGGGCGTCCGCACGCACGCTGGCGGTGGTAGCCGCGTTGTTCGGCCTGCTGCTTGCGGTTCCGGCATTGGCCGCGAACACATTGCAGGGCGTGACCTCCACGCCGCTGCCGGACGGCAAGGTGCAATTGACCTTGAAGTTCGCGCAGCCGGTCAGCGCGCCCAATGCATTCAGCACCGCAAATCCGCCGCGGATCGCGCTGGATTTCGCCGACACCCACAATGCGCTGAGCCAGCGCCGCGTGGCCGTCGGCAGCGGCACGGCGACATCGGTCAGCGCGGTGGAAGCCGGCGACCGCACCCGCGTGGTGGTGGATCTCACGCAGCCCTCGCCGTACGTGACGCGGGTGGACGGCAACGACGTGATCGTCACCATCGGCCAGGGCATGAGCATGGCCTCGGCGGCGCCGCCTGCACTGGCGCCGGTGCCGCCGGCCCCGCCGTCGCAGATGGCGATCGCCACCGCCGCCACCGATCCGAGCAAGGCCATTCCGATGGCCGCGGGCAACGTGATCAATACCGTGGACTTCCGCCGCGGCGACCACGGCGCCGGCAAGCTGGTGATCGGTTTCAGCGCGCCGGGCGCGGCGACCAGCATGCACGAGCAGGGCGACCATACGATCATCGAGGTCAGCGGTGCACGGCTGGCGGCTTCGCAGGCGCGGCGCCTCGACGTCACCGATTACGCGACGCCGGTGCGCAGCGTCACCACCCGCGCGACGCCGGGTGGCGCCCGCATTGACGTGCTCACCAACGGCTTGAGCGCGCCCTCCGGCTACCAGAGCGGCGACCAGTACGTGGTGGAGTTCGCGCCGCCCAAGCAGGATGCAGCCAGCCTGATCGGCGCGCCCAAACCTATCGTCTACAAGGGTGGACGGGTCACCTTCAATTTCCAGGACATCCCGGTGCGCTCGGTGCTGCAGTTGCTCGCCGATGTCTCGGGGACCAACATCGTCGCCTCCGACAGCGTGCAGGGCAACGTCACGCTGCGGCTGGTCAACGTGCCGTGGGACCAGGCGCTGGACGTGATCCTGCGCGCCAAGAACCTCGACAAGCGCACCGATGGCAACGTGATCTGGGTGGCGCCGCAACAGGAGCTCGCGGCCTACGAAGAGAACGTCGCCACCGCCCGGTTGAAGGCGCTGGACAACGCCGCCCTGGTTTCGGACTACATCCCGATCTCGTACGGCAAGGCCTCGGACATCGCCAAACTGCTGACATCGAGCAGCCTCACCAACAAGGCGGGAGGCGGCGGTGGCTCAAGTGCACAACGCGGCTTCCTGTCGCCGCGCGGCAGCGTCACCTTCGACGAACGCACCAACACGCTGCTGGTCAACGACACGCCGGAAAAGGTGCAGGAAATCCGGCAGCTCGTTTCGGTGCTGGACAAGCCGGTTCAGCAGGTGCTGATCGAAGCGCGCGTGGTGATCGCCACCGACAACTTTACGCGCGAGCTGGGCGCCAAGCTGGGCTTCGACACCTGGGGCAAATCCGGCCGCCAGCGGATCATCGGCGCGCCGACAGCCGGTGACGTCACCGACTTGAACAACAGCCTCGTGGCTCAGCAGCAGGCGGTCAGCCAGGGCAAGGCGAATCCCGGCTTTACCTATCCCGGAGGGCTGAACGTCAACCTGCCGTCCACCACGCAGGGCACGAGCAGCTTCGCGGTCGGCATCATCTCCGGCCATTACATGCTCGATCTGGAGTTGTCGGCCGCTCAGCTCGAAGGTCGCAGCGAGACGATTTCCGCTCCCAAGGTGATCACCGCCAACCAGCAGGAAGCGGTGATCGACCAGGGCCAGGAAATCGGCTACGTGACGTTCCAGAACTCGGGCGGCGGCGGCGGGAGCGCCGGCACCGCGACCGTGCAGTTCAAGGATGCAGTGCTCGAATTGCGCGTCACCCCGACCATCACTGCCGACAACCGCGTGTTCATGCAGTTGAAGGTCAAGAAGGACGCGATCAACTCGCTGGTCCCGAACCCGGGCGGCGGTTTCGTGCCGCAGCTCGACAAGCGCGAGATTGACACGTCGGTGCTGGTGGACAACGGCCAGACGGTCGTACTGGGCGGCGTCTACGAGTTCCAGAAGAGCACCGACATGAGCAAGGTGCCGTTCCTCGGCGACATCCCGGTGCTCGGCGCGCTGTTCCGCGACAAGAAGAACATCAACAACAAGGCGCAACTGCTGATCTTCGTCACGCCGCGCATCCTGGACCAGGAAAAGGTGATGGAGTAGCCCTGCGCAGGCAGGCGATGATTCGAGAACGGCGCGGGCAACCGCGCCGTTTTTCTTTGAGGATCCCGGGTTCGGGATGGCCGCCGCCGGCCTCGCAAAACTTTCGCGCCCGGTTGTGGTCAACTAGGCGCATGTCCAGCCATTCTGCGTTGACACCCGCCGACTCCCGCGCGCCAGGCTCGTCCGGCTGCGGCGATTCCGCGCCCGCTGTCGCCGACACCCTGCCCACGCGTTTTGCGGCGCTGCGTCGCGCGCTCGACGACGAGGTCATCGGGCAGCCGACCCTCACCGAACGCCTCCTGATCGCATTGCTGGCAGATGGCCATCTGCTGGTGGAGGGTGCGCCGGGCCTCGCCAAGACCACGGCGGTCAAGGCGCTGGCCGCGCGCATCGAAGCGGATTTCCACCGCATCCAGTTCACGCCGGACCTGCTGCCTGCCGACCTCACCGGCACCGATGTGCTGCGCCCGCAGACCGGCCTGTTCGAATTCGAACGCGGCCCGCTGTTCCACAATCTCGTGCTGGCCGACGAGATCAACCGGGCGCCGGCCAAGGTGCAGTCCGCGCTGCTGGAAGCCATGGCCGAGCGCCAGGTCACCATCGGCCGGCGCTCGTGGCCGTTGCCGAAATTGTTCCTCGTCATGGCCACGCAGAACCCGATCGAGCAGGAAGGTACATTCCCGCTGCCGGAAGCGCAGCTCGACAGGTTCCTGATGCACGTGCCGGTGCACTATCCCGAGGCCGGTTCCGAACGCGCGATCCTCAAGCTCGCGCGCGAGCGCACGCGCGCGGACCTTGCCGAGCACGTGCCACCGCAACGCCTGTTGTCGCAGGAGGACGTGTTCACCGCACGCTCGCAGGTGCTGGACATCCACCTTGCCGAGGGCCTCGAGGAATACATCGTGCAATTGGTGCTGGCAACGCGCGATCCGCGTCCCTACGACCTGAAGCTCGGCGGCAAGATCGCCTGGGGCGCCAGCCCTCGCGCCACGATCGCGCTGGAGCGCGGCGCGCGCGCGCGTGCCTGGCTCATGGGGCGCGATTACGTGCTGCCCGAAGACGTGCAGGCGCTCGCGCCCGACGTGTTTCGCCATCGCGTGCTGCTCGGCTACGAGGCGGAGGCCGAAGGCATGCGCGTGGACGATGTGGTTGCGAGACTGCTGGAACGCGTACCGTTGCCCTGAGAGCGGGGACTCGGGATCCGGGACTCATGAAATGCATCCCTGCCGCCATTCCGGCGAACGCCGGAATCCATCTCGACTTCGGATGATCTCGACAGCCGCCGCCAACGACGTACAGCAGGTCGCCGGGAGCGCCCGCGTTGACCTGGGGGAACTCGTCGCATTGCGCGGACAGGCCATGCGCCTGCGCGCCAGTCGCACGAAGACGCAAACGCCGCTGGCCGGCGGGCACGCCTCGCACCTGCGCGGCCGTGGCATGGATTACGCCGAATCCCGCGTCTACCAGCCCGGCGACGATGCGCGCGCGATTGACTGGCGTCGCACCGCGCGCAGCGGGCGCATGCACACCAAGTTGTTTCGCGAGGAGCGCGAGCGCAGCCTGTTGCTGATGATGGACACGCATGGCTCGATGCGCTTCGGCACGCGCGTGCGCTTCAAGTCCGTGCAGGCCGCGCGGGCGGCGGCATTGGTGGCATGGAGCGCAGCACGCGCCGGCGATCGTGTCGGCGCGCTGGCGTTCGGCGCCGCGCGGGAAGCGGTGGACCCGCGCGGCGGTGATCGCGGCGTGCTGGCGGTACTGGGCGCGCTGGCGCGCTGGGACATGCACCCGGCGGACAGCGAAGAGCCGCTTTCCGCAGCGTTGCTGCGCGCGCAACGCCTGGCCTTGCCTGGCAGCCGCGTGTTGCTGGTTTCGGACGGGCTGTGCGTGGACGAAGCCGCGCGCATGGCCCTGCTGCACATGGCGCAACGCAGCGAAGTGCGCGCGCTGATCGTGGCCGATGCGCTGGAATTGAGCCCACCGCCGCCCGGGAGTTACGCATTCGACACGCCACAGGGGCGCGTCCAAATGCAGTTGCACGGGTCGTCGCAGCGCATGCGATTCCGCGACAACCTCGCCAGGGGTCATCGCGCCTTGGCCGCGTTGTGCGACGAATGCGGCGTGCGCTGGCGCCGGATCGCCGGAGGCGAGGACCCCTCGTCGGCGCTCGCGGCGCTGCTCGATCCACGCCTGCGGCGATGAACGCGAGCGGCCCGGTCCTGCGCGACATCCACGTGCCGCCGGTCTCCTGGTGGCCGCCGGCGATCGGCTGGTGGCTGCTCGCGATGTTGGCGCTGATCGGCATGGCCGCGGCCGTGGCCTGCGCGATCCGTGCGCGCCGCCTGGCGCGTCCGCGTCGCGCCGCCCGGCGCGAGCTGGATG
>DASVDY010000137.1:0-9332 GCA_036380855.1 Rhodanobacteraceae bacterium
TTACAGCAGAGGCATCCTGCCGCGTGCGAAGCACTCCTGCGCCATATGGGAAAACTTAATCTCATTTGAAACGCAGCTCTACAAGAAAGGCGTAGCGAGCCCGTGGTACCGGGCGAAATTCGACCGCACACGGCTAGGCACGGAAATCATGGAATACGCCGTGGCGCTCATCAGGCCGGTGGATGGCGACCCCGAGAAGAGCCTGATCAAGTCCAGCCAACCAGAGTACGAAGACCACGATGTACTGTCGTTCACGCTGCGCCGTCATCGCGATCGCACACTCAGACCATCCTGGCGGGAATTGCGAAACGCATTAACTTCTCTCCCTTGCCGAAGAGCCGTGTTGTCCGTAGCGGCCCAGAGATTCTTGCCGGGCTTGGCGTAATCGGCGGCATTAGGTGCGCAACTCGACAGCAGGCATGTATTTAGCCCGAAGGGCGCGCTGCAATAGTTCGCTACGATTGCGGAGGATGCGAAGGCCCGCTTTCAAGATGGAAAATTCGCTCCACGACAGGGTTAAGTTACCGCGACAGGGTTAGGTGAACTGCGACAGCGATAGCTGTGGCCGACACGAGTGGACGTTCGCCGAGGTACGCGCGCGCAGCGCCACATGAACGTCATTGCACTATCATGGTGCAATGAACCAGTTCGGTGAATTCGCGGGCCCGGGCTTCGATGCGCTGGCCACCGGCGTGGCCATGCTGGATGCAGACCTGCGCTTCCGGTCCGCCAATCCGGCCTTCTGCGAGCTGGTCGGGATCGGCTGGCGCCGCTTGCTCGGCCAACCGCTCGCGATCCTGCATGCGCCGGCGACCCTGGAGCAGGCTGCGCGGCGTGCGCTCGACCGATCGGTCATGGCGCGGCTGGACGGCATCGCGGTCTGCGCGGCACCCGGCAAGGAATGCACGCTCGACGCGCTGCTCGGCGCGAGCGGCCGGAACCTGCTGCTGGAAGTTCGGGCTGCGGCAGCAACGACGCAGGTGTCGCGCCTGTCCGAATCGCTGCGTGGCTTCGCGCACGAAATCAGGAATCCGCTGGCCGCGATTTCCGGCGCCGCGCAATTGCTGCGCCAGGGCGAACGCGATCCGCAACGGCAACAACTGGCGGAGCTGATCCGCGACGAAACCGCGCGGTTGACCACGCTGGCCGAACGCCTGCTCGGCACGCGCATGGAAATGGCCACCCGCGCGATCAACGTGCACGCGATGCTGGAGCGCGTCGCCGGACTGCTCGAAGCCGAACGTGCCGACGTGCGGGTCGTGCGCGATTACGATCCCAGCCTGCCGGCGCTGCATGGCGATCCCGATCGCCTGCTGCAGGTGCTGTTGAATCTGACGCGCAACGCGGTGGAGGCCAATGCGCACCGCATCGTCTTGCGCAGCCGCGCCGAGGCCGGCTTGCGCGGTGCGAACGGACAAGCCGTGCCGGCCATCCGCATCGAGGTCGAGGACGACGGCGAAGGCGTGCCGATGCAGATCGAGGCCACGCTGTTCGAGCCGATGGTCTCGGGGCGTGCGAACGGGAGCGGGCTGGGCCTGGCGCTGTCGCGCGAAATCGCGCGCGAGCACGGTGGCGACCTGGTCCACCAGCGCAAGCCCGGCGCGACGTGCTTCGTACTGGTGCTGCCGCGCCATGCGCGTGCGCGGGAGATCGCCCATGCATGAAATCTGGCTGGTGGACGACGATCGCGGCGTGCGGCTGGTGCTGGGCACCGCGCTGCGCAACGCGGGATTCGAGGTCACCGAATTCGACGACGCGGAGGCGGCGTTGCGCGCGCTGCAACGCGGCGCGCCGGCGCTGCTGGTCACCGACGTGCGCCTGCCGCAGGCCGACGGCCTGCACCTGCTGAGCGCGGCCAAGGCCCTGCGTCCGGATCTGCCGGTGATCGTGATGAGCGCATGGACCGACGTCGGCAGCACCGCCGCGGCCTTTCGCGCCGGCGCCTTCGACTATCTTCCCAAGCCGTTCGACCTGGAACAGGCGGTGGCGAGTGCGCAGCGCGCGCTGGAAAACCTCCCGGCTGCGACAACCGGCGCCGCGAAGCACGAGGAACCCGCGCTGCTCGGCCAGGGCGCGCCGATGCGCGAGGTGTTCCGGCTGATCGGGCGCGTCGCCCCCAGCGACCTCAACGTGCTGGTCACCGGCGAAACCGGCACCGGCAAGGAGCTGGTCGCACGCGCGCTGCATCGCGAAAGCGCGCGCAGCGCGCGGCCGTTCGTCGCGCTCAACACCGCCGCGATCCCGGCCGAGCTGCTGGAAAGCGAATTGTTCGGCCATGAAGCCGGTGCCTTCACCGGCGCGCAGCGACGCACGCCCGGCCGTTTCGAACAGGCGCGGGGCGGCACGCTGTTCCTCGACGAAATCGGCGACATGCCGCTGGCACTGCAGACGCGACTGCTGCGCGTGCTCGCCGGCGGCGAGTTTTATCGTGTCGGCGGGCGCGAGTTGATCCGCGCGGACGTGCGCGTGATCGCCGCCACGCACCAGGATCTCGATGCCAAGGTCGCGCGCGGCGAATTCCGCGCCGATCTCAAGCACCGGCTGGACGTGGTACGCATCCACCTGCCCGCGCTGCGCGAACGCCGCGAAGACATCGCGCCACTCGCGAAGCACTTCCTGGAAAATGCCGCGCGCGAATTCAATCTGCCGCGCAAGCAGTTCGCGCCGGCCGCATTGCAGGCGCTCGGCAAGCGCGAGTTCCCGGGCAACGTGCGCGAGCTGGAGAACCTGTGCCGCAGGCTGGCGGTGATCGCGCCGGGCGCGCAGATCCGCCGCGAGGATCTGGATGCGCAAGGTGCAGCGTCGAACACATCCGGTGCGGAGAATTGGGAAGCGGCGCTGCGCGACTGGGCGCAGCTTCAACTGGCACAGGGGCGCGCCGGCCTGCACGCGCATGCACGCGAGAAGTTCGAGCGCGCGCTGTTGGACGCGGCGCTCGCCGCGCACGGCGGCCACCGCCAGCGCGCCGCCGCGGCGCTGGGGCTGGGACGCAATACCCTGACGCGTAAACTGGGCAGTTCGCGGAAGCGCCGCGACAAGGATTCCGAATGACCGACCCGATCCAATTGCGCGAGGCCACGCGCGCCGACATTGCCTTCCTGGTTGATTGCAATGCCGCGATGGCGTTGGAGACCGAACACAAGACGCTGGACCGCGAGGTGCTCGCGCGCGGCGTGGCCGCAGTGTTCGACGATCCGCGCCGCGGTTTCTACCTGGTTGCCGAGCGCGGCGGCGCGCCGGTCGGCTGCCTGCTGATCACCCATGAGTGGAGCGACTGGCGCGACGGGGACTGGTGGTGGTTCCAGAGCGTCTACGTCGTGCCCGATGCGCGGCGTGGCGGCGTGTTCCGCGCGCTGTATGCGGAAGTGGAGCGCCGCGCACGCGCAACCAGGGGCGTGATCGGCTTGCGCCTGTACGTGGAGCGCGACAATCTGCGCGCGCAACGCACCTACGCTTCGCTCGGCATGGAAGAAGAGGCCTACCGCATGTTCGCGCGCAGCTTCATTGATCTCGGAGAGCAGCGATGATCCCGCAACAACGCCGCGTCGCCGTGCTGGGCGGCGTGCGCATTCCGTTCTGCAAGCGCAACACCGCGTATGCCGACCTCGGCAACCTCGGCATGTCGGTGAAAGTGCTGGGCGCGCTGGTCGAGAAGTTCGGCCTGCACGGCGTGGAGCTGGGCGAAGTCGCGTTCGGTGCGGTGATGAAGCATCCGGCCGACTGGAATCTCGCGCGCGAGGCCGCGCAGTCTTCGGGCCTGGCGATGACCACCCCCGGCCTCACCACCGCGCGTGCCTGCGGCACCTCGCTCGACAACGCGATCCTCATCGCGCAGAAGATCGCCACCGGCCAGATCGAAGCCGGCATCGGCGGCGGTTCCGACACCACCAGCCAGGTGCCGATCACCTATTCGAACCGCCTGCAGCAACGCCTGCTCGACCTCGACAGGGCGCGCACGTTCGGCGAGAAGTTCAGGGCGGCGACGCGCGGATTCTCGTTGCGCGAACTGAAACCGGTGGCGCCCGGCGTGGTCGAGCCGCGCACCGGGCTGTCCATGGGCGAACACTGCGAACTGATGGCCAGGCAATGGAAGATCCCGCGCGCCGAACAGGACGAGTGGGCATTGCAGAGCCATCGCAAGCTTGCGGCCGCCTACGACGCCGGATTCTTCGACGACCTGGTGGTTCCGTTCCGCGGCGTCGCGCGCGACAACCTGCTGCGCGCCGACACCACGCCGGAAAAGCTGGCGCAGTTGAAACCCGCGTTCGACCGCCACTCGGGCCAGGGCACGCTGACCGCGGGCAACTCGTCCGCTTTGTCGGACGGCGCGGCGGCGGTCTTGCTGGCGAGCGAGGAATGGGCCGCGCAACGCGGCCTGCCGGTGCTCGCGTACCTCACCTTCGCCGAAGTCGCAGGCGTGGATTACGTGCATGGCGAAGGGCTGCTGATGGCGCCCACGATCGCGGTGCCGCGCATGCTCGATCGCGCAGGGTTGAGCCTGCAGGACTTCGATTACTACGAAATCCACGAAGCCTTCGCCGCGCAGGTGCTGTGCCAGTTGCGGGCGTGGGAATCGGCCGACTACTGCCGCAAGCGACTGGGCAGGCCGCAACCGCTGGGTTCGATCGACCCGGCGAAGATCAACGTGCACGGCTCGAGCCTCGCGACCGGCCATCCGTTCGCCGCGACCGGTGCGCGCATCGTGGCGACGCTCGCCAAGCTGCTGGCGCAACGCGGCTCGGGCCGCGGGCTGATCTCGATCTGTACGGCGGGGGGGATGGGTGTCGTCGCCATCATGGAGCGGTAGGACGGGTTTCAACCCGCCGATGGCGGGTCTCGGCCCCACCGAAACCGCAAAGGCGGGTTGAAACCCGCCTTGCGTTGTCTAACGCACCGAGAACAGCGTCGGCTTCCACTCGCCGCTGATGTAGGACTCGCGACGGCGGCGGTGCATGCGCTCGATGGACTCCTGGCGGCGCGCCTCGGCCCAATCCGCGCGCTGCGCGGTCAGTGCGCTGGCATCCACGCCGCGCCGATGCGCTTCCTGTTCGCGCCAGGCGCAGAAGTCGTCGTAGGCTTCGATTTCGAAGCGCAGCTCCTGGCGGCACAACTCGATCATGATCGCGTCGTCGAGGAAGCCCAGCGCCGGCACCGTGTCGGGGATGAAATCCACCGGATCGGCGAAGTAGGCCAGCACCGTCAGCACGCGCTCGCAGTCTTCCGGCGGCAGGCCGAAGCCGGTGTCGGTCGCCATGCCGATCATGGATTCCACCGAGTCCAGCCGCTCGCGAATGAACGCCGGGATCTCGGTGCCACGGGTGTCGTCCAGCAACTGGCGCGCGGCGGCGATGATTTCGGAGCCCTGGCGGCCCTTGTTCGCGGCCTGCGCGTCGCGCATCGCCTGGGTGAAATGGCCCAGGTCGTCGTCACTGAGGGTGAGATTGATGTCCAGCGCCATGTGGGTGTCCCGGGCAGTGTGAGCGCGCCAGCGTAACCAGCGGCCGGAAAGCCGTCAAATGCCGGACAGCAGGCTGCTCCGGCGGCGCGGAGTTGCATCGCAAAAGGCGGAACGCCGGACGCACGCGCGACTGCGCGCGGTTCAATTCCGCGCGCGGTGGCTCAGGGTGCCGTCCGGCGCGAAGAACCGCCCTCGTCCGGAACGGCAACCGGATCGTCCGGCAAATGGTGGGGTTCGCCCGGTGGATGGTCCTGGTCGGGCATCGGTCCGGTCGGCTGCATGGCCGGCGGGAGCGGTTGCCGGGGCGGCGGCGGCAAGTACCCGGGATCGGGATCCTGGCTCGCGCCTGCGGGCGGCGTGGACGCCCGATGCACCCGCGCCGGGACCGGGGTCATTCCTCTTCCTGCGAGTTGCTGGCCCGCTGATGACCGGAAGCCTGCCGCGCGGAATCGGCGGATGACGGCGAGCGCCCGGGAGCGCTGCGCGACCCGGACACGCGCGAGTGCGGGACGTGCGACGTGTCCTGCGGGGTTTTGCGCTGCGAGCCGTGCTGGTCGGGCCTCGACCTCGACGAGGATAGCTTCGTCATGAGCTGAAACTCCATTGCTTCGGGTACAGAAACGGCGGGGTCGCGGATCCGGTGCATCCGATGCGAGTTTGCGTCCTTGCCTTGAGGTCCATCGCAACAGGGGGATTGCAACGGTGGAAACCTGCCTTGGTGTCTTGTGCCGGCCTTGGCTTTGGGATCCGCGACGCGCCGCCGCGCAGGGGTGTCTCAAGACCCGTGCCAGAGCTCCGCCGTGCGCGGGCTTTGCCGGACAAGGACTTGCGTCGCACGCGCAGGCGCGTGCGTTGCAATATGCAAAACCCTCACGCGGGCGTCTGCAAAATGCCCCGCGTCCGGCGCCCGGCCGACCGGTGCAGGGAAGCACATGCAGGGCCATGGAGAGGCCGTCCGCTTGCGCGGAACGGCCGGGCGCGTCGTGGCCGCAGCCGGGTTGTGAAATGGATCCGGGATCGGCCAGGGACGGCGGCGCACATTGAACGCGACGGGAGTGCCCTGGGAGTGCCGATGCAAGACGATCATGCGCGTGCGGATGGAATGCCGCTGGCGGAAATGCCGGAGCGGCAGCCGGAAGAACGGCCGCGCGCACGCGTGCTGGTGGTGGACGACGAGTCCGCCATCCGCAAGACCTTCCGTTATTGCCTCGAGGACGCCGGTTGCGACGTGACCTGTGCGGACAGCGCCGAGGTAGCCGAAAACCTGGTGCAGCGGATGGTCTTCGACCTGTGTCTGCTGGATGTCAGGCTGGGCAGCGCTTCGGGGATCGAGTTGCTGCCGGTGCTGCGCAACGCCGCGCCCTGGATGCGCATCATCATGGTCACCGCGCATTCGTCGGTGGACAACGCGGTCGCGGCGATGCGCGCCGGCGCGGCCGACTACGTGATCAAGCCGTGCTCGTGCGAGCAATTGCGGGCCGCGGCCGAGCGCCAGATCAATGCATTGCGCATGGAGCTGCGGCTGGAACAACTCGAGCGCGCAGCCGGCGCGAATGAGGCCGACGACGCGCTCGCCAGCCGTTCGCCGCTGATGCGGCAGGTGGTGGACACCGCGCACAGCGCTGCGAGCGCGGAAGTGACCGTGCTGCTGCTGGGCGAAAGCGGCACCGGCAAGGGCATGCTCGCGCGCGCGATCCATCGCTGGAGCAAGCGCGCCAACGGCCCGTTCGTGACGGTGAACGCGCCGTCGCTGTCGCCCACCCTGTTCGAGAGCGAGCTGTTCGGCCACCGCCGCGGCGCCTTCACCGGCGCGGTGCAGAACGCCGCCGGCCGGGTCAGCCAGGCCGACGGCGGCACGCTGTTCCTGGACGAAGTCGGCGACGTGCCGATGGACCTGCAGCCCAAGCTGCTGCGCTTCATGCAGGACCGCGAGTACGAGCGCGTGGGCGATCCGGTCACCCGCCGCGCCGACGTGCGGCTGGTGGCGGCGACCAATCACGATCTCAAGCAGCGCGTGGCCGAAGGCGCTTTCCGCGAGGACCTGCTGTACCGGCTCAATGTGATCGCGGTGAAGCTGCCCGCCTTGCGCGAACGCGCCGAGGACATCCTGCCGCTGGCCGAGCGCTTCCTGGCCGGCTTCGTGGCCGCCCACGGCCGGCGCGCGCGCGGCTTCGCCGATTCGGCGCGTCGCGCGCTGGTCGGCTACCGCTGGCCGGGCAACGTGCGCGAGCTGCGCAACGTGATCGAGCGCGCGTCCATCCTCTGCAACGAACCGCAGATCGAGGCGCACCACCTGGCGCTGGGCGACGCGGTGGCGGAACCGGGGCATCCGACCTACATGCCGCAGACGCTGGACGAGCTGGAGCGCGTGCACATCCGGAGCGTGCTGGCGCGTGCCGACACGCTGGAGAACGCCGCGCGCACGCTCGGCATAGACGTCTCCACGCTCTATCGCAAGCGCAAACGCTATGGAGTGTGAGGCGCCGGGAATCGGGAATCGGGAATCGAGATTTTTGAAGAGTGCGGCCGCGGAGCTCCTGGCCAGGAATGTCGGCTCTGGTGGCTGCCCGCCCAACGCGAACCGACGAAGCGAATAGTTCACGGCCGCGATCATGGATGGACGATTGCATGAATTCATGAGACTCAAACACGCCATCCTGATCGGCCATGCGGTGCCACTCCTGCTGGTGTTCGCGGGGGGCGCGGCGTTCTGCATCGCGCTCACCCATTTCGACCCGCCCGGGTACGTGCCGAGGCTTCTGCTGTGGGGCGGCGGAGTACTGCTGGTTCTCGCCGGCGTCTGGTTGGACCTGAACCTTGCGGCGAGACTCGCCGCCTCACTGGAGCAGGTCGCCGCGGCCGCCCGCTCCATTTCGGCGGGCCACTTCGACGCGCGGGTGGGCCCCACGGGTTATCGCGAGGGCAATGCGCTCGCCGCGGCCTTCAACGAGATGGCCGCAGCGCTCGCCGCAGACCACGCCAGCGGCGCCAGCCGGTTGCTTTCCGAGCAGGGTCGCAACGAGGCCGTGCTGAACAGCATTGACGACGGGCTGGCGATCCTGGACGAGCACCTCCGGATCGAGCGGCTGAATCCGATCGCCGCGCGCCAGCTGGGCACGCGAATGGAAGATGCGGTCGGCCGGACGCTGGACGACGTGCTCGGCCGCAACGACCTCGACGCGCACGCGCGGCTGTGCCTGCACCGCGAACATCCGGCCGGTCGCGCCGCCGCGCTGGAGGTGGCCCTTGGTGAAGGCATGTTGCGTCGCGAATTGCGCTGCAGCTTCATCCCGTTCTCGGATTCGCAGCCGGGTCTTGTGCTGGTGATACGCGATGTCACCGTCGAGCGGCGCTTCGCGCGCGAGCGCAACGAATTCGTGCTGCGCGCCTCGCACGAGCTGCGCACTCCACTCACGGGCCTGCGCATGGCGCTGGACCTGCTGTCCGAGCGCGCACGCTTCGCGCCGGATTCGCGCGAAGCCGACCTGCTGCAGACCGTGCGGGAGGAAACCGTGCGGCTCACCACCTTGTTGCATGGTCTGCTGGACCTTTCGCGCCTGGGTGGCAAGGTCGCAACGGCGCACCGATGCAGGCCGGAAGAGGCCGTGCGCGCGGCCTTGCAGCGGTTTGCCGGCCGCGCACGCGACAAAGGCATCGAGTTGAGTGCACGGATCGCCCCCGACCTGCCCGAATTGAAGCTGGACGAGGCCGAGTGCGAGCGCGTGTTCGATTGCCTGCTCGACAATGCATTGCGGCATACGCCGCCAGGCGGCCGCGTCTGGCTCACGCTGGGCATCGCGGGCGGCAGCAATGAAATGGAACTGTGCGTATGCGACAGCGGCGAAGGCATCGCCGCACACGAGCTCCAGCGGAT
>DASVDY010000138.1:0-2504 GCA_036380855.1 Rhodanobacteraceae bacterium
TCCAGCGTGCCGGTGCTGCGCGCGATCGGACTGACCGTCGCGCTGGGCGTGGCCTTCCATTTCACGCTGTCGGTGTTGATGGCGCCGGCGGCAAATCTGCGTCATGAAAACTGAGGCCATGCTGCCGAAAAGCAAATGGCAGGACCTGATCCCGCACGCGGGCACGATGTGCCTGCTGGATGCGGTGGTCGCGCACGATGCCACGCGCATCCACGCGATCAGCGCCACGCATTCGCACGCGGACAATCCGCTGCGCGCCGACGGCCATCTGCACGCGGTGGCCCTGTGCGAGTACGGTGCGCAGGCGATGGCGGTGCACGGCGCGCTGCTGGCGCGCGAGCGCGGCGGCCGCGCGCAACCGGGTTATCTGGTCTCGCTGCGCGAAGTCGCCTTGCACGTCGAATACATCGAAGGCCTGCCCGGCACGCTCGACGTGCATGCCGAACAGTTGCTCGATGCTGGCGGGAGCTTGCAGTATGCGTTCCGGGCGGAGCATCGCGGCATGGTGCTTGCCACGGGCCGCGCAGCGGTGCTGGTGCGGCGGGGAGACGAGCCATGAATCACGCATCACGACGCGCGCTGGTCACCGGCGGCAGCGGCGATATCGGCGGTGCGATCTGCCGCGCGCTTGCGCGCGACGGTTATCACGTCATCGTGCATGCCAACGCCAACCGCGAGCGCGCCCGGAGCGTGGTGGATGCGATCAGCGAGGCCGCTGGCAGCGCGGAGGCGATTGCCTTCGACCTCACCGATGGCGCGGCCACGCGGGCGGCGCTGGATGTATTGCTCGAAGCCGGCCCGATCGCGGCGCTGGTGCACAACGCCGGGATCCACGACGACGCGCCGATGGCGGGCATGCGCGAGGAGCAGTGGACGCGCGTGATTGACGTGTCGCTCAACGGCTTCTTCCATGTCGCGCAGCCGCTGCTGTTGCCGATGTCGCGCGCGCGCCACGGGCGCATCGTGTGCGTGTCCTCGGTCGCGGCGGTGCTCGGCAATCGCGGCCAGGTCAACTACGCCGCCGCGAAGTCGGCCCTGCACGGCGCGGCCAGGTCGCTGGCACGCGAGATGGCTTCGCGCGGCGTCACCGTCAATGTGGTCGCGCCCGGCATCATCGAGGGCAGCATGACGCATGAATTGTTCGCGCCGGACCAGATCAGGCAGATGATCCCCGCCGCACGCATGGGCACGCCGCAGGAGGTCGCGCACGCCGTGGCGTTCCTGTGTTCGGACGGCGCCTCATACGTCAATGGACAAGTGATCGGTGTGAATGGCGGCATGGGCTGAGTCGCATTTGCAGGAGCCTGCGTGCAGGCGACCGACGGGCGACCCGAACAGTACCGGCTTCTCCCGCCCGCCTGCCGCCTCGCGCAGCGCGGAGACATCCAGCCCCGGGCACTCCGCTGAAGCACGGTCGGCGATCGAGCCGGCCAGCGCGTGCAGCAGCTCGATGTTCTCGCGCAGCCGCGCGCGCGCAGCTGCGTCGTCCAGCCTGTCATGCAAGTTCGCGTTGAGCTGGGCGAACCAGTCCAGCTCCTGCTGGTCGAGGAACACGGCCGGATTCGCGCAGCCGCCCGCCACATCCCAGTCGCGGAAGAACTGCTGCATCACCAGGTTCAACGCCTGCGCGGCCTCCAGCCTTGGCCGCAGCTCCGAAAGCAGCGACAGGTCGGTGAGCCGTCCGCCGATGCCGAGCGCGCACAGCACGCCCCAGTAATAGGTGTAATCCCAGGTCACCTTGACCGGCATGACGCGCGCGTTGCCGAACAGCGCGTACTGGCCGCGGTACAGGCTCAGCATGTTGCGGTAGAACGAAAAGTACAGGCCATTGAAGATTTCCGCGTGCGCGGCGAGCGGCTGACGGTCCAAGTCGCGCGCGATCAGCTCGACGATGTAGCGGTTGCCCATCGCGATGAAGTCGCTGCCGGGCGAATAGAACGGGTCGAGGAACGCGCCCGCCTCGCCGGTCAGCGCCCAGCGCTCGGCGCTGAACACCTGCTTGCAGCCGTAGGACACGCGCTTGAGGAAGGCGAAATCGAGCAACCTGTCGCGGTGCATGTCCACCGCGTTCGCCAGCGCGGGCTGGTGCGCGTGCAGCCATTCCAGCGCACGCTCGAAGGTGTTGAACGACTCGATCGGGTGCGCGCCGGGATCGGCCACGATGCCGACCGAGTGCGCGCCGCCCGCGAGCGGGATCATCCACACCCAATAACCCGGGCCGCACAGGTGGTTGGTCGAGCGCCAGCGCTCGCGCGGCTCGCACGCCGCGCGCCATGCGGGGCTGCCCCAGGCGTCCAGCTCCAGTTTCGCATCCAGCCAGAACCATGCGGCGCAGATCGCATGGTCGTTGTCTTCGGACAGGCCGAGCTGCCGCTTCAGCAGGCCTGCGCGGCCGGACGCATCAACCAGCCAGCGCGCGCGCAGCGAACGCGTTTCGCCGCCGCGTTCGCAGCGCACCTCGTGCGGCCTTCCGTCGTCGCCCAGGGTGATGGCGCGCACCGTGC
>DASVDY010000139.1:0-10158 GCA_036380855.1 Rhodanobacteraceae bacterium
AAGGCCATACGCCTGTTTCGGTAGTAGTGGATCGCCTGCTGACCGACGAGCCGCCGCCGCCCAGCCGCGCGGGCGCCGAGTCGCCGCCCTGCGCGCCGTCGCTGCTGCGCGGGGACCTGGACGCCATCGTGCGGCGTTGCCTGCGCAAGTCGCCGCGCGATCGCTACCCCACGGTTGATGCGTTGCGTGAAGACCTGCTGCGCTGGCGCCGACGACGACCGGTGGAAGCACGCCGCGGTGCGAAAGGCTATGCGCTGCGGCGCTGGCTGTGGCGGCACCGGCTCGGCGCGGCGGCCGCAGCGTTGGTGCTGGTCGCGCTGCTCGCCGGGCTGGCGACCACGCTGTGGCAGGCCCGGCGCGCGCAGCAGCAGGCCGAGCGCGCCGAGCGAGTCAAGAACCTGGTGCTGAACGTGTTCCGCGAGAACGATCCGCTGACCAGGCCCGGCAGCGAGCAGCGCAGTTCCGTGCGGCTGATCGCGGACAGCGTCGCGGCGGCCGATCGCGAATTGAAGGACGAGCCCGAGCTGCATGCCGAATTGCTGGACGACCTGGGCGAAATCCAGGTCAACCTGGGCGACCTGGCCGGTGGGCGCGCCACGCTGGAGCGCGCGCTGGCGCAACGCCGCGCCTTGCATCGGGGCGATGACGCGGGCACCGCGCAGACCCTGCGCAAGCTGGCCTACGTGTATCTGAACGCGCACGACAATCAGCGCGGTTTGGCGAACGCCGGCGAGGCTTACGGCATGCTCGCGCGGATTGGCCAGGCCGATTCCCCGGAAGCTGCGCGCGCGCGACTGCTGCAGGCTCTGGCGTTGATGAGCAGCAAGCAGCGTGAGCAGGCGCTGCAGATGACCGTCGAGGCGCAGCGCATTTTCGAGCACAGCCTTGGGCATGACGATCCGGAGACCGCGATCGCGGTGTTCCGTCGCGCAGAGGCGCTCGACCAACTGCGCCGCGATGACGAAGCCGTTGCAGCGGGGCGCGATGCAGTGGCACGCATGGAGGCTTCGCTTGGTCCGGATTCGCCGCGGCTGATCAATCCCCTGATCGGGCTGGCGGACGCACTGGAAGTCGCGCATCCAGACCAGGCCGTGGCAACTTACGAACGAGCGGCGGTGCTGGCGCGCCGACATCTTGGCGAGCACCATCGGCTGCTCGGGGCGGTGCTGAGCCGCGAGGCGAACCTGGTGCGCACCATGGGCGATTACCCGCGTGCGGAGAAGCTTTTCGCGCAAGCCGAAGCCACGCTGCCGGTCGAAGATCATGAGCGCTCGCAGATGTTCGCCAACCGCGGCAAGCTGTGGCTGGCGATGGCGCGGTTTCCCCAAGCCGAGGCCGATCTCAGGCGGGCATTCGAAGAGCGTCACGCCGAGATGGGCGACAAGGCCGGGATCGTCTGGTACGACGAAGTGCTGTGGGGGACGGCGCTGCGCGCGCTCGGCAGACTGGAACAGGCCGAGCAGGTTCAGCGCGAGGCACTGGCGCGCTTGCAGCAGATCATCGGTCCCGAGGGTTACCAGAACACGCTGTTGACGGACGAGCTGGTGGAAACGCTGACAGCCCGCGGCAAGCATGAAGAAGCCGTGCAACTGGCGCGGCGCTCGCTTGCGATCACCGCGAAGACCTATCCGCCCTCCCATCCGCTGATGGCGGATCGCACCATGCGACTGGCTCGGGCGCTGGGCGCTTCCGGCCTGCCCGCGTGGCGCAGCGAGGGCGTGCAGGTGTGCGACGGCGCCGTGCGGATGCTGGCGCAGAGTTCAGCGAAGCGGCCGGAGTATCCGTCGGGCCTGGTGGACTGCGCGAAACTGCATCTGGGCATCGCCGACAAGGCGGGCGCGCGCGAACACCTGCGCTCCGCGTTGCGGGTCCTGCAGGCGCACTCGAAGGACGACCCGCACATCGCGGAAGTTCGCCAATTGCTGGCACAGGCGGGCGAATCGAAGTAGAGGGCCGGCCTGCGGTCCTAGCTGCCGCGGCGGCCGTTGATCCTCATCCAGTCCTCCCTGCGCGTGGCATGCAGGTCGGTGAAGCCGGTCGCCGCGTAACGCTGCAACAGTTCGTCTTCCTGCCCGGCGAGGATGCCCGAGAGCGCGATCGGCGCGCCGGGTTTCAGCAGTGTTGCGAAGGCGGGTGCGAGATCGTGCAGCGGGCCGGCGAGGATGTTCGCCACCAGTACGTCGCAACGGGTGTCCTTGGGCAGATCCTGCGGCGCATGCAATGCAAGGCGATCCGCCACGCCGTTGCGTCGTGCGTTGTCGCGCGATGCGGTGAGCGCCTGGCCGTCGTTGTCCACGCCGATCGCGCGGGCGGCGCCGAGTTTCAGCGCCGCGATCGCCAGCACGCCGGAACCGCAGCCGAAGTCGAGCACGGTCTTGTCGGCGAGCGGCAAGCCGTCCAGCCACTCCAGGCAAAGCGCCGTGGTGGGATGCGTGCCGGTGCCAAAGGCCAGCCCCGGATCGAGCCTGACCACGACCGCTTCATCGGTGCCGGGCGGATCGAGGTTCCACGGATAGATCCACAGCCGCCGCCCGAAGCGCATCGGCTTGAAGCGGTCCATCCATGCGCGTTCCCAATCCTGGTCGGCCACTTCGCGAATGGCGATCTGTTCCGGCGACAGCTCCGGCAACGACTCGCACAACGCGGAGACGATCTGGCCGCGATCCGCGCCATTCTCGAACAGCGCGTTCAGCACCAGCGCTTTCCACAGCGGCGTCTCGCCCACGCCGGGTTCGAAGATCGCGCGTTCGTCGGGCGTCTCCGCATCCGCGTCGAGCAGGGTGATGGACAGTGCGCCGAGTTCCTCCAGCGCGGCCTCGGCGTGCGGCTGCTGTTCGGAGGTGAGGGTCAGCGAGAGTTCGAGAAACGGCATGGATCCAGGTCCGAACGCATGCAACGAAAGCCTCTCATCCTCGTCATCCCGGCGAAAGCCGGGACCCAGCGACCTTGCCGTCGGGATGGAGAGGAGCCGAGTCGCCGGGTTCCGGGTTCCGGGTTCCGCGTCGGACTTCGTCCGCCGCGGCTCCGGAATGACGGAGATTTGTGCACTTCGCCAAGCCCGGGTCCCGAGTCCGCGCCTCAAGCCAGCGTGATGCCTTTTTCCTTCCGCTCGGCGATCCGCTTCTCCAGGTAGTGGATGTTCTGGCCACCCAACTGGAAGCCGCCGTCGGCCATGATCCGCTGCTGCAGCGCGATGTTGGTCTTGACGCCGTCAATCACCATTTCGCCCAGCGCGATGCGCATGCGCGCGATCGCGGTATCGCGGTCGCGGCCGTGCACGATCAGCTTGCCGATCATGGAGTCGTAGTTGGGCGGGATCTTGTAGCCGTCGTACAGGTGCGTCTCGATGCGCACGCCCGGGCCGCCGGCACTCTCGAAGCGCTTCACCGTGCCGGGCGAAGGCATGAAGGTGTCGGGGTCTTCCGCATTGATGCGGCACTCGATCGCATGCCCGGTGATCTTGATGTCTTCCTGCCGGATCGAGAGCTTCTCGCCGCCGGCGATCAGCAATTGTTCGCGCACGAGATCCACGCCGGTGATCAGCTCGGTCACCGGATGCTCGACCTGGATGCGCGTGTTCATTTCGATGAAGTAGAAGCGGCCGTTCTCGAACAGGAATTCGAAGGTGCCGGCGCCGCGATAACCGATGCGAAGGCACGCCTCCACGCAGACCTTGCCGATCTCCGCGCGCTGCTGCGGCGTGATGCCTGGAGCGGGCGCCTCTTCCACCACTTTCTGGTGGCGGCGCTGCATCGAGCAGTCGCGTTCGCCGAGGTGGATCGCGTTGCCCTGGCCATCGGCCAGCACCTGGATCTCCACGTGGCGCGGATTCTCCAGGAACTTCTCCATGTACACCTGCGGATTGCCGAACGCCGCGCGCGCCTCCGCACGGGTGGTGGCAATGGCGTTGCCCAGGTGCGCTTCGGTATGGACCACGCGCATGCCGCGCCCGCCGCCGCCGCCGGCCGCCTTGATGATCACCGGGTAGCCGATCTCGCGTGCGATCCGCATGTTCTCGTTGACGTCGTCGCCCAGTGGCCCGCCGGAACCGGGCACGCACGGCACGCCCGCGGCCTTCATCGCCTTGATCGCCTCGACCTTGTCGCCCATCAGGCGGATCACGTTGGCGGTCGGGCCGATGAACACGAAGCCGGACTGCTCCACCTGTTCGGCGAAGTCGGCGTTCTCGGAAAGGAAGCCGTAGCCGGGATGGATCGCGGTCGCGTCGGTGACTTCCGCCGCTGCGATGATCGCGGGGATGTTGAGATAACTCTGCGCCGCAGGTCCGGGCCCGATGCATACGGCTTCATCGGCCATGCCGACGTGCTTCAGGTTGCGGTCCACGGTGGAGTGCACGGCGACCGTGCGGATGCCCAGCGTGTGGCAGGCGCGCAGCACGCGCAATGCGATCTCGCCGCGGTTGGCTATCAAAACTTTATCGAGCATGGGTCCAATGTCGCGAGAGTCGAAAGGGAGGGGCTGGACGAGAAGGAAATCGGAAATCGGAAATCGGAAATCGGGAAAGCCGCACTGCGCCGCTGGTCCGATTTCCCATTGAGCCCACGTGAGTGGGCGACCCATTTCCCATTTCCGGCTTCATCCGATCACGAACAGCGGCTGGTCGAACTCGACCGGCTGGCCGTTCTCGGCCACGATCGCCAGCACCGTGCCGGCGACGTCGGCCTCGAGCTGGTTGAACATCTTCATCGCCTCGATGATGCCGAGCGGATCGCCGGCCTTGACTTGCGCGCCGACTGCCACGAACGGCGGCGCACCCGGCGAGGCGGAAGCGTAGAAGGTGCCGACCATTGGCGCGCGGACGACGTGGCCGGCGGGCAGGTCGCGCTCGCCGGCGGGGGCGGATTCCGCGCTGGCTGCGGGTACGCCGGTTGCAGCCGGGGCGCTCGCGGCAGGTGCAGGTGCGGAAGGCGTCTGCTGCACCAGCACCGTCGGCTGGGTTGCGCTCGCCACCGGGTGGCGCGACAGGCGCACCACTTCCTCGCCCTCGTGGATTTCCAGCTCCGAAAGGTTGGATTGCTCCAGCAGATCGATCAGCTTCTTGATCTTTCGCAGGTCCATGTCGGTTCCTTGATTGAATGCTTTGCGCGCGCGGGGCCGGTCAATGGCTGACCGGGTTGGACGATGGCGGCCGCAGCCGCGACATCGCCGCTTCCAGCGCGTGGTGGTAACTCTCCGCGCCGAAGCCGGCGATCACGCCGACCGCGAGGTCGGATAGATACGAATGCCGGCGGAACATCTCGCGCGCGTAGGGATTGGTCAGGTGCACTTCGATGAACGGAATCGCCACCGCCGCCAGCGCGTCGCGCAGCGAAACCGAAGTGTGGGTGAGCCCGGCCGGATTGATCAGGATGAACGCGGTGCCGTCGCTGCGCGCCTGGTGGATGCGGCCGATCAGTTCGTGTTCGGCGTTGGACTGGAAACTGTGCAGCGAGTGCCCGGCAGTCTGCGCGCGCGCTGCAAGCTGCGCGTCAATCTGCGCCAGCGTGGTACGGCCGTAGATGCCCGGTTCGCGTTCGCCGAGCAAGTTCAGATTGGGACCGTGCAGGACCAGCAGGTTGGCCACGTGGCGGCTCGGCTGAGGGCGTCAGGGTCGCGAAGTGTGACGCGGGAGCCGCCTGGTTGTCCAGACGTTTGGAGCCAGTTCGATGGAGATCGAGGGTGTTTCAGCCTGTGCCGCCCAGCCAGTCATCCAGTTCCGCCGCATCGAACGGCCCCAGCTTGGTGCGCTCGATCCTTCCGTCCGGGCCGATCAGAACGCTGTAGGGCAGTGCGCCGATGGTGTCGCCGAAACGCAGGGTGGGTTCGGGATCGGCATCAATGCCGATCAGGATCGGGTAATCCACCGCAGTGCGCTTGAGGTACTGGCGCACGGCCTGCGGCTGGTCCAGCGCCACGCCGATGACCTGAACACCCGGGTGGCGGACCTGTGCAGCCGCCAGCTCCGGCATCTCCTTGCGGCAGGGCGCGCACCAGGTCGCCCAGAAGTTCAGCAGCACCCGCTTGCCGCGCCATTGCGAAAGCTGCTGCGTCTTGCCGTCGAGGTCGGGCAGCGCCAGATTGTCGGCGCGATCACCGACTTTCAAGACGGATGTCCTGGAATCGGGTGCAGCCAATGCGACCGACGGCGCGGGAGGCGCCTGCAGCCTGCGCTGCAGCCACCAGCCGCCGGCGCCTGCGGCGGCGGCCAACGCGAGAATGACGAACGTGGCGCGGCGGTCAATCATGGGCTGCTTCCGTCAGTGCGCGCTGCATGAGTCCGGAGGTCAGCACGGTCGGCAGCTTGCGGCCGGGGCCTCCGTCGCCCGGGAACAGCACATAGAGCGGCACGCCGGGCGAGTCGTATCGCGCGAGGAAGGCGCTGATGGCCGGGTCCTCGTGGGTCCAGTCGCCTTGCATGTAGACGGTTCCGGTGCGATGCAGGAGTTGGCGGAAGGCGTCGGTATCAAGCACCGCGTACTCGTTGGCCTTGCAGGTGACGCACCAGTCCGCGCTCATGTTCACGAACACCGGCACGTGCGAGGCGCGCAGGTGCGCCAGCCGCGCCGGATCGAAGGCGACCGCGCTTTCGGGGGAAGTGGCGGCGCCCGGTTCCGGCAGGCGCGCAACCAGCAGCAGCGGGGCGATCGCCAGCAGCAACGGTGCGAGCGCCAGGATGCGGAGTCCCGGGTGCGCTGTTCCGGCACGGCTGCGCTCGAACCACCACGCGGCCATGGCCACCAGCACCATGGCGACCAGCACCAGGCCGGCGGCATCCACGCCGCGCTGATGGGCGACTACCCATACCAGCCACACCGCCGAGAGGTAGAGCGGGAAGGCCAGCAGTTGCCGAAGCGTTTCCATCCAGCGGCCCGGCCTCGGCAGCCAGCGCGCCAACGCGGGAACGAAGCCGATCAGCAGGAAGGGAAGGGCCAACCCAAGCCCCAGCATCAGGAAGATCGGCAGCGCCTCGCCCCACGGGGCGATGAAGGCATACGCGAGTGCGGTGCCCATGAACGGCGCGGTGCACGGGCTGGCGACCACCACCGCCAGGACGCCGGTGAAGAAGTCGCCGGCGAGGCCGGGCCGCATCGCCAGCGCGCTGCCGCCGGGTCCGATCCCCAGTCCCAGGCGCACCACGCCGGACAAACTCAGCCCGAGCACGAACAGCACGCAGGCGAGGACAGCCACCAGCAGTGGCTGCTGCAACTGCGAACCCCAACCGAGTGCGTGGCCCGCGCTGCGCAAGCCGACGATGCCTATCCCGATCGCCAGGAAACTCGCAAGGACGCCGCCGGTGTAGGCCAATGCATGCCTTCGTGCGCGCGCCCGGCTTTCGCCGCTTTCGAGCAGGCCGATCGCCTTGATCGCCAGCACGGGCAGCACGCAGGGCATGAGGTTCAGGACCAGGCCGCCGGCCAATGCCAGCAACAAGGCGAGCGGGAAACCCGGGGACCAGGCGCGCGCAGCCGCCGCCGCGGGCAGGGCGGGACCGGCGCGGGTCGGGCCTGCTGCCTGCAAAGCCGCTGCCCGCGCGGGCTCCGTGCTTGCCTGCCGCATGCCCCGCAGGGAATCCGATAAACCGGCGCGCGGAGCGAGATCCGGGCCGGGCAAGCTGATCGCGCCGGCTGCAGCGCCGGTGAGCGGGATATCGAGGTCCTGCGTCGTCGGCGGATAGCAGATTTTCGGCTCCACCTCGTGGCAGCCCTGGAACGTCACGGATACCCGCAGCGTGCCCGGCGCCGCACCCGCAAACTGATAAGGCACCGTGCCATCGACCGCGTCGTGGTAGATCTCGACGTCGCCCAGGTATGGATCGTGTTCCTTCAGGCCGTCGGGCAGGTGCACTGCGCCCAGTTGCAGGTTCGCATCCAGCGGCTTGGCGTGGATGCGCCCGCGGTACAGGTAGTAATGCGGCGCGATCGTCCAGTGCAGGTGCAGCGTGCCGGGTTTCGCGACCTGCCCGCTCAGCCGGAAGGCTTCGGTGACCTGCAGCAACGCCGGCGCGGCCTGCGCGACGGTCCAGGCCGGCAGCACGAGCAGCAGCAGCCATGCCGCGCGGCGCAGCAGGGTCATCGGCATGGAGGCTTCGGGTCTGGACAAAACGGGGACCGGCGATCAAACGACCTATTGTCGCAAGACCGGGCTTGTTGCCGCCAGCTCACGTCGAGGAATCTCTGAACAAGCTGCTGCGCTTGGCATCTTGCGCGCCGGCGGTGCTCGGAATGCTCATGTACTGACGTGTACACTCCGCTTCCTGCGCTCCGGCGACGCGCAACCTGCCTTCGCTCGCGACGCTTCTTCAGAGATTCCCTAGGTTTCATTAAGCAGCCACTCGAGATACGGCATGTGGCCGGCCGCGATCTCCAGCGCAATCACTTCCGGCACGTCGTAGGGATGCAAGGCGACCAGCCGCGCGCGCAGCAGCTCGAACAGCTCGCGGCGGCCCTTGATCAGCAGCAGCACCTCGCTGTCCTCGTGGACTTCGCCCTGCCAGCGATAAACCGAAGTCACGCCCGGCAAGCGATTCACGCAAGCGGCGAGCCGCTCGTCCACGAGTGTCCGGGCGATGCGGGCAGCCGACTCGGCATCGGGGCAGGTGCAGAAGATCAGCAGGGCGTCGGGCATGGATGGAGACCGGAGACGGGAGACGGGAGCATACCCTGTCGTCATTCCGGGGCAGGCCGCCGCGGCTTTATCGCGGCGGAACCCGGAACCCGGTGACTTTGCTTTGCTCCAAAGGCGCTGGATCCCGGCTTGCGCCGGGACGACGTACAAAAGATGCGCCAACCCGTGCTGCAGGGCTTGAACTCACCCGATCCGCCCCTATTTGCCGTGGGGTTCGTCGCGTCGGCGGGTTTTCCGCAGCCCGGCGTTGCGCCTACAATTGGCACTCTCCGCGTCCGAGTGCTAACAATCCCGATGGATTGGGCAGGGGCGTTTTTTCTTCTGACAGACAAGGTGGAGTCAAACCATGAAGCTTCGTCCGTTGCACGACCGCGTGATCATCAAGCGCCTGGAGGCGGAAACCAAATCCGCCGGTGGCATCGTCATCCCCGATACCGCGACCGAGAAGCCGATCAAGGGCGAAGTGGTCGCCGTGGGCACCGGCAAGATCCAGGAAGACGGCAAGGTGCGTCCGATGGGCGTGAAGGCCGGCGACAAGGTGCTGTTCGGAAAGTACTCCGGCACCGAGGTCAAGGTGGATGGCGAGGAACTGCTCGTCATGCGCGAAGAAGATTTGATGGCCATCATTGAAGGTTGATCGAGTCGCTCGCACTCGCGCAAAGACACATTTTCGAATCGGGACACGAAATCGCCTGTCGAAGCCGCGCTTCTTCGCCCCCTTGAGTCAAGGGGGCAGCCCATCCGCAGGATGGGCGGGGGTTGTGGGGGCGTGACAGGGTGGATCGAAGTCCGGATCGCACAAGATCACTCGAGGAATTACACATGGCAGCCAAAGAAATCCGTTTCTCCGAAGACGCGCGCGCGCATGCTGCGCGGCGTCAACGCCCTGGCCAACGCGGTCAAGGCGACCCTGGGCCCGAAGGGCCGCAACGTCGTGCTCGAGAAGAGCTTCGGCGCACCGACCATCACCAAGGACGGCGTCTCCGTGGCCAAGGAAATCGAGCTGGCCGACAAGTTCGAGAACATGGGCGCGCAGATGGTGAAGGAAGTCGCCTCCAAGACTTCCGACAACGCCGGTGACGGCACCACCACCGCGACCGTGCTGGCGCAGGCGATGATCCGCGAGGGCATGAAGGCGGTCGCCGCCGGCATGAACCCGATGGACCTCAAGCGCGGCATCGACAAGGCCGTGAACGCGGCCGTGGAACAGCTGAAGAAGATCTCCAAGCCGTCGGCCGATTCCAAGTCCATCGCGCAGGTGGGCACCATCTCCGCCAACGGCGACGAGGTGATCGGCAACCTGATCTCGCAGGCGATGGACAAGGTCGGCAAGGAAGGCGTGATCACCGTCGAGGACGGCTCGGGCCTCGAGAACGAACTGGACGTCGTGGAAGGCATGCAGTTCGACCGCGGGTATCTCTCGCCGTACTTCATCAACAACCAGCAGAGCATGCAGTGCGAGCTGGAAGATCCGTACGTGCTGCTGCACGACAAGAAGATCTCCAACGTGCGCGACCTGCTGCCGGTGCTGGA
>DASVDY010000140.1:0-10169 GCA_036380855.1 Rhodanobacteraceae bacterium
CGGCTTGCTGGCGATCACGTGATCCATCACCAGCCAGAACGGGATGACGGTCAGGATCGCCGCCAGCACGAAGCCGGTGAGATACCCGCGCAGGCTGCCCTGGTGTTCGTGCATCGCGTCGTGGTTGCCGTGCGGCATCGCGTGACCGGAAGACGGCTGGTGCATCGCACCACTCCCACCAGATAGACGTAGCTGAAAACGCCGACCCACACCAGGTCGAGGAAATGCCAGAACATGCTGAGGCAGCGCAGGCGGCGCACGTTGGCCTCGTTCAGGCCGAAGCGGATGCACTGCACCATCAGCACGACCAGCCACAGGATGCCGAGGGTGACGTGCAGGCCGTGGGTGGCCACCAGCGTGAAGAACGAGGACAGGAACGCGCTGCGCGTTGGGCCCGCTCCCTCGGCGATCATGCCGAGGAATTCGTGGATCTCGAGCGACACGAAGGCCGCCGCCAGCAGGCCCGCAACTGCCAGCCAGCCCAGCATCGCGCCTTTGCGCTGGCGCGCCATCTCCAGCATCGCGAAACCGAAGGTCACCGACGAGACCAGCAGCAGCGCCGTGTTCAGCGCGAGACCGGGCAGCTCGAGCACCTCGGCGGCGGTGGGGCCGCCGGCGTATTCGGTGCCGAGCACCGCGTAACAGGTGAAGAGCGAGGCGAAGATGAAGCAGTCGCTCATCAGGTAGATCCAGAACCCCAGCAGGGTCCCGTTGTGCGGCGGCGACTCCGTCAGGCAGTAGTACTGGTCGGGCGCGGGCCGGGCGTTGTCAATGGCGGTAGTGTTCATGCGCTTGCGCCCTGTGCTGCCGCGCCGGATTCGAATCGGCGCACTGCGTCCGCCGGAATGTGATGGTGCTGGTGGTAGTCGAAGCTGTGCACGATGCCGGCGACGATCACGCCCAGCAGCGACAGCGCCGCCAGCCACCAGATGTACCAGACCAGGCCGAAGGCGCAGAGGAAGGACAGCGCGCCGATGATGAAGCCCATCGGCGTGTTCTTCGGCATGTGGATGTCGTTGTAGCCGCCCTGCGGGCGCGTGAAGCCGAGCTTCTTCATCGCCGCCCACGGGTCGCGGTGGTGCACGATGGGGATGAACGCGTAGTTGTAGTCGGGCGGCGGCGAGGTGGTGGACCACTCCAGCGTGCGGCCGTCCCAAGGATCGCCGCCCACCGCGTACTCCTTGCGCCGGCGGATGCTGACGTAGATCTGGATGATGAAGGACAGGATGCCGAGCGCGATCAGGAACGCGCCGATCGCCGCGACGATGAAATACGGCTGCAGGCTCGGGTCCTCGAAGTGGCTGAGGCGCCGCGTCACGCCCATCAGGCCGAGTACGTACAGCGGCCCGAATGCCACCCAGAAACCGACCAGCCAGAACCAGAACGTGGCCTTGCCCCAGAATTCGTCGAGCTTGAAGCCGAACGCCTTGGGGAACCAGAAGTTCACCGCCGCGAACACGCCGAACACCACGCCGCCGATGATCACGTTGTGGAAGTGCGCGATCAGGAACAGGCTGTTGTGCAGCAGGAAGTCGGCCGGCGCCACCGACAGCATCACGCCGGTCATGCCGCCGATGGCGAAGGTGAACAGGAAGCCCATCGTCCACAGCATCGGCACGGTGAAGCGCACGCGGCCGCGGTACATGGTGAACAGCCAGTTGAAGATCTTCACCCCGGTCGGGATCGCGATCATCATGGTCGTCAGCGAGAAGAACGAGTTGACGTCCGCGCCCGAGCCCATGGTGAAGAAGTGGTGCAGCCAGACCAGGTACGACAGGATCATGATCGCGATGGTGGCGTAGACCATCGACGAGTAGGCGAACAGCGGCTTGCCGGAAAACGTCGGCACGATTTCCGAGTACACCCCGAACAGCGGCAGGATCAGGATGTACACCTCGGGGTGTCCCCACACCCAGATCAGGTTGATGTAGATCATCAGGTTGCCGCCGAAGCCGGCGGTGAAGAAATGGGTGCCGGCATAGCGATCGAGCGCCAGCAGGAACAGCGTGGCGGTGAGCACCGGGAAGGTGGCGATGATCAGCCCGCTGGTGCACAAGGTCGTCCAGGTGAACACCGGCATCTTCATCAGCGTCATGCCGGGCGCGCGCATCTTCAGCACGGTCACCACGAAGTTGATGCCGGTCAGCAGCGTGCCGACGCCGGACAATTGCAGGCCCCAGATGTAGTAATCCACGCCCGGTCCCTGCTGCAGTTCGGACACGGGCGGATAGCCCAGCCAGCCGGCCATCGAGAAGTCGCCGAGGAACAGCGAGGTCATGAACATGACCGCGCCGCCGCAGGTGAACCAGAAACTCAGGTTGTTGAGGAACGGGAACGCCACGTCGCGCGAGCCGATCTGCAGCGGCATGATGTAGTTCATCAGGCCCGCGATGTAGGCCATGCCCACGAAGAAGATCATGATCGAGCCGTGGGCCGAGAAGATCTGGTTGTAGTGGTCGGGCGGCAGGTAGCCCGTGTGCGGACCGAACGCGTAGGCCTGCTGCGCGCGCATCATGATCGCGTCGGAGAACCCGCGCAGCAGCATGACCGTGCCCAGGATCATGTACATGATGCCGAGCTTCTTGTGGTCCACGCTGGTGAACCACTCGCGCCAGAGATAACCCCATTTGCGGTACCTGGTGATTGCGGCCACGACCACCAGGCCGCCCAGGCAGACCACGAAGAAGGTGACGAGCAGGATGTGGCCTTCGGTGTCGGGATTGAGGAAGGGAAACGATTTGATCGTCAGCCGCCCGAACAGGAAATTCCAGATCGCGGCACGATGGGGCATGGCTTCAAGCATGGTTGAATCTCTTCACGATGATCAGTGCCCGCCCGAGGTGGAAGCGGAAGGCACTTCCGGTTCGGGGGGCATCTTCATGGATGGGTGCGCGGGCATGCCCTGCATGGAGCCCATCTGCTTCTTGCACGCTCCGCCGGACTGCACGCACAGGTCCAGGACGCGGTCGTAAAGGCTCGCGTCGAATTTCGCGTAGTAGTGCACCGGCGCGGCGCGGCTGGGCTCGCGCAGCTTCCTGTAGGCGGCGAGGTCGAGGTCGCCGCCGCCCGCGCGGGCCCTGGCCACCCACGCGTCGAAGTCCTGCGTGTCCAGTCCCAGGAACTTGAAGCGCATGTCGGTGAAGCCCGAGCCGCTGAAATTGGCGGAGAAGCCCTTGTACTCGCCGGGCTTGTTGATCACCCCGTGCAGGATCGTCTGCATGCCGGGCATCGTGTAGACCTGGCCCGCGAGCGCCGGCACGAAGAACGAATCCATCATCGTGTCGCCGGTCAGCTTGAACCGGATCGGCCGGTCCACCGGCGCGGCCAGTTCGTTGACGCTCGCCACGCCGTATTGCGGATACAGGAACAGCCACTTCCAGCGCAGCGATATCACGTCCACTTCCAGCGGTCTGGCGTCGGCCGGAACCGGCGTGCCCGCCGCGATCCGGTCGAGCGGCCGGTACGGGTCGGTCTGGTGGGTGCCGATCCAGCTCACCGCGCCGACCGAGATGATGATCAGCAGCGGCACTGCCCACACCACCAGTTCGAGCTGCGGCGAATGATCCCAGTCGGGATCGTATTTGGCCTTCCTGTTGGACGCGCGGTAGCGCCACGCGACGATGCCGATCGCCACCATCACCGGCACGATGATCAGCCAGGTGATGACCGTGGTGACGATCATGATGTCGCTCTGCTGGCGCGCGACGTCGCCGGAAGGATCCAGCAACACCAGGCTGCAGCCGCCGAGCAGCAGGAGGGGAAGCAGCAGCAGGCTGCGCAGGCGTTTCGCGGACATTGTTGTACTTGGGCGCATTGCAAAAACGGCTTATGATACTCCCTTGTCTCGTCGTTGCAGACTCTACGACCTTCGCGACGGCCGCCTCGATCTGCATCTCCGGGCTTGATCCACACACCGCGAAGCTGCTGCGGTGCACCGGATCACACCCCGACGTGTTCGCCGTCGTCCAAGCATTGACCCGCAAAGCCATGTCCTCCAGCGATACCCTGAGCAGTCCCCCCGTTCCCGGCGGCGCGCACGCGGCGGCATCGCACGACGCAACCCCGGGCGATCTCATCGTCGGCGTGATCGTCGGACGCATTTCCCAGTCCTTCGACGTGTTCGTGTTCGGGCTCGGCTGCGTACTGGCATTCCCGAAAGCGTATTTCCCGTTCGCAAGCCAGCTGGACGGCATGTTCTACGCCTTCGCGATCTTCGCGCTGGGATTCATCGCGCGGCCGCTGGGCTCGATGTTCTTCCTCGTGATCGAGCGCCATTTCGGCCTCGCGACCAAGCTGACGATCGCACTGTTCATGCTCGGCATGGCGACTGCCGGCATCGCGTTCATGCCGGGGTACGCAACCCTCGGTGGGTGGGCGATCGTGGCGATCGCGGTGCTGCGCTTTGGCCAGGGCTTCGGGCTGGGCGGAAGCTGGAACGGCCTGGCCTCGCTCGCCGCGCTGCTGGCGCCGCGCGAGCGCCGCGGCTGGTATGCGATGCTCGCCCAGCTCGGCGAGCCGATCGGGTTCATCCTGGCCGCCGGCCTGTTCGCCTTCATCTGGTCCAGCCTTGCACCGGAGGATTTCTTCGCCTGGGGCTGGCGCTATCCGTTCTTCGTGGCGTTCGCCGTCAACGTGGTGGCGCTGTTCGCGCGCCTGCGCATGGTGGTCGCGCCGCGTTACGCGGAACAGTTGGAGCATCGCGACCTCGAACCTTCGCCATTGCGCGAGACCTTCCGCTCGCAAGGGCTCAACATCGCGCTCGGCGCGTTCGCGCCGCTCGCGAGCTACGCGCTGTTCTACCTGGTGACGATCTTCGGCCTGTCGTGGGCGTTGCTGTTCACGAAAATGTCCACGACCGAGTTCCTGCTGGTGCAGATCGTCGGCGCGCTCGTTGCCATTCCCTGCATGTTGCTGTCGGGGCGGATCGCCGACCGCTTCGGCCGGCGCACCACGCTGGGCGTGTGCGGCGTGCTGATCGCCGTTTACAGCGGCTGGACGGCGTTGATGCTCTCGGGCGGCACGATCCAGGCGTACCTCTTCATCCTGTTCGGATTCGCGCTGCTCGGGTTCTCGCACGCGCAGGCGGCCGGCGCGGTCAGTTCCGGCTTCCGCAGCGAGTTCCGCTACACCGGCGCGATGATCACCTCCGACCTCGGCTGGCTGATCGGCGCCGGTTTCGCGCCGCTGGTGGTGTTGGCCCTGGCGGCGTTCCTGGGCGTGGACTACGTGGGCCTGTACCTGCTGTCGGGCGCCGCCGGCACGCTTGGTGCCTTGTGGATTTCCGCCCGGCGCGGCCGGCTGCCGAACGACTGAGCGGCCAACCCTGGTGGGCGGGCGCACGATCGGCCTGCAACGCATGATCGAATTCCGCGGGGTCGTGGCCCGCGGCAGTCGCGGTCGGCGTCGTTTGCACCCGGATTTGCGCTTCGCGGCCTTGCAATCGCGCGCGCGCTCCGCGACGCTGGTGGGTGTTGCCGCCGTCCCGGCCGGCGCCCGAGGATCAGGGATCGTCCATGTCGAAACGTAAAGGTCCGCCGAAATCCGGGGGTTCGAAGCGCCCGCCGCGCGGCGGCTCCGAAGGCCCGCGACGCGAGCAGGCCGGGCCCCGGCCCGGCAAGTCCGCGCCGAAGAAGTCCGAATCCCGGGAAGGGGCCCGGACAAGGCGCGGGAGTGCGGGCAAGGCCTTCCACGATCCGCACGCCGCGCGCGAGGCGCAGCGCTACGAAAATCCGATCGCCAGCCGCGAGGCAATCCTCGACCTGCTCGCGCAATACGGCGAGCCGGTGAAGGCGGAGGCGATCGCGCATGCGCTGCACATCCGCGACGAACGTTCACTGGATGCGCTGGACAAGCGGTTGCGCGCGATGCTGCGCGACGGCCAGTTGCTGCAGAACCGCGTCGGCGAACTCGCACCGGCGCGCAAGCTCGACCTGATTGCCGGCACCGTGCTCGCCAACGCGGAGGGCTACGGTTTCCTGCGTCCGGACGAAGGCGGCGACGACCTGTATCTCTCGCCCGCGCAGATGCGCCAGGTTCTGCACGGCGATCGCGTGCTCGCTTCGGTGGTCGGCGTGGATCGCCGCGGGCGGAAGCAGGGCGCGATCCGCGAAGTGCTCGAGCGGCGCGCGTCGCGGCTGGTCGGGCGCGTGGTCGAGGAACACGGCGTGATGGTGGTGGCGCCGGACGATCGCCGCCTGCACCAGGACGTGCTGATCCCGCCGGACGCCCGCAACGGCGCGCGCGCCGGCCAGATCGTGGTCGCCGAAATCACCGAGCCGCCGACGCTGCAGCGCGGCCCGATCGGGCGGATTCTCTCGATCCTCGGCGAGCGCCTGCAGCCGTCGCTGGTCGTCGAGATGGCGATCGCCAGCCACGACCTGCCGCACGAGTGGCCGGCGCTGGCACTGCGCGAAGCGGCCGATGTCGAGCCGAAGGTGGGCAAGGCCGAACATGCCGGCCGCGTGGACCTGCGCGGCGTTCCGCTGGTGACGATTGACGGCGCGGACGCGCGCGACTTCGACGATGCGGTGTACGCGGAACCGGTGCGCGACGGCTGGCGGCTGATCGTCGCGATCGCCGACGTCTCGCATTACGTGCAGCCGGAAACGGCGCTGGACGGCGAAGCCTACGCGCGCGGCACGTCGGCGTACTTCCCGGGTTTCGTGGTGCCGATGCTGCCGGAGACGCTGTCCAACGGCATCTGCTCGCTCAATCCCGAGGTCGAACGCCTGTGCATGGTGTGCGAGATGCAGGTGGATGCCCGCGGGGAAGTCTCACGCTCGAAGTTCTACCCGGGCCTGATGCGTTCGCACGCGCGGCTCACGTACGAACGCGTGTGGCAGGCGATCGGCGAGGGCGACAGGGACGCGCGGCGCGAACTTGCCGGTGTGCTGCCGCAGCTCGAACACCTGCACGCGCTTTACAGATCGCTGGCGAAGGCGCGCAGGCGGCGCGGTTCGATTGATTTCGACACGCAGGAAGTGAAGTACCGGCTGGATCCGAAGGGCGAGGTGGTCGCACTCGGCGCGACCGAGCGCAACGACGCGCACCGGCTGATCGAAGAGTGCATGATCGCTGCCAACGTGCAGGCCGCGCGCTTCCTGACGAAGAAGAAGATTCCGGCGCTGTACCGCGTGCACGCGCCGCCGCCCGCGGCGAAGTACGAAGACCTGCTGGAATTCCTGCGCGAATACAAATTGAAGATGCCGCCGATCGAGAAGGTGACGCCCGAGGACTTCTCGGCCCTGCTGGCGAAGACGCGCGACCGCGCCGATGCCGGCCTGATCCAGTCTGTATTGCTGCGTGCGCAAAGCCTGGCCAGTTACCAGCCGGAGAACCACGGCCACTTCGGACTGGCGCTGGAAGCCTACGCGCATTTCACTTCGCCGATCCGCCGCTATCCGGACCTGCTGGTACATCGCGCGATCCGCTACGCGCTGTCCGGCGGCAAGCCGGATGCGTATCTCTATACCGAAAGCAAGATGGCGGTGATGGCCACGCACTGCTCGCACACCGAGCGCCGCGCCGAGGAAGCCGAGCGCGACGTGGACGAGCGCTACAAGTGCGCGTGGATGGAGAAGCACGTCGGTTCGGAGTTCGACGGCATCATCACCGGCGTCACTTCGTTCGGCCTGTTCGTGGAACTGGACGAGTCGAAGGTGAGCGGGCTGGTGCACGTCTCGCAGCTGCCCAACGATTACTACCATTTCGATCCGGTGCGGCATGTGCTGAGCGGCGAGCGCACGCGCGCGCGCTACACGCTGGGCGATGCGGTGCGGGTGCAGGTTCTGCGCGCCAGCATGGAGGATCGCAAGGTGGATTTCAGGCTGGTTGAAAAGGGCAGGAGCGCGCCTGCGCGCGACCCGGCGCAAAAGCGGAAACCAAGGTAGGCATCCGCTCGCGGGCGACATGCGGGCTTTTCGTGGGAGCCTGCGTGCAGGCGACATGCGGGCTTTTGGTAGGAGCCTGCGTGCAGGCGACCGCGAGGATCCCGGGCAGGCAGGCCGGGCGGGCCATTGCGCGATAATTCCCGACGTCATTCCGGACGCCGCAAAGCGGCGATCCGGAATCTGCTTCTTCTGTACTCGGAGCAGATTCCGGGTTCCGCTTTCCGGTCAAGCCCGGAAAGCAGCCCCGGAATGACGTCATCACATTGGCGAGGGGTTGGGATTGCATGAGCGAAACCTGGATCATCGGCATAAACCCGGTCGAGGGCGCGCTCGCCAACGATCCCTCGCGCGTGCGCGAGGTGCTGATCGAGCAGGGCGCACGCAACCCGCGGCTTTCATCGATCAGCGAAGAGGCGAAGCGCTTGGGCGTGCGCGTGCACGCGCGACCGCGCGCGATGCTCGACAAGGTAGCGGGCGATGCGCGCCACCAGGGCGTGGTCGCCGCCTACGAGGCGCCACCTCCCTTGTCGGATCACGACCTTCCCGCGCTGGTCGAGCGTGCCGGCAATGATGCGTTCTTCCTGGTGCTGGACGGCGTCACCGATCCGCACAACCTCGGCGCCTGCCTGCGCAGCGCCGCCGCCGCCGGCGTGACCGCGGTGATCGTGCCGCGCGACCGCGCGGCCGGCATCACGCCTGTGGTGCGGCGCGCCTCGGCGGGGGCGGCCGATCGCGTGCCGCTGGTCGCGGCGACCAACCTTGCGCGTGCGTTGCGCGCATTGAAGGAGGGCGGCGTGTGGCTGACCGGCCTCGCCGGCGACGCGGACAAGTCGCTGTACGAGTTGGATCTGAAAGGCCCCGTTGCACTGGTGCTGGGCAGCGAAGGCGAGGGCATGCGCCGCCTGACGCGCGAGGCTTGCGATTACGTGGTGCGCATCCCGATGCCAGGGGTCGCGGAAAGCTTGAACGTGTCCGTCGCAACCGGCATCGTGCTGTTCGAGGCGCTGCGCCAACGCGGAATGTCGAAATGAACATCAACATCGCGTGGCCGACGATCGTCGGCATCATCGGCACCCTGCTGGTGCTGCTCGCGTTCTTCCTGCTGCAGGCGCGCAAACTGCACGGCAACGGCGCGGTGTATCAATTGCTCAATGCTTTCGGCGCGGCGGCGATCATCGTGTCGCTGTTCTATCAGTTCAACCTGGCCTCGATGGTGCTGGAGATCGCGTGGCTGTTGATCAGCATCTACGGGCTGGCGGTCGGATTCCGGTACCGGCGCGAATCGCGCGAGCCGGCCTCACCGGCGTGGTCGGATGACGGTCCCGCGCGCGCGCGCAAAGGCCCGCGCTGATCAATACGCATCCCCGGCAGCGGTAATCACCCGTTCCAGCTGGTCGCCGAGCGGCCCGATCTCGTTGATCACGCGATCCAGCTCGGCCGTGTCCAGCAGGGCATACGGGCGATTTTCGCAAAGGTGAAGGTAAGGCGCGCCGTCCAGATCGCTCACCGCGAGGAAGCCGGTGCGCTGTTCCCAGTTGAAGCGCAGGCAGCGCTTGGCATCCATGCCGGCGAACGGACCGATCGGCGTGGACACGCGCAGATAGCGGCGGCCCTCTTCGTCTTCCAGTTCGATCAGGTAGATGCCCTGGTGGCGGCCGTCGCGCACCGCGAGATCGAAACTGAGCAGGTACGGATCGTTGGTTTTGAAGTTGTACTTGCCGCTCAGGTGCGAACGGATTTCCTCGAAATTGCGCATCGCCGCGCTCCGGTAATTCTCCTCCAAGCATGTTAGCCGGGCAGGGAACCGCTGTCGCGCGGCAGTCGGAGACTCTGGTTGCGGCAAGTCGCCGTGGGTGAAAGCTCGTCATCGGCGAAAGCTCGTCATCGGCGAAAGCACCCGCTGCCGTCGTCCCGGCGAAAGCACCCCGCTGCCGTCGTCCCGGCGAAAGCACCCCGCTGCCGTCGTCCCGGCGAAAGCACCCCTCTGCCGTCATCCCGGCGAAAGCCGGGACCCAGCGACTTCGATGCTGTCCAGCAGGGCAAAATCGCACGGTCCCCCGGAGCGTTCACCTCGGCCCCGGCACGACGAGTTGCTTGTAGTCTTTCCGATCCGATTCCCGTTTCAACTACCGATTCCCGAACGATGAAAGACGAATACCGCCGCATCTACGCCGCGGTCGCGGCAATCCCGCGCGGCCGCGTGGCCTGCTACGGCGAGATTGCCGCGCGCGCGGGGCTGCCGAAGCGCGCGCGCCTGGCCGGCCGCGCGCTGAGCGAGAC
>DASVDY010000141.1:0-7227 GCA_036380855.1 Rhodanobacteraceae bacterium
AGCCGACGCTCATCCGCTCCGCGGTCTTTGCGCCGGCCAGTTCGGGCGTGGGGCCCGGAAAACGTTCGGAGGCGCCTTGTGAACAGCGAAGTAGCTCCGGAAACGAAAGGTGTCACGGTGCAGTTGCTTTCGTCGGTGGACCTTGGCCCTGAAATCGAGGGAATGGCTGGGCGCACACTTCGGATGCGCATGGTCACGATCAACCCCGGCGGTGTCTTCGGCCCGGTTCACGACCACAAGGATCGGCCCGGGACCGTCTATGTGCTGCAAGGGACGATAACGGACCATAGAAATGGAGTCGCAACGGACTATGGTCCCGGGGTCGGCTGGCCGGAGGATAAAAACACCGTGCATTGGCTTGAGAACAGGGGCTCGGTTCCGGCAGTCGAAATCTCGGTTGACATCGTCAAGAATGACTAGGATCGAGCGCATGTTCATGCCAGGCGCCGGCCCCGGCAATTCGTCCACGCCGATGCCGTGCAGGGTCTGGCTCAGGCGTCAGGCTTCCCAGGGAGGTTCGCGATGTCTTCGCCAAGCGCCATTGCATTGACCGCCTTCATCGCATGGACGCTTCTGTTGCTTGCCCTGATGGAGGTCATCAGGTCGCAGCTCGTGTTGCGCGGGAGGGTGCCCGCGAACGGTTTTACGCCGGACAATGCAAATCTGTCGCCTTTCATGCAGCGGCTTGCCCGGGCACACGCCAACTGTGTTGAGAACCTCCCGGTTTTCGGCGGTCTTTTCCTCATTGCCATTGTCACGGGCCGCAGCTCCATTACGGATCCGCTCGCCTATCTTTTCCTCGGCGCCCGCGTGTTCCAATCGCTCGTGCACCTGGTTTCAGTGTCGGCGCGGGCGGTCGCCGTTCGCTTCACGGCTTTCGCCCTGCAAGTGGCGCTTGGTCTTTATTGGACTTTCATGTTGCTGGCCGCGGCGTGAGCCGCAGCCATTCGCCCGGGCCGACGCGCTTCGCGGCTGGACCCGAGTCGGGCATTCCCGACTGGCGTTATGCTTGTTCCGGCGCTGGCGGTCGGGTTGGACGCATGGGGAGGGAAGTGAATGCCGGACGCTCTGTCGCAAGGAATACGGATCAACTACGAAGACCAGGGCCACGGGACCTCGGCACTGCTCTTCATGCCCGGCTGGTGCGGCAGCCGCAAGGTCTTCGACCGACTGGTCGCGCGCTGCGCCCTCCGCGGGCGCGCGCTTGCCCTGGACTGGCGCGGACACGGGCGGTCGGGAGCGCCGACCGACGACTTCGGGTCCCGTGAGCTCGCCGACGACGCGGTCGCCGTCATCGAGGCAAGCCGGGCGGAAAAGGTGGTGCCGGTTGCGCTGGCGCACGCGGGCTGGATCGCCATCGAACTCCGCCGCAGGCTGGGTCCGCGCGTCGCCGGGATCGTGCTGCTCGACTGGATCGTGCTGGAGGCGCCGCCGCCCTTTCTTGCCGCTTTGCAGGCGCTGCAGGATCCGGCGCAATGGCGGCAAGCGCGCGAGCGACTCTTCTCCATGTGGCTACAAGGGCTGGACATCCCGGAATTGACGGACTACGTACGCGGCGACATGGGCTCGTATCCATTCGAGATGTGGGCCCGTGCCGGCCGCGAGATCGGTGCCGCGTATGCAGGGTCGGGAAGCCCTCTCCAGGCGCTGGCGGGCCTTGATCCCGAAGTGCCGGTGCTGCATCTGTACGCTCAACCGGACGATCCGGGATACCTCGCCGCGCAGCGGTCGTTCGGTGAAACGCATTCGTGGTTCCAGGTATCGAAGCTGGAGGCGCGCAGCCACTTCCCCATGTACGAAGTGCCGGAGGAGATGGCGAGGGCCGTGGAAAGCTGGCGGCGGGATCCCCGTTTGTCGTCCCACGCCGCAACCTGACAACCCCGACGGCGCTCGCGTCGCGTCCGCTCCTGATCGCCCGATGACATCACGCACCATACGACACCAACTGATCGGACTGGCCGGGTGGCTGTTGCTCGTCTTCGCGGTCGCGGCCGTCGGGGCGATTGCATCGGTTCACGCGCAGTCCTTCTACGCCCAGTTGGTCAAGCCGACGTGGGCGCCGCCGGCGGGTGTCTTCGGCCCGGTGTGGTCGGTGCTGTATCTGCTGATGGGGATTTCCGCCTGGCTGGCATGGCGGTCGCGTGCATCGCGGGGGGCGTTCGTGTTGTTCCTTGCCCAGCTTGCCGCGAATGCGCTGTGGTCCTGGCTGTTCTTCTTCTGGCATCGCGGCGCTCTCGCAACCGCCGACGTGCTGCTCCTGCTGGCGCTGATCGCTGCCACCATCGGGACGTTCTGGAAAAACAGTCGGCTGGCCGCGGGCCTGCTGTTGCCCTATTTGTTGTGGGTGGCGTTTGCATCCGCGCTCAGCTGGTCGGTTTGGCAAGCGAACCCGGGTGTCTTGTAGTGGCCACCCGGGCAGCGGGGCGCAGTGCGCGCGCTTGCGGAAGAGATGGCGAGGGCGTCGTGACTTGTCGCTTGACCCGCGTTTGCCATCACTTGCCGACCCCAAGGCTTGCACTCACCCGCATGGAGTACCCATGAGCTTGCACAACGACGATTTCGTGCACCGCGACCACCTGCCGATCTTCATCGCGGCGGCCAGGGAATTCAATTGCCACATCCTGGTCCGCAAGACCGGGAGGGCCTCGATAAGCTGGATGGGCAAACGCGGATACACGGGCAAGCGCGCGGACATGAAGGCCAAGACCGCGGACGTCGCAGAGCACCCCCATTCGGTCGCGGGCCTGGTGTGCTCGCCCGAGCTGCGGCCCGGCGCGTTCTCCGCCCAGCGCCTGGATGCCGCGCGCAAGGAGTGGGCGAAAAGCAGTCACCTGGTCACCGTACCCAGGAACAAGGCCGGCTTCGACGATTCGCGCGCGCCGCGCGGTTGCCTGACGCCCTACCTCCTTCAAAACAATCCGGATCACGAGCACTACGGTTGCGTTGCGCTGGTGGACATGGGCCTGCTGAAGCCGCGCTACGTGCACGGCGACTACGACCTCTACGCGATCATTCCGGACAAGCAGGGCTTGCCCGCGAACACTCCGGTCTACCACCAGACCATCGGCAGCACGATGGCGCCGGCCAGGCTCGGGGCGCAGGCGCGCGCGAAACTCAAAGTGCCCAATCTGGAAGGTCCGCTGTCGTTCCGGGTCGCGACTTACATTGACGTCCGCATCGCGATGACCAGTCCCGACCTGCTGGGCGCGCTGATGGTGAACCACGGCGAGCAGGTCAATCTCGGGCCGGAGGGCCATACCCGCGAACCGGTGCTGGCGATCATGCCGCGCAAGGTCAATGGCGAATGGACGCGCCTGCTGGCGACGCCCGAAGACCATCGGCTGTATTCCCTCGGCAACTCAGCCAAGTGATGCCGCAAACCGCGTGGCACGTGGCACGCGTCCCAAGTCGCAAGCCCACGCCTGGAACCCTTGGCGCACCTGCGGCGCGCGCACCCGCAGGTGCGGATGTGTGGCAATGTTGCGCGCCCCCGCCTTCTCCTTGGGAATACCAATGATGGATGCCGATGCCCTCAAGGCGCAGATACGCGCTGCCTTTTCCGATGTCGAGCCGCCGCCCGGTTGGTGCCTGGTGGACAGCCGCGAAGGAACGGAACCGATGCTGCTCGAGAAGGAATTCGGGGCGGTACTGGATCGCCACTGGGACGCGCTGCCGCACGACTTTCTGGACCGGGCGCCCGACGGGTTCGGTTCGGCGCTTTCCTTTTTCTCCGACGAGGCGTTCCGGTTCTATCTGCCGGCCTATCTCATCGCGGCCATCGAAGGGCATCTCCAGCAAGCGGATCCCGTGTTCCACCTGACCCACGGCCTCGGACCCGACGGCGCGCGGCCCGTCAACCCGCGCCGTTACGGGGCCCGCACCGGGCGTGACGAAGCGCTCTATCGCTTTTCCGTGTTCACGAAGACGCAGGCCGCGGCGATCCGCGCGTTCCTGGAGTGGTTCGCGGCCAGCGCGTATTGCATTGACTGCGAGCGCCCGGCCATCGCAACGGCGATCGAATACTGGGCGGCACGAGCGGCCGCGCCCGTGTAACCTTCGCCTGTCAAACAGTTCGCCGTCCGACATGACCCGCATCCGCCTTGCCGAACCCGCCGATGCGGAAGCGATCGCCGCGGCGGAGATGCGCACCGCGGAAACGCCGGGCCTGCTGGTCGGCCGGCCTGGCGAGATTCCGGCGCAGGCCTATCGCGACAAGATCGTGAAGCTGGCGCAGCACGGCCGCTACATCGTCGCGGAAGAAGACGGCGAAGTGATCGGCCACGCCATGCTCGATCCGATGCCGATGCGCGCGAACGCGCACGTGTTCACGCTGACGATCGTCGTGCATCCCGGCCATACCGGTCGCGGCGTCGGCAAGGCGATGCTGCGCGACCTGCTGGAGTGGGCGGAGCACGACCCGCGCGTGCGCAAGATCGAGTTGAACGTGCGCGCGGGCAACGAACGCGCGCAAGGGCTGTATCGGCGGATGGGTTTCGTCGAGGAGGCGCGCTTCCGCAAGCGCGTGCACCGGCTCGATGGCGAATACGAAGACGACCTCGGCATGGCGTGGTTTCCCGCGCGCCCGGATGTGCGCGCATGAACCGCGTCGTCGAACTGTGGCGCTATCCGGTGAAGTCCATGCTGGGCGAGCGACGCGAATCGCTGCGCGTGGAAATGCGCGGCGTGCACGGCGACCGGCTGTTCGCGATCCGCGACGCGAACGGCAAGCTCGGCAGCGGCAAGCACACGCGGCGCTTCCGCAGGATTGACGGACTGTTCGGATTCCGGGCGCGCTACGACAACGGCAACGACGTGCCGCAGATCGACTTTCCGGACGGCACGCAGGTCGGCGGCGAGGCGCCTTCCATCCACCGGGCCTTGTCCGACGCGCTCGGACTGCCGGTGACGCTGGCGCGCGAGGCGGACATTTCGCACTTCGATTCGGCGCCGATCCACCTGGTCACCACCGGCTCGCTCGCCTGGCTGCGCGCAGCCCTGCCCGGCGCGGGCATTGATGCGCGCCGCTTCCGTCCGAACCTGGTGATCGAAGTGCCGGATGCGGAACCGATCGAGCAGGCCTGGATCGGCAGGCGGCTGCGCGTGGGCGAGGTGGAATTGCAGGTGAGCGGAACCACCGAGCGCTGCGGCATGACCGCGTTCGCGCAGGACGAGTTGCCGAAGGCGCCCGAGGTGCTGCGCCACATCACGCAACGTGCCGACCTCAAGTTCGGGGTGTATGCGCAGGTACGGGTGCCGGGCGAGATCCGTCTGCACGACCCGGTAATCCTGCTCGATCCGGCAACCCCCGCCAGCCGGGCGCGGGCATGAGGTCGCCTGTCCCCGTCGCGTCCGCCGCGATTCCGGGCCGCCCGTTGCAAATGGGGCCAGCCATCCCAACCTGCACGGCTCGACCGCTTCCTGCGAAGCGCGGCATCCACGGGGCAACATGAAGATCATCCGCAGCAAGGCATTCACCGCGACCAGGGCCTGGGGCGCGCTGGACATCGCCAACATGGACGGCATCACCACGCGCCTGCACTGGGCGGACCAGCCTTACGATTGGCACGTCAACGACGGGCAGGAAGTCTTTGCCGTCCTCGACGGCCAGGTCGAGATGCGCTACCGCGAGGACGGCCGCGAACAGTCGGTCGTGCTGGAGGCCGGCGATATCTTTTACGCTTCCGTGGGCACCGAGCACGTGGCCCGGCCGATCGGTGCGGCGCGCATCCTGGTCATCGAAAAGGAAGGCAGCCCCTGACGGGATCCGTGGTTACGAATCGCCGCGCCGCCGGCGCGGCCCGGTATGGGTTTTGGGGAGGAATCCAGTGAACGAAGAAACCGATGTCGTGCGGCTCCTGCAGCAGATGCTCGAGCTCCAGAAAACGCAGGCGGAGCGCCAGCAGGAGGCGTTCGCGTTGCAGCGCGAACAGTTCGCACTCGTGCAGCAACAGACCGAGCGCGCGGAGAAGCTGCAGGAGCGGGCCGAGCAGTTGCAGGATCGCGGCGCGCGCCTGGTGAATACCTCGCGTCGCGTCGTGCTGCTGATCCTGATCCTGGTGCTGGGACTGCTGGCATACGCCTCGTGGCTGCTTTTCCACCCATGAATTCCTGTCGCGGCGGCAAGCGCCCCAAAGGGTTGCGGTGGCGAAGCGACGAGCCCATGTGTCGCACGGAAGACGGAATCCGAACATGAGTTTCAATTTTTATCTTTACCGCGCCGCGAACGACCTTCCGCCCATGGATGAGTGGGAAGACATGCACGCGGAGCCCGTCGGCGACGTGGAAGAGGCGAAGCGCAAGCTCGATGTCGCGTTGGGCGGCCTGCGCTGGGAAGCGGCGGGCGGCGGCTGGAACGGCCTGGGCGCGGACCAGGCACGGTGCTACCTCGACGTATGGCTGAACCCGGAGGACGACGGGACGCTGCGATTCATCGTGATGAACAAGGCGCCGCCCTCGGCCATGCGGAAGGTGTGTGAGGCGTTCGATCTCAACTACGTCGCGGCGCCCGAGGCGGGCGACCTGGTGGATGTGTACGCCTACGACGATACCGATCGCCATTACGCCGTGAAGACTTCGAATCGCTGAACGGCGATGTGGTCTATGCTTTTTGGCCTCCGCGCGAAGGGCCGGCATGCGGCTGTGGACGATCCATCCGAAGTACCTCGACCCGCAAGGCCTGGTGACGGCCTGGCGCGAGGCGCTGCTGGCGCGCGCGGTACTGCGCGGGCAGACGAGGGGCTACCGGCACCATCCGCAATTGCAGCGCTTCCGCAAGGCGCCCTCGCCGCGCTCGGCGATCAATGCCTATCTGTCGGCATTGCTGGACGAGGCCGATGCGCGCGGCTACGCGTTCGACCGCGGCAAGGTCGGGCCGGTGCGCGAGCGGTTCCTGATCCCGACCGCGGAAGGCCAGCTCGATTACGAGTGGCGGCACCTTTTGGCCAAGTTGCGCGCGCGCAGCCCTGCCGTGCACGAGCGCTGGCGCAAACTGGCGCGGCCCGAACCGCATCCGCTGTTCCGGATCCACCCCGGCGCGATCGAGCCGTGGGAACGCAAAGTCGAGGAGTGAACATGCCGGAACAGACCGAACCCGAACAGATCGCGTTGATGAAGCGGATGCTGGAGCTGGCCGAACAGCAGACCGCGCTGGCGGCCCTGCGCACCGAACAATCGGCGCAACGTTCCGAGCAGTCCGCCGAGCGTTCCTACATGAATGCCGAGCGCACG
>DASVDY010000142.1:0-3345 GCA_036380855.1 Rhodanobacteraceae bacterium
ATTCACATGACTAACGCGCGTGGAATGCTCTTATCGAGAGTGCGGCCATGGATGGCCGCTTTCACGCGCAGGGAGAGCGCACCATGTCCATGAAGATCGCGGTGCTGGTCGGCAGCCTGCGCAAGGAATCCATCAACCGGAAGCTGGCGCACGCGCTGCAGAAGCTCGCGGGCGACAGGCTCGCCTTCGAGTACATCAACATCGCCGACCTGCCGTTGTTCAACCAGGACAACGAGAAGGATTACCCGCCGGCAGCGACGCGGATGAAAGAGCAGATCAGGAGCGCCGACGGCGTGCTGTTCGTGACTCCGGAATACAACCGCTCGATTCCAGGCGTACTGAAAAACGCCATTGACGTTGCCTCCAGGCCTTATGGCACCAATGCCTTCGCCGGCAAGCCCGGTGCGGTGATTGGAACCTCCCAGGGCGCGGTGGGTACGGCGCTCGCGCAGCAGCACCTGCGCAACGTCTGCGTGTTCCTGGACATCCCGATGCTGCAGCAGCCCGAGGCGTTCGTGCAGTTCAAGGATGGCCTGATCGCCGAAGATGGCAGCGTCACCGTGGACAGCACCCGCGAATTCCTGCAGGGCTTCGTGGATAAATACGTAGCCTGGGTGACGAGATTCAAGGCTTGATCATCGCGTAGGGCGGGTCTTGACCCGCCGCTCGCGAAGAATCGAGGCGGGTCAACACCCGCCCTACTGTCGCAACGACCGCGGCCGATCGCCTCGCGCCAGCATCGAAAGCCCGCCCAGGATCACGAACAGCGGCCACCAGCGACCCCAGTCCAGGTCCAGCAGAAACAGCACGGCCACCACGGCCACCGCGGCGGCGACGAACAGGTGATGCACCACCCCGCCGTCCACGTGGCCGCCGGCACGATACAGCTCGATCGCGCGGGCCAGCGGCGCGACCGCGGCCACCAGGATCAGCCATGCCCACCAGTTGTGGAATTCGAAGAAGTCGTAGCCGATGCCCAGGTTGCGCAGCAGGAACAGCACGCCCAGCGCGATCACGAACAGCGCCGGGAACAACCGGTATTCGTAGCGGCGGGTGGGTCTGGTCTCGTCGGTCATGGCCGGAATCTCCGTGGGTTGGCCAACGATAGGCAAGGGCGCGCCGTGGCGCCAGTGACGGATGTCAGCCCGCCCGCATGATCGTGCGGCAAGTCGGAGGCTTTGCTAACATCAGCGATCTTTTTCGCACGATCCACGGCCATGCTCGAGACCAATCCGATCCACGCGCAGATCGCGGACCTCAAGGGCCGCGCCGAATCGCTACGGGGGTATCTTTGACTACCCGGCCAGGCGCGAACGTCTCGAGGAAGTAAGCCGCGAGCTGGAAAATCCGAACGTCTGGGATGACCCGCAGCGCGCGCAGGAGCTGGGCCGCGAACGCGCGCGCCTGCAGCAGGTGGTCGAAGGGCTGGACCAGATCGGCTCCGGCCTGGACGACGCCGACGAGCTGCTTGAACTGGCTGCTTCCGATAACGACGAGGCTTCTGTGCAGGCTGTCGCGCGCGACGTGGACGCGCTCGCCGCGCGCATCGGCAAGCTGGAATTCCAGCGCATGTTCGCCGGCGAGCAGGATGCATCCAATGCATTCGTGGACATCCAGGCCGGCGCGGGCGGCACGGAGGCCCAGGACTGGGCCGAGATGCTGCTGCGCATGTACCTGCGCTGGTGCGAGAACAAGGGCTGGAAGACCGAGCTGCTGGAAGCCAGCGCCGGCGAAGTCGCCGGCATCAAGTCGGCGACGTTCCGCGTCGAGGGCGACTACGCCTACGGCTGGCTGAAGACCGAGATCGGCGTGCATCGCCTCGTGCGCAAGTCGCCGTTCGATTCCGACAACCGCCGCCACACCTCGTTTTCTTCGGTGTTCGTTTCGCCCGAGGTGGACGACGACATTGACATCGAGATCAACCCGGCCGACCTGAAGACCGACGTCTATCGCTCCTCCGGCGCCGGCGGCCAGCACGTCAACAAGACCGAATCGGCGGTGCGCATCACCCACGTTCCGTCGGGAATCGTGGTCGCCTGCCAGACCGAGCGCTCCCAGCACGCCAACCGCGACCGCGCGATGAAGATGCTGCGCGCGAAGTTGTACGAGATGGAAATCCAGAAGCGCAACGCCGAGAAGGCCGCGCTGGAAGCGACCAAGTCCGACGTGGGCTGGGGCAGCCAGATCCGCAACTACGTGCTCGACCAGTCCCGGATCAAGGACCTGCGTACCGGCGTGGAACGCTCCGACACCCAGCGCGTGCTGGATGGCGACCTGGACGAATTCGTCGAGGCCAGTCTCAAGGCCGGTTTGGAGGCTGGTGCCAAGCGCGCGGACGCGACATGAGGAGCGAGGGGTGAGTGGCGAGGGTGCTCCGGTCCGGTCCTATCGCGACCTGATAGCGTGGAAAGCAGCCATGGGGCTCGCCGAGCGCATATACGCGTTGAGCGCCACCTTGCCCGGTGACGAGCGTTTCGGCTTGGTGCAGCAACTCCGCAGAAGCGCAATTTCGATACCGTCCAATATCGCCGAGGGACACGCGAGAGGTGCGACCAAGGACTTCGGACGTTTCATTTCCATCTCTCGCGGATCGCTTGCCGAGGTCGAAACACAGCTCGAAATGTGCTTGCGACTCGGCATGCTCGGTAAAGAATCAGTTGCCGACGTTCTTGCATCGTGCGACGAGCTCGGACGCATACTCACGGGCTTGCGAAAATCGCTCGACTCCAAACTCGCCCAAAGTTAGCTACAGTGCGCCCTCACTACTCGCCCCTGATCCCTTGCAGCATACGAAGCCGTGAATAACCAGCCCGACTCAATCCCTTCCCAGGACGAAAACAAGCTCATCGCCGAGCGCCGCGAGAAATTGAAAGGCTTGCGCGGGCTAGGGATCGCGTTCCCGAACGATTTCAAACCCGACGCGTTCGCCGGGGACCTGCAATCCGAAACGGACGGCACGGAGGCGGCGACGCTGGCCGCGCAGGCGCGGCGGGTGCGCGTCGCAGGACGCCTGCTCGGCAAGCGCGTGATGGGCAAGGCCAGCTTCGCGCGCGTGCAGGACATGACCGGCTCGATCCAGCTGTTCCTGCAGGCCGGCGCGCTGGGCGAGAGCTACGACGCCTTCAAGGGCTGGGACGTGGGCGACATCGTCGGCGCCGAAGGCACGCTGATGCGCACCAAAACCGGCGAGCTGTCGGTGGCGGTGGAATCCATCCGCCTGTTGACCAAGTCGCTGCGGCCGCTGCCGGACAAGTGGCACGGCCTGGCCGACGTCGAGCAGCGCTACCGCCAGCGCTACGTGGACCTGATCGTCACGCCGGAAGCCCGGCGCACTTTCGAATTGCG
>DASVDY010000143.1:0-16152 GCA_036380855.1 Rhodanobacteraceae bacterium
ACGTCGGCGATGTCGAACAGCTCGATCATCTGCGCGATCGAGAAGATTTCCTGGTCGCCGTGCGACCAGCCGAGCCGCACCAGGTAATTCAGCAGCGCGTGCGGCAGGTAGCCGTCCTCGCGGTACTGCATCACGCCGACCGCGCCGTGGCGCTTGGACAGCTTCTGCCCGTCGGGGCCGAGGATCATGGGCAGGTGCGCGAAGCTCGGAACTTGCGCATTCAGTGCCTCATAAATGTTGATCTGGCGCGGCGTGTTGTTGACGTGGTCGTCGCCGCGGATCACCTCGGTGATGCGCATGTCAATGTCATCCACCACCACCGCGAAGTTGTAGGTGGGGAAACCATCCGAACGGACCAGCACCAGGTCGTCCAGCTCCGCGTTGTCCCACTCGATGCGGCCCTTGACCTTGTCCTCGAATACCACTCTGCCGCCCTGCGGCGTCTTGAAGCGCAGCACGCGGTTGGGATCGTCGCGGTACGGCTCGTTGCGATCGCGGTACGCACCGTTGTAGCGGGGCTTGTCGCCGGCGGCCATGGCGGCGGCGCGCATGGCTTCGAGCTCGTCCTTCGACTCGTACGCCCAGTACGCCTTGCCGGCATCCAGCAAGGCTTGCGCGACCGCGCGGTAGCGGTCCATACGCCGGGTCTGGAAGAACGGACCCTCGTCGGGCTTCAGGCCCAGCCAGTCCATGCCGTCCAGGATCGCTTGCACGGCTTCGTCGGTGGAGCGCTCGCGGTCGGTGTCCTCCACGCGCAGGATGAACTGCCCGCCGCGATGGCGCGCCTCCAGCCAGCAGTACAGCGCGGTACGCGCGCCGCCGATGTGCAGGTAGCCGGTCGGGCTGGGGGCGAAGCGGGTGCGGAAGGTCATGGCGAACGCGAATCCGGAAAACGGAAAGTTTAACGGATCGCACTGGAACCCTCGCCCGCCCGCCCCCATGATCCCCGGATGCATTCCCCACCGAATTCGCCCGGCAACGATCCGGCGGAAAAACCCGAGGGCGCGGTGACGCCGCACGCCACCGCCGTGCCGCGCAGCGAGGACGAAACCGCCACCGTGGCGGAGACCGTGCAGGGTGCCGCGCCCGCGCAGGCCGCGACCGCCGGGGACGACGGCGAAGCGCAATTCCCGCACGAGCCCGCCCTCCCCCGCGGCGGCACGCGGCGCGTGCTGGCGATGCTGTGGCCCTACATCAAGGGTTTTCCCGGCCGCATGGCGATCGCCGGCGCGCTGCTGGTGATCTCGAAGGTCGCCACGGTGTACGTGCCGGTCGCCTTCAAGGAGATCGTGGATCACCTCGATCCGCGCGTCGCGACGCTCACCGTGCCGGTCGCGATGATCGCGTTGTACGGCGTGCTGCGCCTGATCGGCACGCTGTTCGGGCAGTTGCGCGACACGGTATTCGAGCGCGTCAGCCAGCGCGCGATGCGCGCATCCGGGCTCGACGCCTTCCGCCACCTCCACCAGCTTTCGCTGCGCTTCCACCTCGACCGCCACACCGGCGGCGTCGGCCGCGACATCTCGCGCGGCACGCGCGGCGTCTACAACCTGCTGGGCTGGGTCGTGTTCAACATCGTGCCCACGCTGTTCGAAATACTCGTGGTGATCGCACTGCTGCTGCGCCAGTTCGACTGGCGCTACGCGGTGGTCACGCTGGCGACGATGGCGATCTACATCGGCGCGACCATCTGGATCAGCGAGTGGCGCACCGCGGGCGTGCGCGTGATGAACGACGAGGAGAGTCTCTCCAACGCGCGCGCGGTGGACAGCCTGCTGAACTACGAGACCGTGAAGTATTTCGGCAACGAGGAATTCGAGGCCCGCCGTTACGACGCCGCGCTGCGTCGCTACGAGGACGCGGCGGTGAAGACCGAATCCTCGCTGGCGGTGTTGAACGGCGCGCAGGCGCTGGTGATCGCGCTGGGGCTCACGCTGCTGATGGCGATGGCGGCGAGCGGCGTGGCCGCGCGCACGCTGTCGGTCGGCGACATCGTGATGGTCAACGGCTGGCTGCTGCAGTTGGCGATCCCGCTGAACATGCTCGGCTTCACCTACCGGCAGATCAAGCAGGGCATCATTGACATGGAACGCATGTTCGCGCTGCTGGACGAGCACGCCGAGATCGGCGACGCCCCCGACGCGAAACCGCTCGTGCTGAAAGGCGCCAACGTGCGCTTCGAGGATGTGTCCTTCGCCTACGACCCGCAGCGGCAGATCCTGCACGAGGTGGACTTCGAGATTCCCTCCGGGCGCACGGTCGCGGTCGTCGGTGCGACCGGCGCCGGCAAGTCCACCCTCTCGCGACTGCTGTTCCGCTTCTACGACGTCACCGCCGGGCGGATCACGATTGACGGCCAGGACATCCGCAGCGTCACCCAGGAATCGCTGCGCGCGGCGATCGGCATCGTCCCGCAGGACACGGTGCTGTTCAACGATACGATCTATTACAACATCGCCTATGGCCGGCCGAGCGCCACCCGCGAGGAAGTGGAAGCCGCGGCGAAGGCCGCGCACATCCATGACTTCGTGCTGTCGCTGCCGGATGGCTACAAGACCAAGGTCGGCGAACGCGGATTGAAATTGTCGGGCGGCGAGAAGCAGCGCGTCGCGATCGCGCGCGCCCTGCTGAAGCGCCCGGCGATCCTGGTCTTCGACGAGGCGACTTCCGCGCTGGACACGCGCACCGAGAAGGTGATCCAGGCGGAACTCGCCGAAATCGCGCGCGGCCGCACCACCCTGATCGTGGCGCACCGGCTGTCCACGATCGTGGATGCCGACGAGATCCTGGTGCTGGACCACGGCCGCATCGTCGAACGCGGCACGCATGCGCAATTGCTGGCGCGCGAAGGCCGCTACGCCGCGTTGTGGGCGATGCAGGCCCGGGCTCCGCAATCCGAGGCGGCGTAGGGAACGGCGACAGGCCGGCCGCCCTGCAGGATCCGGCGGCGCGCATCCCGTCCGGATCCGTGGAGGGGCACTCTTTCCTCCGCAACGCCGCTCGATATCTCAGGGCCTTTTACGTTTGTTCACCGCGGCCGAGAGACAGGTCACGGCGCGCCCGGCACGAATGCTGCACGAAGAAGCAGGCCCCCTCCTCCGGGAGGGCGGGCCGCCGGTTCTGGTCAACCCACGAGGAACCATAGACAATGCCCGCGCCCATGCCAGCGTTCAAGAAGAAGGAAGCGCCCGCGATGAGTCGTCTGAAAATCGCCCTGTCCGAGCTCGAAGCCAACGATGCGGACCTGTTCCGCGCCGCGCTGGGGCGCCTCACCGGCCGCCTGTCGCATTACTGGGAGTGGTCGGACCTGGCCCATGCCGAGTTGGTGATCGTGGACATGGACAGCATGTTCGGCCACATGGCCTGGCTCAAGGCGCATGGCGCCGGCAAGCACGTGATCACCTTCGCGCGCTCGGGCCAGGTGCAAGGATCCGATCTGGTCCTGGGCAAACCGCTGGACGACGATGCCTTGGCCGCCGTGCTGGAAGAGGCCGCGGGCCTGATGGATCACAGCGCCGGCGCCCTGCGCGGCACCGATGCCGCGCCGGCAGCCAAGGCCCCCTCCGCGGTGCCACCGGCAACCGCACCCAAACCTGCGCCGAAGCAGGCGCGGCCGCCGCGCACTGCGAGCGTGATGAATCTGGCCGCCGCAGCCGACGCGCCGCCACCGCCCGCAGCGGCCGTGGCGACCGCGCCCCCGGCCGCCGAGTCCGCGCCCGCGACGCGACCCGAGCCGGAACCGGTCAACATCGCCGACCTGTTGGTGCGGCGCCCGCCTGCGCACGCGACGCGCGTGGGCGGCACAGACCTGGTGGTGGACCCCGAGCGCGACGTCTATTACGCCGACGAAGCGTTGAAGCCGTTGAAGGAAGCGCTGGAGCAGCCGACTTCGGCGCTTCAGTCGCTCGACGCCGGCGCACTTGCCGCCGCGCGCCAGCGCAAGCCGTTGCCGCTCGCGCGGCTGCGCTGGTTCTGCGGCCTGGTCGCCACGCCAGGCAAGCTTGCGCACGGCATGAGCGATGACGAACGCTACAAGCTCGCACGCTGGCCGCAGACCGAACGCGAATTCCCGCGCCACTTCCGCGTCGCGACCGCGATGATGAAGGAGGCGGCCACGCCCGCCGACCTCGCTGCCGCAAGCGGCGTGCCGGTCGCCGAAGTGATTGATTACATCAACGCCAGCAAGGCAGCGGGGTGGCTGGCGGTCGAGCGGGACGAACCGCCGCCGGCCGAGGATGAAGGCGCGGCCAAGGGCAAGGGGTTTTTCCGCAAGTCGCTCGCCAGGTAACGAACGCGCGCCGGCCGGAAGGTGCGCCGGGCGGCGTCAATCCGCGCGTTCCGCGAGCGCGTCAGCCCGGCGGCCCGGGGGCCCGCTCGGCAACGCTTTTGAGGCTGGCGCTCAGGTAGCGTTCGCCCGACAACACCCGGGTGATCGCGTTTTCGATTTCGCCGGGCTCGCCCTTGAGCAGATAGCCCTGCGCGCCGGCCGCGAGCGCGCGTTCCACGTAGCTCTTCTCGTTATGGCCGGACAGGATCAGGCAGCGCATCTGCGGGCGCTGCTCGCGCAGCGCGGCGACCAGTTCGATGCCACCCATCGCCGGCAGCGACATGTCTATCACCGCCAGGTCGGCGTCCAGGCCCGGCAACTCTTCCAGCGCCGTTTCGGCGGTCGCCGCCGCACCGCACACGCTCAGCCCGGGCAGTTCGTCAATCCAGTCGCGCAGCAACACGCGCATGCGATCGTTGTCTTCCACGATGTAGATGTTGCCGCTCATTGACCTTTTCGCTGTTTGAAAGGGATGTGCATCAACCGAAGAGATCCTCCACCTCCGGCCCCTGCCCGTCGGCGATGCCCGAGGCTTCTTCCGCGGACGGCTCATGCTTCAGGGGTATGTGCAGCACGATGGCCGTGCCCAGGCCCGGCGCCGAATCCAGATCGATGCTGCCGCCCAGCAGGTTGAGCCGCTCGTGCGCGCTGGTCAAGCCGAAGCCGCCGGCCGTGCGCGGCCGCCGCTTGTGCAGCCCTTCCGGTTCGAAGCCCTTGCCATGGTCGAGCACGCAGACGTTCAGGGTGTCCGCTTCGCGGCGCAGCTCGACGTGCGCCCGGTCGGTGCCGGCATGCTTGACGATGTTGAACAGCAGCTCGCGCACGATCTGGTAGACCAGCACGCGCTTGGCATCGTCGTGCATGCGCAGGTCGCGATCGCCGGTGATGGTGACGTGCAGTCCGTGCATTTCGCGCATCTGCGTGACCAGCCACTCCAGCGCTTCGGCCAGGCCTTCGCTTTTCAGGATCGGCGGGCTCAGGTCCACGGTCAACCTGCGCGCGGTTTCCACGCCCTCGCCGCTCCACTGTTCGGCGTCGGTGATATGGCGCAGCGTCCTGGCTTCCTCGCCGCGCCCGAGTGCGTTGCGCGCCGAGGCCAGCTTCATCTGGATGCTGTGCAATTGCTGCTGCAGGTCGTCGTGCAGGATCTGGCTGATGCGGCGCCGCTCGGCATGCTCGGCCATCGTGAGCTGCGAGGCCATGTCGCGCACGCGACGCTCGCTTTCGACCAGCTCCGCGGTGCGTTCGGTCACGCGCCGCTCCAGGAAGTTGTTGAGCTCCACCAGTTTCTGCTCGGCGCGCCTGCCCTCGATCAGGTCGGCGGCCTGGCGACCCAGCACTTCAAGCAGGCCGAGCCGGCGCGGCGAGGGCTCGTGCGGCTCGCGCCAGTGCGTGGAAAGCGTGCCGACCAGCTTGCCGGCGCGCGAGAACAGCGGCATGGTCTGCACCGCGAGAATGCCGGCGCGTTCGTAGTCCGCCGCGCCCTGCGCCGCGACATCGGTGCATTTGCGCACGTCCTTGATGATGATGCGCTTGCCGCGCTCCAGCGCCAGGCCGCAGATCGAACTCGCGTCTGCCTTCAACCATTCCGAATTGTGCGACGTCTCCGCGGAGAAGCCGCGCTGGGCAAGCAGCCGCAGTTCGCCTTTGCCGCCGCGCTCGGGGTGGAACATCCGCAGGCTGGCGCCGTCGGAGCGCATCAGCGCCGCGGCCGCATCCACGATGCGCGAATACAGCGCGTCCGGATCGGTTTCGCTCAGCAGCTCGGTGCTCACGCTCTGCAGCAGGCGGGTATCGGCCAGCTCGTCGGCCAGTTCCGCCTCGCTCTGGCGTACCGCTGCCTCGGCGCGGCTGCTGGCGATGGCGATGCTCGCCACGTGGGCGCCGAACTCGGCGATGCGGCGATGCCATGCATCCGGTTCGCCGACGTGATCGGACGCGATGAAGAACGAGGCGATCGCCCTGCCGTGGGGATCGTAGATGGGGGTGGAATGGACCGCGCGCATTCCGTTCGCGAGGGCAAGGTCGCGCCACTCCAGCGACCAGTTTTCGTCGTTCGCGACGTCGGCGCAGACCACGGGCCGGCCCTCGAACACTGCGGCTCCGCACGTACCGACGGCCTGTTCGCAAATCGGCGCTCCGACGACGCCCTCCACGAAGGCATCCGGGATGCGCGACGCGTGCACTTCCCTGAAGCAGGTGCGGGCCTCGTCCGCCAGCAGCACCGCCGCGCGGGCGTGCTCGTCCAGCCGCGATACGCTTTCGGTGAGTTCTTCGAGACAGTGCGCCAGGTCAACGCCGGTGGCGATCATCTCGAGCATGTTCTTCTGCTCGGTGAGCAGCAATTCGCTGCGCTTGCGGGCGGTGATGTCGAGTGCGGTGCCGGCGATCAACTTCACCTCGCCCGCGGCGTCGAAAATCGGCGCCAGTTTGTAGGTGAAGTAGCCCGGCACGCCGACCGGGCTGGTGTAGTGGGTTTCGCCTTCCACCGGGGCGCGGGTTGCGACCACCTGCGCCAGGTCGCGCAGCATGATCTGCTCGGTTTCCGGCGCGTAGCCAAGCTCCGCCATGCTCTTGCCGAGCGCCTGCTCGCCGGGCAGGCCCCACATGTCCAGAAGCGCCTGGTTGGCGTAATCGAAGCGCCCGTCGGGCGTGAATCGGAACACCAGGTCCAGCACAGACGACAGCGTGTTGTCCAGCGTGCGCGCGTGCTGCTCGGCCTGTTCGCGCGCCTCGCGCACCGCGTTCATGGCCTGTGCGCGCTGCACGGCCTCCCAGGCGCGCTCGGCCACTTCCGCCATCAGCGAAACCTGTTCCGGCCGCCATTCGCGCGGGTGCGAATGCGCTGCGACCAGCGCCCAGGCGAGCCGGCCGCGCTTGACCAGAACGCTCGTGGCGAGCGCGCGGATGCCGAGCGACCGGAGCAGCGTCCATGTGGCCGCTGGCAGCGGGGCGCGATCCGCATCGTCCACGACCAGCGGCCGGCCGCCGCGCAAGTTCGCCAGCAGCTCGCCCATTTCGGTCAGGTCGTAGTTGCCGGCAACGCTCGGCAAGCCGGGGCGATGGTAATCCGGCAGCACCAGCACGCTCTCTTCGCCTTCGCCGAACTCCGCGAAGGAGACCCGGTCGCATTCCAGCCACTGCGCCAGCGCTTCGCACACCACGCGCTGCACTTCCCCGGAATCCGTCAGGTCGCGCATCCGGTCGGTCAGCGCCAGCAGGAATGCCTTGCGCTTCTCCTCCTCGCGCAAATTGCGTTCGGTTGCCTTCTGGTCGGTGATGTCGCGGGTGGTGCCGGCCACCGCCTCGATCCGGCCGTCGGGCCCGAACACCGGCACGAACAGGTAGTCGTAGATACGCTCGCCGGAGGTGCCGACGAACGGCACCTGGCCGCGTACCGGCGACCGGGTGGCGATCACCTGGTCAATCTCGCGATCGTGCAGCGTGGCCTGCCATTCCGGATAGCCCAGTTCCAGGAAGCTCTTGCCGATCGCCTCGTCCCAGCTCCTGCCCCACATCTGCAACAGGACCTGGTTGGCGTAGATGAAGCGATGGTCGAGGTCGAAGATGTAGGCGTGGTCCGGCGTGTGGTCCAGGATCGCCTCGTACAGGCGGCGCTGGCTTTCCCTGCGCAGGTGCGCGTCAACCAGTTCCTGCTCCTGGCGCTTGCGCTCGGTGATGTCCACCAGCATGTTGATGCCGCCGACCATCCGGCCGGCGGCGTCGTGCAACGGCGTGGGATAAGGCATGAACCAGCGGCGCGAGCCGTCCGGGCGTTCGGCCAGGATCTCGACGCCGCCGAAAATCGGGCGATCCTGCCGGAGCGCCATCGCCATCGGGCTTTGCTCCGGCGGCAGATGGCTGCCGTCGGCGCGGTACAGTCGCGGGCCGAGCGTCCACCGGTCGCCCGGAAATTTCGGCGCGCGCCCGGCGAATTCCTCCGACGCCGGGTTGAAATGGGTGATGCGGCCCTCCGCGTCGGTGGTGTAAACCGGGGTCGGCAACGCGTCAATCATCTGCCGGAAACGCGCTTCGGATTCGGCGACCTTGCGATAGGCGCGCACGTTGTCCAGCGCGATGGCGGCCTGCGCGGCGATGCCCTGCACCAGCCTCTCGGCGCGTTCGCCGAAAACATCGCATTCCGCGTGCGCGAAGAACAATCCGCCGTACACCTTGCCGGCGCGCGACATCACCGGCACGGCCAGGAAGCTGCGCACCGGCGGATGCCCGTGGGGCGGCCCGTGGAACTTGCCCTTGCCGAAGTCCGGGTGCGCGTGGACGTCGCCGCAACGCAGCGAACCCACCCCCGCGAAGACCGGCTTGAACAGCGGCGATTCGATCGGCAGCGGCATGTCGGCGAAGTCCGAACGCTTTGCCCCGGACAGCGTGTAGAGCGTATACGGCTCGTCGTCGTCGTCGGACACGCGATGGAAGAACGCGCCGTATTGCGCACCGCTCAGGCGGGTCGCAAGATCGGTCAGCTTCTGCGCCAGGTCCTCGTACTCCATGCCCCTGGAGAGCAGGCGTGCGGACTCGACCAGCACCTCGGCTTCTTCGCGCGCGTTGCGCTCGCGGATCAGCGATTCGAGGTGGCTCAGCTCCGCGCGCACGCGCGCGGTCACGTCGTGCGCGATCTTGGACACGCCGACGATCCGCCCCGTCGCATCGAGGATCGGCGCGGCCGTGAGCGAGACATTCAGCAGCGTGCCGTCCTTGCGGCGCCGCACCGTCTCGAAATGCTCGATGACTTCGCCCGCGAGGATTCGCGCAAGGATTCCCTGCGACTCCTCCTCGCGGCCTTCCGGCAACACCATCGCGACGGGATGGCCGATTGCCTCGGCCGCGGAATAGCCGAGCAGGAGTTCGGCACCGTGGTTCCAGGTGGTGATGGTGCCGTCGAGGGCTTCGCTGTAGATCGCGTCGGGCGTGGACGCGACGATCGCGGCCAGCCGCGCCGCATCGCGCTCGCTGCGCACGCGCGCAGTGATGTCGCGGGCGATCTTGGAAGCGCCGACGATGTTGCCCTCGGCATCCTTGATGGGGGCAATGGTGAGCGAAACGTTCAGCAACGTGCCGTCCTTGCGGCGACGCACCGATTCGAACTGGTCAACGGTCCTGCCGGCGCGGATATTGGCGAGGATCTCGGCCTCCTCGTCGAAGCGGTCCGGCGGCATCAGCATGGTGACCGGCCGGCCGATGGCTTCTTCGGCGGTGTAGCCGAACAACCATTCCGCTCCAGAGTTCCAGCTGGTGATGATGCTGTCCAGGTTCTTGCTGATGATGGCGTCGTGCGACGAGGCGACGATCGCCGCGAGCCACGCGGCATCCCTGTGGTTGCGCGCGCGTTCGATCTGCACCATCGCCTGCTGCGCGTACAGGTCCAGCATGCGCAGCGCCCACGGGTCCGCTCGCACGGGCCGATCGAAATACAGCGTGAACATCGCCAGCACCGAGCCATCCTCGGCGATCAGCGGTGTTGAAATGGCGCCGCGCAACCCGTGGGAGAGCGAAGCTTCGGCCATATCCGCGAATCGCGGATCGGCCCTGATGTCCTCCACCACCACGCGTTCGCGCGCGCGCATGGCTGCGGCGCAGGTGGTGGCGCCGTCGGCGGCGGAGGTGAACCGGAACCTGGCGACCAGGTCGTCCGGGAGACCGAGCGAGGCAACCATCCTGAGGCCGCCGTCCTCGCTGACCTGCACGGTGGCCTTGTCCGCATGCAGCAGTTCGCAGGCGGCATTCATCATCTCGCGCAACACCGACTCGAGGTCGCCCTGCTTCATCAGCCGCGTACCGAGTGCGTGCATGCGTTCGAGATCGGCGACCTGCCCGGTCAGTCGCCGCTGGCTCTCGCGCAGTGCGGCCTGCGCGCGCAGGCGCTGCAGGCGCGGCATGATGCGGTTGGCGAGTTCCGCGGCCAGCGCGATCTCGTGCTCGCGCCATTCGCGCGGCCGGTCGTCGCAGAAGGCCAGCAGCCCGCGCCACTTCCCGTCTTCGTGCCAGGGCAGGCTGATGTAGGCGGCGACCTCGTAGCGCGCGTAGGCATCGCCGTCAGTGCGCGGATCGGCATGGCAATCGTTGACCACGATCGGCTGGCCGGCGCGCGCCTCCTCGGTAAAGGCGGGAATTACGAAGTCCGACAGCGGCGCCCGGCGCGGCAGGCTCGGCACCGGGCCCTCGTACCAGACCTGGTCCACGACCGCGTTCTGCTGCGCCTCATCCACGCCGATCAGGCAGCAGCAGTGCAGGTCCATGTGGCGCGCGATGCGCTCGGACACCGCGCGCATCATCTGCGCCTCGTCGTCGCAGTGCGCCGTGGCTTCGCCGATGTCGGCCAGCAGCGCGAGCTCGGCTTCGCGCCGCTTGCGCTCGCTGATGTCGGTGAAGGAGGCGATCGCGCCGATGACTTCGCCGCGCGCATCCTTCAGCGGGGTGAAGTCCACCTGCACCGGCACGCGCGATCCATCAGGGCGTCCCACCACCAATTCCAATCCGGGCAACGGCTGGCCGGTGCGGATCACCTCTGCGACCGGGCTGTGATCGGGCGGGAGCTCTTCGCCCTGGGCGGTCCACAGGCGCAGCGAACCGCGCCTGTCCACGCCGCGCACGGGCTCACGTCCCCACAGTTCGACCGCGCGGGCGTTGTAGTCCTGGATCACTGCGTTGCGGTCGCAGACGAACACCGCCGAAGGCGCGGCCGCGAACAGGCCGCGCAGGCGGGCCTCGTTGTCGCGCAGCGCCGCCTCCGCGCGCGCGCGTTCGACCGCTTCCCACGCGCGCGCCGCCATTTCCTCCACCAGCGCGATTTCGGCCTGCGACCACTCACGGGGCTTGGCATCGGCCGCGTAGAGCAATGCCACCCAGCGGCCGTTGTGGATCAGCGGTACGGCGACCAGCGCTCGCGCGCGCCACGCCTTGTATCTGGCCGAACGCCTGCGCACCTCTTCGCGCGGGTCGTGCCGCGCATCGAACACCACGAAAGTCCGCCCGGCCTGCAGGCTCGCACGGATTTCCGGACTGGAATCGGCGATGGACTGTACCCCCGGCGCGCCGGTCCGGCGTCGCGACGTCCATTCCGAGCGGACGTCCATCTGCTGCATGTCCAGCCACACTTCCGCATAGCCGCAGCGCGACGCGTGCAGGTGCTCGCCCAACGCAGAGACGGCCTCGCTCATCACCGCCCGCGGATCGGACAAGCCACGCACCCTGTCGTTGAACGCCAGCACGAAGCGCTGGCGCGCTTCGCTTTCGCGCAGGCTGGCGTCCACGCGTTCGCGCTCGGCCAGCGCCGCGACCTCGGCGGTGGTTTCGCGCGCGACCTGCAACACGCCCAGCGACCGGCCGTCCTTGTCCACGATCGGCGAGTAATCGAGATCGAACCAGGCGCTCTCGTTCGTTCCGTTGCGGACGGTTTCCAGCTGTTGTCCCGGCAGCGACAGGGATTGGCCGGCGAGCACCCGCTGCAGCATCCGATGGTTGCGTTCGGCGTATTCCGGCCAGGCGTCCAGCACGCTGGTGCCCAGGACGCCCGGATGAAAGGCGCCCAGCATCGGGATGGTGGCGTCGTTGTACAGGAGCACGCCGCGCTCGCCCCACAGGATGCTCATCGGCACCGGCGAGCGCAGGATGATCTCCAGCGCGTTCTTCAGCGACGCGGGCCAACCTTCCACTGGCCCGAGCGGCGTGGCCGCCCAATCGTGCACCCGGATGCAGTCCCCCATCTCGCCGCATTCCATGGGCAAGGCGCTTCCCTTGCTGCTTTCATGCTCGCGCGCAGACACGGCGCGGTGAGCTGCCGCGCCGCCGCGTCGCTCGTTTGCGGCGAGCGCACTTTGCCTGCATGGATCGCGTCGCTCGGCCAGGCCGCCGCGACGCGGATCGGAGTCCGACATCAAAACCTGTTCCCTCCCGATGGGCTCGAACCAACATCTTCGAGACGTGATTCCCCCACCGGCAGACCGCGAAGTAAAGGCGGGATTCTAGGTGGCCGACTTGCTCATAGTGTTATCGCCGCGTGGATGCGGCGTGATGGATTCAGGTCCGGTCCCTGCACATGTGACGGCGGTCCTGGAGTCCGGCCCCGGTGCCGGAGTCACCGGGTCCCGGCAGCAGCCGGCAGGACGGAAGCGGAGCTTCCCGAAGCGGGTGGCATCGCCGGCCCGTGCATCATGCGTTCGTGTTCCTCGGCGGCGTGGAGGGTCAGCTTCCGGTATTCCTGCGAGGTCATCTTCGGCTGCTGCTGGAGATAGGCCACAAGCTCCCAGATCATGGGGTCGTCGTGGGTCGGACCCCAGGCCGGCATGCCGGTGAACTTGATGCCGTGCTTGATGATCCAGAACGCCTCGGCGGGATCGGGAGCGAAACGGGTCAGGTTGGGCGGCCGGGGATACAGGCCGTGGCGGATTTCCGAATCGGGCATGCCCGGCGCCAGGTGGCACATCGCGCAGTTCTCGGCGTAATGCTGGGCGCCGGCCGCGACCATCTTCGGGTCATCCAGCTTCGGGACTTCTATGCCCTGCGCGTGATGTTCGGTCGAGCGGTCACGAAAGGCGGCGATCACGCTGCGGGTGATGCCCCAGTGCGGCGAATCCTGGCCGATGTCGTAGGTGCCGCTCCATATGAAGACGCCGGCGGCGACGACGAAAATGACGACCCACAGGATGAATGCGCCAATGAACCGCATGGCCGTCTCCTTCCAAGGACGCTTTCAGTGTAGCCCAACCGCCGGGCCGCGCCGGCCAGCCCTGGACTCGGTGCGCAGGCAGGCTCAGAACCACAGGCGCAAGCCCGCCACCAGTTGCACGCTGCCCGCGTGTTCGCCTCGCGCGCGGGCGAGATCGGCCGTGCGTCCGTAATGCTGCAGCCAGGCGACGCCGACATACGGCGCGAACTGGCGCGTGACTTCGTAGCGCAGACGCAGGCCGAGATCGGCATCCGCCAACCCCGGGCCGATGCCGCGTTGCGGGTCGCCCTTGCCGTAGAAATTCATCTCCAGCTTCGGTTGCAGGATCAAACGCTGGGTGATCGCCTGTTCGTATTCGAACTGCACGCGCAATGCGGTGCGCCCGTCCTGGCCCGCGTAGAACGTCGCCTCGGTTTCGATCCCGAAAGGCGCGAGCCCCTGCACGCCGAACGCCGCCCAGGTGCGGCCCGGCCCTGCGCCGGAATCGTGGCGAACGCCGAGCTGCGTGTCCCAGAACGGCGTGGCGGCGTGATCCCACAAAGCCTCGGCACGGATTTCATCCCCGAACCGACCCTCGAATTTCACCCACAGCTTGTCGAAATCCCTGCCGTACCAGGCCTCGCCATCCACGAAACCAGCGTCGCCGCCATGGCTGTCGCGCGCGTACTCCAGCTGGTCCAGCAGCAGCATGCCCTGCGTGCTCTCGTCGGACATGTCCATGCCCGGCATCGGGCCGCGCCGGTAGCCGTCGGAGTAGTCCGGGCTGCGGGGGGACTCTCCCGCCGGGGGTTGATTCACGGAGGACGGCATCGCGTGTTGTTGCGCGGGCGGCATCTCCATGCCCGGCATCGTCTCCTGCGCGTGCGCGGACAGCGCCATCGCGCAGCCGAGCACGAACAGCGCTTGCGCCATCATGCCACCACCACCTCGCGGAACATGCCCGCTTCCATGTGGTAGAGGAGATGGCAGTGGTAGGCCCAGCGCCCGGCGGCATCGGCGGTCACGCAATAGGTGACGCGCTGCGCCGGCTGCACGTTGATCGTGTGCTTGCGCGCGATCACCTCGCCGTCTTCGTCCTCCAGGTCGCCGAACATGCCGTGCAGGTGGATTGGATGGTTCATCATGGTGTCGTTGACCAGCACGATGCGCAGCCGCTCGCCATAGCGGAAATGAACGGGTTTCGCATCGGCGAACTTCACGCCGTCGAACGACCACGTGAAGCGTTCCATGTTGCCGGTGAGATGCAACTCGATCTCGCGGCCCGGCGCGCGCGTGTCGGGCGGTGCATCCATCATTCGCAAGTCGGCATAGGCCAGCACGCGCCGGCCGTTGTCGCGCAGGCCCACGCCGGGGTCGTCCAGGCTGGTACGCGGCATGTCCACGCGCATGTCCACGCCGGGATTGTCGAATTCGGTGCGGGCGTGGTGCGCCTGCAGCATGTCGTCCATCGGTGCGGCGTGGTCCATGCCGGGCATGGACTCCATGTCCGCCATGCCGGAGTCGCCCATGGCGCCCATCATGTCGGCCATGGTCAGGACCGGCACCGGGTCGAGCGGCGGCACTTCGGCCCGCATGCCTGGACGCGGCGCCAGCGTGCCGCGCGCGTAGCCGCTGCGGTCCATGGACTGCGCGAAAATCGTGAAAGCACGATCCTCGCGGGGCTGCACGATGACGTCATAGGTTTCCGCCACGCCGATGCGGAACTCGTCCACCTCGACCGGGTGCACATCCTGGCCGTCGGCGGACACGACCCGCAGCTTCAGGCCCGGGATGCGCACGTCGAAATAGCTGTTGGCCGAGCCGTTGATGAAGCGCAGCCGCACCCGCTCGCCGGGCGCGAACAGGCCGGTCCAGTTGCCGGCCGGCGTCATGCCGTTCATCAGGTAGGTGTAGGTAAAACCGGTGACGTCGAGCAGGTCGCGCGGATTCATGCGCATGCGGCTCCACATCGCGCGCGCCTGCAACGCGCCGCGCAGCCCGAGCATCGAGGCATCGCGCAGGAATTCCGGCAGCGTCGGCCTGTGCACGTTGAAGTAACCACTGTCCTTCTTCAGCAGCGCGAAGACGTGCGCCGGATCGAGATCGGTCCAGTCGTTGAGCATCACCACGTAGTCGCGCTCGGCGGGATTGCGCTCGCCGCGCGCGGGTTCGATCACAAGGGCCCCGAAGGGCCCGGTCTGCTCCTGGAAATGCGAGTGGCTGTGGTACCAGTAAGTGCCGCTCTGCTTCACCGGAAAGCGGTAGGTGAAGGTCTCGCCCGGTTCGATGCCCGGAAAGCTGATGCCGGGCACGCCATCCATGTCCGCCGGCACCAGGATGCCGTGCCAGTGGATGGAGGTCTGCACGGGGAGGCGGTTGGTCACGCGCAGCGTGACCGTGTCGCCTTCGCGCCAGCGCAGCACGGGCCCGGGTAGCTGCCCGTTGACCATCGGCGCGACGCCCGCCTTGCCGGTAAAATTGACCGGCGCCGCGGCGATCTCCAGATCGAACTCGTTGCCGGACAGCACGCGTTGCGGCGCGTTGCCGGCTTGCGCGAACAGTGGTTCGCGCCAGAGCTTTATGCCGGCGAAGGCACCGCCCAGTGCCAGTCCCTGCACGAAACGCCTGCGGGAACGATCGTGGGAGTCCCGGCTCATGCGCTCGCGCCGTGCGTGCGGGCGGGCGCTTCCTGCGCGCGCAGCCGCAGCGCGTTGCCGATCACCGAGACCGAAGACAGGCTCATCGCCAATGCCGCGAGTACCGGGCTCAGCAGCACGCCGGAGAACGGATACAGCACGCCGGCCGCGACCGGGATTCCGAGTGCGTTGTAGGCGAATGCGAACCAGAGGTTCTGGTGGATATTGCGCACCGTCTGCACGGAGAGTCTGCGCGCGCGCAGCAATCCGCCCAGCTCGCCTTTCAGCAGGGTCACCTGCGCGCTTTCCATCGCCACGTCGGTGCCGTCGCCCATGGCGATGCCGACGTTGGCCGCCGCCAGCGCCGGCGCATCGTTGATGCCATCCCCCGCCATCGCAACCTTCGCGCCGCGCGCGCGCAGGTCCGCGACGAATCCGGCCTTGCCCTGCGGCGTTTGCGAAGCGGCGAAATCCGCGACGCCGAGTTCTTGCGCAACCGCGCGCGCAACCGGTTCGGCATCGCCGGT
>DASVDY010000144.1:0-5474 GCA_036380855.1 Rhodanobacteraceae bacterium
CACCGGTCGGGGCGGGCCGTGGACACGGACCATGGCTGCCGCAGCTTCATGCCCCGATTTTCCGGAAAACGGGCGGCGAGGGCGAGCCGGCGCGCGCGTTGCGCCCCTGCGCTCAATCGCCGCCTGCGGCGACCGCCACGCGCACGCCGTCGCGCACGGTGTCGCCTGGATGCACGACGACCCGGTCGCCGGCCTTCAGGCCAGCCAGCACTTCGGCGACATCGTCGTTCTGGTGCCCCACCGAGACGGTGGTACGCGCGGCGCGACCGTCGCGGAGCACGAACGCCGCCCAGCCGTTCCCCGCGCGGAACAGGGCCGCAACGGGAACGCGCAGCGCGTGGGCCGTGTTCCAGACGGTGATGTGCACGACCACGCGGTACCCGTCGGCGAGCGAGTTCCATGCCCCGTTTGGACCGGCCGGATCGAGCAGCACGTTCACGCGCTGTTCCTCCACGCCGAGCGCGGAGACCTTGGTGAAGGCCGAAGGCTCCACGCGCCGCACGCGCGCATCGAGCGGAGCGGGACCGCCCCAGTCGGTGATGCGCGCCGGATCGCCCGCGCGCACTCTCACCGCGTCCTCGGAAATCAGCTCGGCCACGATTTCGATCGTGTGCGGATCGCCGATGTCGAGGATCGGTGTGCCCGCGGCGAGCACCGTCTCGCTTTCGTCCTGAACCCGCAGCACGGATCCGGAAACCGGCGCCACCAGCGGAATGCCATGCGAAGCCGGTTGCGTCCCGGCGCCGCTGGTCGGGTCTATCAGCAGCGCTTTCGCCGCGGCCAGGTCCGACTGTTTGACCTTCAGCGCGGCTTCCGCGGAGGCGAGCGCGGCCGCGGCCGTGTCGCGCGCCAGTTCGGCGCGCTCCAGATCGGCCCGGGAGATGGCGTTGGAACCCGACAGCGCCGTGGCGCGCCGGGAATCGGCGTCGGCGAAATCCAGCTGCGCCCTTGCGCGCTTCACCTCGGCGGCCGCGAGCGTGCGCGCGGCTTCCGCGGCCTCCACCGCGGCCGCCGCCTGCGCGTGTGTGCGCACGTCGAGGAATCCCGGCGTGGTCGGCAGCAGTTCCGCGACCTTGGTGCGGCCCCCGACCACCACATCGCCGGGGTGGACGTCCACCCGCAGCAGCGTGCCGCTGACCGGAGCGGACAGGCGATAGATTTCGCGGATGCGGGTGCGGCCGTCGTCGGACACCTCGACCGACATGGGGCCGCGCGTCACCGTGGCCGCTTCCACCGGAACCGCACGCGGCCGGAAACTCCAGGCCAGGCCGGCGGCGACGGCCAGGCAGAGGGCAGCGATCAGCACGGCGCGGCGGGTGGACGGTTGCATGTCATTCACGCGTCTTCAGCACGGCGATCATGTCCAGCCGGTGTATCCGCCAGGCCACCGCCGCGGCCGACAGCACGGCGGACGCGAGGACGATGCCCGCGGCGATCCCGTACGTCGAAGGCTGGAGCACGAACGGGATCCGGAAAAGTTTGGTCTCCATCGCATCGCGCATCAAGCGGGCGAGTCCGTTGCCGAGCACGCAACCGATCGGCAGCGCGACGAGCGCCAGCACGGCAAGTTCGCCCAGCAACACGTACGCGACCTCGCCCTTGGTGAACCCGAGCACGCGCAGGCTCGCCAGTTCGCGCCCGCGCTCCGACAGCGAAATGCGCGCGGCGTTGTAGACCACGCCGAAGGCGATGATGGCGCCGAGCGCGATGTAGAAATCAATCACGATCACCATGCCTTTCGCCATGTTCTCGCGCAGCGCGGTGACCGCCTGCGCGCGCGTCGAAACAGTGGCCACCGCCGGCACGCCCTTCAGTCGGCGCATCAGTTCGGCCTCGCGCGCCGGATCCACCAGCGCTTGCACGGCGGTCAGCGTCCCCGGTTCGCCGGTGAGGCGTGCGAGTGCGCGCGCATCCATGTAGGCGGTCAGCCCGACGTCCTCGGAAGCGATGGCCGCGACCGGCACCTCGGCGCGCCGACGCGCCCCTTCCAGGATCTCGATTTCCACCCGCTCGCCGCGCCGGAGATCGAGCAGTCCGGCCAGTTTGTCCGAGAGCACGATGCCGCGCGCGGGCAGGGTGAACCCGCGCCCGGACGCATCGCGGAATGCACGCAGCGCGGTGTCCGGGCGCAGCCCGGTCACGCCCAGCCTCTGGGTCAGGTGGCCATGCGAGAGGCGGGCGGGAACCTCCAGCACCGGTTCGGTCGCACGGATCCCCGGCAGGCGCGCAAGGTCGAAACGCGCGTTCTGCGCCCGTGGCTCGACCAGGCCGATCACCGCGTCCTGCCGGTTCCCCTGGAAATAGAAACGCTCGACCAGCGCGTCTATCGCATCGAAGAAGAAAAACAGCGTCACCAGCAGCATCACCGCCATGGCCGTGCCGAAGCTGGTGCCCAGTGCGCGCAGCGGCCAGCGTTCGATGTGGCGCAGGATCATCTGCGTGGGCATGGACAGGTGGCGGCCCAGCTTCAGGCGATCCACCAGCGTGCGGCGGTACATCGTCGGCGCCGCCGGCTGCATGGCCGCGGCCGGCGCAAGCCGCGCTGCGCGCGCCACCGCGGCCCAGGCGCCGGCGATCGCCGCGGCGAAAGCCAACGCGAGCGCGGCCGCCAGCACGACCGGATCGGCCTGGTAAAGCAGGAACGGAAACCGGAAATGCTGCTGGTAGAGCAGCGTCATCCAGCGGCCGAGCGAGAGGCCGGCGACGCAGCCGCCGGCCACGCCCAGCGCGGTGACCACCAGCGAGAACTTGAGGTAGTGCGCACCGATCTCGCGATTGCCGTAGCCGAAGGATTTCAGCAGGCCGATGGATTCGCGCTCGGTATCAATCAGCCGCGACAGCACCATGTGCAGGAGGAACGCCGCCACCGCGAGGAAGATCGGCGGAATCACGATCGCGATGGTGCGCAGTTGCTCGAGCTCCTGGTCGAGATAGGCATTGCTGATCTGGTCGGCGCGGCCATAGGCGGCGGTTCCGCCGTAGCGGGCCAGCAGCAGGTCCAGGCGGCGGATCACGTCCGGTTCGGAGGCGCCCGGCGCGAGCCGTACGGCGACATCGTTGAACGCGCCTACAAGATCGTAGGCCGCTTCCATGATCGAGCGATTGACCCACAGGATGCCGAAGGTCCGGTCGTCCTGCATGAGTTGTCCGGGCGCGACCACGTAGACGAATTCCGGCGAGAGCGCGACGCCGGCGACGGTGAAGCTGCGCTTGCGCCCGTTGAGGAGCACGGCGAGCTTGTCGCCGGGACCGTAACCCAGCGCCTGCGCCATGTTCTCGCTCATGACCAGTTCGTCGCGCCCGCGCAGCGGCAGGCGGCCGCTGCGCAACGCGATGCGATCGAGCCTGGGCTCGCCGCGATCGGGCAGTGAAACCAGCAGGGCCGCGGCCGGCCGCTGCAGGGCCGGGATGTCGAGCGCCGCGTAATGGGTGATGCGGGTCTGCCATGCGGCGACGCCGGAGATCTCCCCGACCTGCGCGCCGACCCACAGCGGGGCGCGGCGCAGTTGCGAGAACACGTCGGCGAACCGGTAGCGCTCGTAGTAGCTGTCGCGCGTCTGCCGCAGCGAGAGCATGGCGCCGAAAGTCATGATCACGATCGCCACCCCGCAGGCGATCACCGCGGCAATGGCCGCGGCCTGGCCCTTGACGTGCCACAGGTCGCGCAGGAGCTTGCGGTCGAGTGCGCGCATGGTCACCACCGCAACTCGCCGGCCGGCCGGCGTTCGGAGTTGGTGAGCACCTGCGCCACGCGGCCGTTCGCGAAGGACGCGACGCGGTGGCCCATGTCGGCGATCGCGACGTTGTGGGTGATGATCACCGAAGTGGTGCCGAGCTCTGCGTTGATCCGCTCGATCGCCTGCAGGACGATCACGCCGGTCGGCGAGTCGAGCGCGCCGGTGGGCTCGTCGCAGAGCAGGATTTCCGGGCGCTTGGCGATCGCACGCGCGATCGCGACCCGCTGTTGCTCGCCGCCGGACAGTTCGGCCGGGAAATGATCCATGCGCTCGCGCAGGCCGACGACGGCGAGCGCATCCTCGGGCTGCATCGGGTGCGCGGCGATTTCGGTCACCAGTGCGACGTTTTCGCGTGCGGTCAGGCTGGGTATCAGGTTGTAGAACTGGAAAACGAAGCCGACGTGGTCGCGACGATACAGCGTCAATTCGCGATCGCTCATGCGGACGAGGTCGTGGTCGCGGAACCGTGCCTCGCCCGAACTCGGCCGATCCACCCCGCCGAGGATATTGAGGAACGTGGACTTGCCGGAGCCGGACGGGCCCAGCAGCACCAGCATCTCGCCCTTGAAGATGTCGAGGTCCACCCCCCGCAGGGCCTGCACCTCGACGCTGCCGGTACGGTAGGTGCGGGCGAGCGCGTGGATGTGGAACACCACGGTGCTCGCACGCGACGGGGCCTGGACTGCGCTGCTCATGACAAATGGTTGTTAGCCGTTCGGCAGCGGCAGCGCATTGATCCAGCGCAACTTCCATGGCTGCGCGCGTGCCGCGCGCGAGTCGCCATGACTCGGGCAAGGTGTCAAACCGGGCCCCGGAAACTATGATCGGCTTCCCTGGGCCGGCGGGCGCGTCATGCTGCTCCTGATTGACAACTACGACAGCTTCACCTTCAACCTCGCGCAATACCTGGGCGAGCTGGGCGAGGAGGTGAAGGTGGTGCGCAACGATGCGCTGGACCTCGCCGGCATCCGCGCGCTCGCGCCCTCGCGCATCGTGATCTCGCCGGGGCCGGGTGCGCCGGACGATGCGGGCGTGTCGCTGGCATTGCTGGAAACCACGCAAGGCGAAGTGCCCATCCTCGGCGTGTGCCTGGGCCACCAGGCGATCGGGCAGGCGTTCGGCGGGCGCGTGGTGCGCGCGAAGCGGATCATGCACGGCAAGACTTCGCCGATCCATCATCGCAGCGAAGGCGTGTTCGCGGGCCTGGACAATCCGTTCGAAGCCACGCGCTACCACTCGCTGGTGGTGGAGCAAGCATCGTTGCCCGATTGCCTCGAGATCACCGCCTGGACGCAAACCGAAAGCGGCGAGCTGGACGAAATCATGGGCCTGCGCCACAGGCGCCTGCCGATCGAGGGCGTGCAGTTCCATCCGGAATCCATCCTGACCCGGCACGGCCACGACCTGCTGCGCAATTTCCTGCGAGCGCCCTTGCCCAGGGCTGCCTGAGCATCGGAGGATGAAAGAATGCGCAACGCCGCCGCGCCTCGTGTCTTCCGTACCCTCATCCCCACCCCTCTCCCGAGGGGAGAGGGGCTTTAGGTCATGAACGCCAGCATCACGCCGCGCGAGGCGCTGCAGCGCACGATCGAGCACCGCGAGATCTTCCACGACGAGATGATCGCGCTGATGCGGCAGATCATGCGCGGCGAGGTCTCGCCGGTGATGACCGCCGCGATCCTGACCGGCCTGCGCGTGAAGAAGGAAACCGTCGGCGAGATCGCCGGCGCCGCCACC
>DASVDY010000145.1:0-16931 GCA_036380855.1 Rhodanobacteraceae bacterium
GTGCCGACCGGGGCGCCCAAGACCGGCTTCATGATCGAGTCCATGGTGAGCGCGATCGCCGCCAATCTTCGCGACGATCTGGCCGGGCGCACGGCGGATGCCGAGGCAACCTGGAACGCGGTGTGCCTTGCCGACATGGGCGACACCGGCGCGGCGTTCGTCGCGTTGCCGCAGATCCCGCCGCGCAACGTCACCTGGACGAAGATCGGCAAGTGGGTGCACGTCGCCAAGCTGGCGTTCGAGAAGTACTACTTGCGCAAGATCCGCAACGGCCACAGCGAGCCGGTGTACGAGAAATACATATTGAAGGCGCTCGGCATCGAGCGGCTCAAGCATGCCGTCGGCGCGCACTGAACGCGCGGCGACGAAACGCATCAGGACGGGCAAACGCCATGGACAAGCACGACACGCACGACAAATACCACGCATGGTCCATCGGCGCGCACTGGCTGACGCTGGTGCTGCTGGTCGCGGTGTACGCATTGATCCTGCTGCGCGAGTGGTACCCGAAGGGCAGCGACCCGCGCGAGGCGATGAAGACCTGGCACTTCATGCTGGGCCTGACGGTGTTCGGCATCGTGTTCGTCCGGATTGCGCTGCGCGCTGCATTCCGCGCACCTCCGATCACGCCGGCGCCGCCCGCCCTGCAGCGCTTCGCCGCCGCGGCGATGCATCTGGCGCTCTACCTGTTCCTGATCGTGATGCCGGTGCTGGGCTGGCTTGCATTGAGTGCGGACGGCAAGCCGATTCCCTTCTTCGGGCTGCACCTTCCGGCGCTGATCGCGCCCAATGAAGGCCTGGCGGGGAACTTCGAGGAAATCCACGAGACCATCGGCACGATCGGCTATTACCTGGTGGGCCTCCACACCGCGGCGGCGTTGTTCCACCACTACTTCGTTCGCGACGACACGTTGCTGCGGATGCTGCCCTGGCGCACCCGTGGGAAGCGCGGTCGCTTCGCCCCTGGCAATGCCGGATCTCCGGAGGCAAGGACATGAACGTTGATCGGATGGTGATGCGGATCGCCGGCGCCATGGTGGTCCTGGGCCTGGCGCTGGCGTACTTCTTTTCGCCGTGGTGGCTGCTGCTCTCGTTGTTCGTGGGCCTCAACCTGTTCCAGGCCTCCTTTACCGGCTTCTGCCCGTTGGCGCGCATCCTGCGCAGGATCGGCACGAAACCGGGTAGTGCGTTCCCGTCGTGACGGGAACGCACGAAGGCAAGGCGATGCGGTGGTGGAGCGCGCGCGGGATGCGGCGCGGTGCGGCCGCGGGTTTCGCATGCCTGCTGCTCGCCGCGTGCGGTCGCGTTCCGCATCCGGCAGCGGCGGGGCGCCCGCAGCCGCCATTGGCCACCCTCGCGGTGCATCCCGAACAGGCCGCGCGCGAACAGACGTGGGACGGCGTGGTGGAAGCGGTGGACGCCACCACGATTGCAGCGCAGACCAACGCGCGCGTACTCGAGTTGCCCGTTGACGTTGGCGATCCCGTCCGCAAGGGCGACGTGCTGGTGCGTTTCAGCGACGTCGAGCAGCAATCGGGCCGGCGCGCCGCTGCCGCCAGCGTGGCGTCGGCGCGCGCGGAATACCGCGATGCGGAAGCGAGCTGGCAACGCACGCAGAAGATCTTCGAGCGCGGCCTGGTCGCGCGCGCGCAGCTGGACGCCGCGACCGCGCGGCGCGATGCCGCACGCGCCAACCTGAGCGCGGCCGATGCTGCATTGCGCAGCGCCGGCCAGCAGGCGGACTACACCGTCGTCCGCGCGCCGTTCGACGGCGTGGTCACGCAACGTCTCGTGCACGTGGGCGAGGCGGTGCAATCCGGACCGCCGACGCCGCAGCCGCTGATCGCGCTGGCCGCGCTGGACCACTTGCGCGTGGACGTGGTGGTGCCGCAAGGCGCAGCCACCACGATCCGCGCCTCGCAGAGCGCAAGCGTGGTGCTGGATGACGGCAGGCGCGTGGCGGCCGCGAAGGTCATCGTGTTCCCGTACGCCGATCCTTCGACACATTCATTCCGGGTGCGGGTGCGATTGCCGGCCGGCGGCAGCGGCCTGTATCCCGGCATGACCGTCAAGGTCGCGTTCGCGGTCGGCGCGGCGAGGCGCCTGCTGATCCCGGATGCCTCGCTGGTCGCGCGCGGCGAATTGACCGCGGCGTACGTGGTGGGCGCCGATGGTTCGGTGGGCCTGCGCCAGTTGCGGCTGGGGCATCGCTTCGGCGACCAGGTCGAAGTGCTGGCCGGCCTCGCGGCGGGCGATCGCGTCGTGCGCAATCCCGGCGCCGCCGCGCTGTACCTCACCCAACGGCACGACCGGAACGCACGGCCGTGAACGCGCCGCGGCCGGGTTTCGCCGGACGCGTCGCGCGGGTGTTCCAGGGCCATCCGCTGACGCCGATCCTGGCGATCGCGGCGCTGCTGATCGGGTTCATGGCGCTGATGGTCACGCCGCGCGAGGAAGAGCCGCAGATTGACGTGACCATGGCCAACGTGACGGTGCCGTTCCCGGGCGCGGACGTGCATGACGTCGAGAACCTGGTGGCTTCCCCGCTGGAGCAGCAGTTGGCGGGCATTGATGGCATCAAGCACGTGTACTCGGTCAGCCGTCCGGGGCTGGCCATGCTGACGGTCGAATTCAAGGTCGGCGTGCCGCGCCAGACCGCGCTGGTGCGCCTGTACAACCAGGTGTTCCAGCATCGCGACCTGTGGCCGCCGGACCTCGGCGTCGGCCAGCCGCTGGTGCGCGCGATGGGCATAGACGACGTGCCGGTGCTGGCGCTGACGATGTGGACCGACGATCCCGCGCGTGGACCGGCCGATCTCGCCGAAGTCGCGCACACCCTGGAAGCCGACCTCAAGCACATCCCGGGCACGCGCGACGTGTACACGATCGGGGCGCCCGCGCGCGCGCTGGTGGTGCAGCTCGATCCGGCGAAACTCGCGGCCTACGGCATGGCGGTCAACGATCTCGCGCAATCGCTGCGCGCGTCCAACGTCGTCGCGCAGGCTGGCGATGGCGTCGGTGGTGATCGCGACGTTCCCGTCACCGCCGGCACCTTCCTCGACGGTGCCGACGAGATCGCACGACTGGTGATCGGCCTCAAGGACGGCCAGCCGGTATTCCTGTCCGACGTCGCCACGATCCGTGGCGGCGCGGACGTTCCCGGCCAATACGTCTGGTTCGGCACGCCGCCGGGGCGGGGCGGCCCCGCAACCGGGATGGCGCCTGCCGTGACGATGGCGGTGACCAAGCTTTCCGGCACCAACGCCGCCGACATCACGCAGGCGATCCGGCAGCGCATCCATGCGCTCGAAGGCGTGGTGATCCCGGCCGGCGTGCACGTCGTCGTCACCCGCGACTACGGCGAAACCTCCACCGCCAAGGCCGATCTCCTGATCCACAAGCTGATGTTCGCCACGTTGTCGGTGGTGCTGCTGGTGTTGCTGGCGCTGGGCTGGCGCGAAGCGATCGTGGTGGGCAGCGCCGTGGTCATCACCCTGATGCTGACCCTGTTCGCGTCGTGGGCGATGGGTTTCACCATCAACCGCGTATCGCTGTTCGCGTTGATCTTCTCGATCGGCATCCTGGTGGACGACGCGATCGTGGTGGTGGAAAACATCCACCGCCACATGGCGCTCGGCGGGCGGTCCCTGCGTGAAGCGATCCCCGAGGCGGTGGGCGAAGTCGGGGGACCGACCATCCTCGCCACCTTCACCGTGATCGCCGCGTTGCTGCCGATGGCGTTCGTATCCGGCCTGATGGGTCCCTACATGCGGCCGATCCCGATCAATGCCTCGGCCGGCATGTTGCTGTCGCTGGCCGTCGCGCTGGTGGTGACGCCGTGGCTGGCGCTCAAGCTGCTCGGCCAGCATCGCCTGGCGGAGGCCGAGGACAGGCGGGAAGCGGCGCGCGGCGGGCGCATGCTGCGCATGTTCCAACGCCTGATGACGCCCTTCATCGAAGGCACTCGCGCGCGCCGACGCCGGCGCATGTTGTTCGCGGCGATGGGCGTCCTGGTACTGGCCGCCGTCGGGCTGGTGGTGGTGAAAGCGGTGGTGCTGAAGATGCTGCCGTTCGACAACAAGTCGGAAATCCAGGTCGTGGTGGACATGCCCGAGGGCAGCACGCTGGAAAGCACTGACGCATTGCTCACCCGGCTCGCGCACGCGCTGGATCGCGTGCCTGAAGTGATGAACTACCAGGGCTACGCCGGCACCGCCGCGCCGATCACCTTCAACGGGCTGGTGCGGCAGTACTACCTGCGCTCGGGTCCAGTGGACGGCGACCTGCAGGTGAACCTCGTGGACAAGGCCGATCGCCAGCGCCAGAGCCACGCGATCGCGCTGGCGGTACGGCCGATGCTGGCCAGGATCGGCGCGCAAATCGGCGCGTCGGTGAAGGTGGTCGAGGTGCCACCGGGCCCGCCCGTGCTGGCGCCGATCGTGGCCGAAATCTACGGACCCGATGACGCCACGTTGCGCAAGCTCGCACTCGGATTGGAGAAGGATTTCCGTTCGGACCCTGACATCGTGGACGTGGACAGCAGCGTCGAGTCCGATTCGCCGCGCGCCGTGGTGGTGGTGGATCGCGCGCGCGCCGCGCGGCTCGGGCTGACCCAGGCCGACATCGCCGAGGCGCTGCGCATGGCGCTGTCCGGTGACGACGCGACGTATCTGATGGATGGGCGTGCGCGTTATGCGGTGCCGGTGCGGCTGCGGCTGCCGCCGGGCGACCAGGCTTCGTTCGACCAATTGCTGTCGCTGCGCGTGCGTGCAAAAAGCGGCGCGCTGGTGCCGCTGTCGGCGGTCGCGAGCCTGCACCGGGCAGGATGGGAGAAAGCCATCTACCACAAGGATCTCCTGCCTTACACCTACGTGACCGGCGACGACGCCGGCCACACCGACAGCCCGCTGTACGGGATGTTCGCAATGGTTTCGAAGCTGCGCCACGACAAAGTGGACGGCTACGCGTTGGCGCAGAATTTCGTCCGGCAACCGTCGGAACCCGCCGGGTACGCGGTGAAGTGGGACGGCGAATGGCAGATCACCTACGAAACGTTCCGCGACATGGGCATCGCGTATGCGGCCGGGCTGGTGCTGATCTACCTGCTGGTGGTCGGCCACTTCAAGCGTTACATGGTGCCGTTGATCATCATGGCGCCGATCCCGCTGACCGTGATCGGCGTGATGCCGGGCCATGCGCTGGTCGGCGCGCAGTTCACCGCGACATCCATGATCGGCATGATCGCGCTGGCCGGCATCATCGTGCGCAACTCGATCCTGCTGATCGATTTCATTGACCTCGCACTCGCCGCCGGGCGCCCGCTCCGCGCAGCGGTGATCGAGGCGGCCGCGGTGCGCGCCAAGCCGATTGCGCTGACCGCGCTGGCGGCGATGATCGGCGGCTTCTTCATCCTCGACGACCCGATCTTCCAGGGACTCGCCGTGTCGCTCGTCTTCGGCATCCTGGTGTCCACGGTGCTGACCCTGCTGGTGATTCCGCTGCTGTACTACACCTGGTTGGCCCGCGGCCAGCGCGCTACCGAAGGAGAAAACCAATGACCGATGAGCAGGTTATGGAACTCAGCTTGACCCAAGTCGAGGATTTCGAGTTCCGCATCCGCTTCGAGCATACGGCACTGCCGGACTTGACCACCGACGAGGCCTCGCCGCTCGGCCATGATGCCGGCCCCAACCCGGCCAGGTTGCTGTTGGCAGCCGTCGCCAACTGCCTGGCCGCGAGCCTGCTGTTCGCATTGCGCAAGTTCCGCAACGCGCCCGGCCCGCTGCACGCAAAGGCACGGGCGCGGATCGCCCGCAACGAACACGGGCGCTGGCGGGTGGCCGGCATGGAAGTGGAGTTGCAGCTCGACGATTCGGTCGCGCTTCTGCAGAACATCGAACGCGCGCTGGCCCAGTTCGAGGACTTCTGCATCGTCACCGAAAGCGTGCGTGCCGGCGTGCCGGTCGCCGTGCGCGTGCGGGATGCGAGCGGTGCGGTGGTGCACTCGAGCTTGGCGAAGGCTCGGGAACCTGCCGGCCCCGCGGCGAATCCGATGTCCCCTTGACGCAGGTCAATGATCCGCCGGAAGTGCTCCTCCACACTTTGGCGTCCTGGGCATGGCGGATACACCGTGACTCCCTCCAACAGGCTGGACCGGGAAGAACTCCTGGCGTGCGCGCGCGGCGAGATGTTCGGCCCGGGCAATGCCCGCCTGCCGTTGCCCGGCATGCTGATGATGGATCGGGTGGTGGACATTGATCCGAAGGGCGGCCGTTATGGCCGCGGTCGGATCGAGGCCGAACTGGACATCCGCCCGGACCTCTGGTTCTTCGGCTGCCATTTCCGCGACGACCCGGTGATGCCGGGCTGCCTCGGCCTGGATGCCATGTGGCAGTTGGTCGGCTTCTTCCTCGCCTGGCTCGGGCAGCCTGGGCGCGGCCGCGCGCTGGGCGTGGGCGCGGTGCGTTTCTTCGGCCAGGTGCTGCCGAGCGCGCGCAAGGTCAGCTACGTGATAGACATCAAGCGCGTGCTGCGACAGAAACTCGCGATGGCGATCGGCGACGGGCGCATGCTCGTGGACGGCCGCGACATCTACACCGCCGAGGACTTGCGCGTCGGCCTGTTCACCTCCATGGCGGGGTTCTGAACGGATGCGCCGGGTGGTGGTGACCGGGATGGGAATCGTGTCCTGTCTCGGCAATGAGCCCGACGACGTGGCGCAGGCCTTGCGCGAAGGCCGCTCGGGCATCCGCGCCATGCCCGAATACGCGACGCTCGGCCTGCGCAGCCAGGTTGCCGGCGCGCCGCAGGTGGATCTCGAAACCGCCATTGACCGCAAGGTGCGTCGCTTCATGGGTGACGCCGCCGCCTATGCGTGGATCGCGATGCGGGATGCGATCCGCGATGCCTCGCTGTCGCCGGCGCAGGTCAGCGATGAACGCACCGGCCTGGTCGCCGGGTCCGGTGGCGGCTCGTGCGAGAACCAGATCGCCGTCGCCGACCAGCTTCGCGGCAGCGGGATCCGTCGGGTCGGCGCGTACCGGGTGGCGCGCACGATGTGCTCGACGGTCTCGGCCAATCTCGCCTGCGCCTTCGGCATCCGCGGTTTCAGCCATTCGCTGTCGGCCGCCTGCGCGACTTCCGCGCACTGCATCGGCACGGCCGCCGATCTTGTCCGCAGCGGCCGCCAGGACATCGTGTTCGCGGGCGGAGGCGAAGAACTGCACTGGGGATTGACCGCCCAGTTCGACGCGATGGGCGCGTTGTCCGCGCGCTTCAACGATGACCCCGAGCATGCATCGCGCCCTTACGATGCCGACCGCGACGGGTTCGTGATCGCCGGCGGCGCCGGCATGCTGGTGCTGGAAGAACGCGAGCATGCGCTGCGCCGGGGCGCGCGCATCCACGCCGAGCTCACCGGCTACGGCGCGAGTTCCGATGGCGCCGACATGGTGGCGCCGTCGGGCGAGGGCGCGGTGCGCTGCATGCGCATGGCGCTGGCCGAAGCCGGCGGGCGGCCCGACTACGTCAACACCCACGCCACCGCGACGCCGCTCGGCGACATCGTCGAACTGGACGCGCTGCGGCAAACGTTCGGCGAAGACTGTCCGCCGTTGTCCTCGACCAAGGCCCTGTCCGGCCACTCGCTGGGCGCGGCCGGCGTGCACGAGGCGATCTACTGCCTGCTGATGCTGCGCGACGGTTTCATCGCCGGTTCGGCGCACATCGCGCGGCTGGACGAACGCGCGGCGTCCATGCCGATCGTGCGCAGCAGCCGCGGAGCCCGCCTCGAATCGGCCATGACCAACAGCTTCGGATTCGGCGGCACCAATGCGAGCCTGGTTTTCAGGCGCCACGCCTGAGCGGCGGCCGGCGATCGCGCCGCACGCATCGCCGCCCCGCGCGTTTCCTGACCAGGATCAAGTCGCCGCGGCGAGCACGGGCTACCGTGGTTCGCAGTCGCGGCGCATCGCCGCGGAAGAGGTGAAAGCCATGTGGTACTTCGCCTGGCTGCTCGGCGCGGGATTGATCGGCTGCTTCGGCATCCTCAACGCGATGTGGTTCGAGTTGCACGCGGACGACGAGCGCGACTGGGCCGCGGTCGAACACGATCATTGATCGTCCTGGTTCGAGCGCGTTGAATCGAACGCGTCAACGGATCCTGGCGCACGAACCACGCGCCATGCACACGATGGTTCGACGCAGAGCAGGGCAGCGGTTCACCCTATCCTCAGGCGATCCTCGACGCTGCGCACGCCCGGTGCCGCCCACACCGCGCGCTTGACCGCCTGGAGTTCGCTCCAGTTGTCCACACGACCTTCGAGCCGTACCTGGTCGTCGCCGACCAGGTCCACGTGCACGGCTTCCGCCTCGATCTGAGCCTGCCGTTTCAGCGCCTCCACGATTCGCCGCTTGAGATCGCCGACCTGCACGCCCGAGGCGAGCTTGATGTCATTGGTGATGCCCTTGACCCCGCCCAGCCTGCGCACCTCGTTCTCCGCCGCTTCGCGCTGGTAATTCCAGTTGACGCTGCCGGACAGGGTCACCCAGCCGTCGGCGACCTTGACCCGGATGCAATCGTGCGGAAGCGAGGTGCTCCAGGCGATGATGTCGAGCGCACGCTGCGCGATCTCGTCGTCGTTCTGCTGCTTGTCGCCGGGCAGGCGCACCTCGATCTTCTGGGCGATGGCCTTCACGCCTTTCACCCGCCATGTCGCGCGCTCGGCGGCGACCTTCTGCGCGTAATCGGCAACGTGTCCGCTCAGGACGATCACGCCGTTCTCTGCGGCCACGCCGATGTCGGCGGCGTCAATGCTCGGTTCGTATTCCAGTTCGTCCACGACGAGCTGGCGCAGTTCCTTGTCGTTCATGTCGTTCTCGGGAGTGTGTCGTCACCTCGCGCGCGCGGCGTTCAGAGCTCGAGCCGGTACGTCACCTGTTTCGGGTCTTCAGGATCGGTCGTGCAGGCGAAGCCCAGGTCGCGGGCCAGCTCCCGCATGCGCCAGTTGCCTGCCGCATCCGAGGACATCATCGAGCGCACGCCGCGGCGGCGCGCGACCTCGATCAGATGCCGCATCAGTGCCGTGCCCAGGCCCTTGTCGCGCCACTCGTCGTCAACGGTGACCGCGCACTCGCAGGACTCTCCATCGGGCAACAGGCTGTAACGGCTTACCCCAACCTCGCGCTTTTCTCCTTCGCGGTGCACCAGCGCGACGAAGGCAAGGTCGTCCTCGTCCAGATCCGTCAGGCTGCGGATCAGGGCATCGCTGGGTTCGCTGATCTGCGCAAGGAAACGCAGCCGCCGCGACTCCGGGCTGAGCCGGCGTATGAACGCGCGCTCGAGTTCCGCATCGGCCTTGCGCAACGCGCGGATCAACACATGGCTGCCGTCCCTGAGCGTTTCTTCCCATTGCGGCACGTCGCCGGGCGCCTGCAACGTCGTCAACGCCTCCTGCGGCGATACGTCTGGTGAAGCGGGGTGTTCGGAGTGGATCATGGCTGCTCTCGCCGGGTGCTTGGTGCAGCCAGCATCCCGCACCTGCAGCGTGCGCGCGTGACGTGGATCAACCCGGGCGGTGATGCAGAGCGGCCCGACGTCATCGGCGCTTCGGGTGCGCAATGCGGGATTGACGCAGGTCAACAGCGGCCGCAGTGGGCAAGCCGATCATGCGCTTTCCGGACAAAGGAGCATCCGACATGAACGAAACAGCCTCATCTCTTCGGGCAGGCAACGATGGCGCACTGAAACGCGACTTCGAAAACGTCGTGGACGCCGTCGAAACGCTGCTGCACACGACCGCCGACGAAGCCAGCGGGGAGTGGCGCGACGCGCGCGCTTCGCTCGAGCGCAGGGTGCAGACCCTCAAGTCGAACCTGTCCGGGAGCGCGCACGAATTCACCTTGCAGGCGCATGAACTGGGCGGCAAGGGAGAGCAACTCGTGCGCCGGTACCCATGGGCTTCGATCGGGATCGGTACGGCTGCGGGCCTGCTTGCGGGCCTGTTCATCGGCGGCCGTCGCGGCAACGGGTGGTGAGCGCAGGCCGAGGCTCGCCCATGGGCCGGCTCGATGGCAAAGTCGTGGTGATCACGGGCGGAGCCGTGGGCATTGGCGCGGCGTGCGCGCGTCGCATGGCGGGGGAGGGCGCGCATGTGGCCATCCTGGACATCCACGACGCGCCCGGGGACGAGCTGGCCAGGGAACTCGCGGGCGGTGACGAGCGCGCCATCTACCTGCACGCCGACGTGGCCTCGGAGAAGGAAGTTGCCGCCGCGATGGACGCGACCGTGGCGAAGTTCGGCCGACTGGACGTGCTGGTCAACAATGCCGGCATCGCCGGAGCGGACAAGCCGACCCACGAACTGACCGAACAGGAGTGGGATCGCGTGCAGGCGGTCAACGTCAAGGGCGTGTTCTTCTGCACCAAGCACGCGCTGCCGCACATGCGGCGCGGCGGCGGCGGCAGCATCGTCAACATGTCGTCCATCTACGGACTGGTCGGCGCGGCGGACGTCCCGCCCTACCACGCGTCCAAGGGCGCGGTGCGGCTGATGAGCAAGACCGATGCGTTGCAGTACGCGCGCGAAGGCATCCGCGTCAATTCCGTCCATCCCGGTTTCATCTGGACCGGAATGGTCGAAGGCTTCATTGCAGGCCATGCCGGCGATGCCCGGGAGCAACGGCGCGCCGTGGACGCGCTGCATCCGCTCGGCCACATGGGCGAGCCGGACGACATCGCCTGGGGCGTGGTGTATCTCGCATCGGACGAATCGAAGTTCGTGACCGGCAGCGAGCTTGTGATTGATGGCGGCTACACCTGCCGCTGAACGGCCCGCGCACCGCTCGCGTGCCGTTTGCTGTCGCTCAGCGGAAGTGCACGAACGAGCGTTGCGGCCGGACCAGGGGCTCGCCGGTTTCGCTCAGGTACGCGTGCGGCCGCCGTGCAAAATGGTCGCGGCAGTCGTCCGAGCAGAAGTAGTAGACGCGGCCTTGGTAAGCGCACGAATGCAGCCCGTTCAGCGGCGCCTTGCGTCCGCACACCGGATCGAGCGGGCGGGGGCGCGGCAGCAGCCGTGCGAAAGCCTGCCGCAGCAGCAAGGCATCGTCGCGCCGCCCGAAATCCGGCCCCGGGCCGGCATCGCGCCGGGAGCGCGGCGCGACGAAGGTGGCGACATAGGCCACCAGCAGTGCCACCGCGAACACATAGGCCAGCAGGATGAGAACGATGACGAATACGGGAACGTGCATCGGCATCACCGCTCGCGAGCCGATCGCCTCGCCCTGGCCACGAGCACGTACGCCAGCAGCGACCCGACGGCTGCGGCGTAGACGAAGACCGGAAGCATGATCACGACGGGCGACATGGATGGACTCGCTGACGCTTCGTCGCCAGCATAGAAAAAGCCGGATCCGCAGCATTGATCTGGATCACCGCGAAACATCCTTGCCGGCCACGGGCGCCTTTGCTTCCATGAAATGCCGCTTCACGAACTGCACCAGCGAAAGATAGGTCGCTGTGGCGCCGGCCAGGAAGGCATAGAAGCCAAGTGGCAGGGGAACGAAGCCGAAGCCCGCGCCGAGCGGCGTGGCCGGCAGCACCAGCCCGATCGCGACGCAGGCCAGCACCGTGCCGAGCAGCGCCGCGCTGGGCCTGCTGCGGAACGGATTGCCCGCGGTGCGGATCACGAACAGCACCAGCGTCTGCGTCGCCAGCGACTCCACGAACCAGCCGGTGTGGAACTCCGCTTCCGATGCATGCAGCCAGCCCAGCAGGACATAGAAGGTGAGGAAGTCGTACAGCGAGCTGATCGGCCCCACGCCGAGCATGAAACGCCGGATCAGGCCGATGCTCCAGCGTCGCGGCCGGAGCAGTTGCGATGCATCCACGTTGTCGCCGGGAATGGTGACCTGCGAAACGTCGTAGAGGAAATTGTTGAGCAGGATCTGGGTCGGCAGCATCGGCAGGAACGGCAGCAGCACGGACGCCGCGGCCATGCTGAATACGTTGCCGAAATTGGAACTGGTGCCCATCAGCAGGTACTTGGTCACGTTGGCGAAAGCCCTGCGGCCCTCGATCACGCCCGCGTGCAGCGCGTGGAGGTCGCGCTCGCCGAGCACGATGTCGGCCGAATCGCGGGCGACATCCACCGCATTGGCGACCGAGATCCCGACGTCGGCCGCGTGCAGCGAAGGCGCGTCGTTGATGCCGTCGCCAAGGAATCCGACCACGAAGTTGCGCGACTTCAATGCCAGCACGATGCGATGTTTCTGCGCCGGCGACAGCCGCGCGAACACGCTCGCGCGCTCGGCCACCGCGCCCAGCGCATCCTGGTCCAGCGCGGCGACCTGCGCGCCGGTCACGACCTCGGCCGCGTCCAGCCCGACCTGTTCGCAGACATGGCGGGTGACGTGCTCGTTGTCGCCGGAAAGAATCTTCACTTGCAGCCCGTCGCGCGCGAGCGCGCGCAGGCAGTCGGCGACGCCCGGCAGCACCGGGTCGGCGAAGCAGACGAACCCCGCAAGCACCAGGCCCGCCTCGTCGTCCACCGAGTAATGCGGCTGCGGCGTGACCTTGTTCCAGGCGACCGCGAGTACGCGCAAACCCTGCCTGCCGAAAACCTCGCACACGGCATCGGCGCGCCCACGCGCGGCGGCGTCGAGCGGGCGAATGTTCCCCGCCGCTTCGCAATGCGTGCAGCGGCCGAACACCGATTCCGGCGCGCCCTTGGCGACCAGCATCGTTTCGCCGCCGCACTCCACCACGACGCTCAGCAAGCGGCGTTCGAAGTCGAAAGGGATTTCGTCGAGTTTGCGACAGTCCTGCGCCGGCCCGGCGAAGCGACGCAGGATCGCCTGGTCCAGCGGGCTGCGTATGCCGGTCTGGAACGCGCTGTTGAGCACGGCCAGTTCTCCGGTGTGCGCGGAAGCATCGCCGAACGCATCCACGGCCGATGCGACTTCGGTTTCGCTGCGCGTGAGGGTGCCGGTCTTGTCGCTCAGCAGCACGTTCATGCTGCCGAAGTCCTCGATCGCGGCGAGGTGTTTCACCACGACGCGGTACTTTGCCATCCGCATGGCGCCGCGCGCCAGCGTGACCGTGGTGATCATCGGCATGAATTCCGGCGTGAGGCCGACTGCGAGCGCCAGCGCGAACAGCAGTGTTTCCAGCAGCGGCCGGTGCAACACGATTCCGGCCAGCAGCACCAGCAGCACCAGCCCGATCACCGTGCGCATGATCAGCCGCGAGAAATCGCGCAGGCCGCGTTCGAATTCGGTCGGCGGCGGGCGTTCCGACAGTCGCGCGGCCACGTCGCCGAAGGCCGTGGCCTTGCCGGTGGCGATCACGATAGCGGTGGCGGTTCCGGCCACCACCGACGTGCCGAGGAATACCAGGTGGCGCGCGTCGGCGCCGCGCATCGCCGGCGCGGGATGCGCGTCCGCGCCCTTCTCCGATGGTGCCGATTCGCCGGTCAGCGCGGCCTGCTGCACGTGCAGGTCGCGCGTCTCCAGCAGGCGCGCATCGGCGGGGACGCGATCGCCCGCGCCGAGCCGGATCACGTCGCCCGGCACCAGCGCGCGCCGCGGCAAATCGCGCCACGCGCCGTCGCGGCAGACGCTCGCGGTGGGTGCGACTTCCTCGCGCAGGCGTTCGGCGGCCGCGCGCGAGCGATGGCTCAGAACGAAATTGAGTGACACGCTGAGCAACACCATGGCCGCGATGATGCCTGCGCCGACGCGGTCGCCGAGGACTCCCGATACCCCCGCCGCGACCAGCAGCATCAGTACCAGCGGATTGCCGAACAGTTCCGCGAGCGTTGCCGCCCAGCCGGTACGCCCGCCGGCATCGGGTTCGTTGGCACCGAGCTCGGCGAAACGCCGGGCGGCCTCTGCTTCGGTCAGGCCGGTCGGGCGACCGTGCAGTAGCGCGAACAGTTGCTCCTGCGGCACCTGCGCGCATGCCGCCGGATCGGGTTGACGCCGGACGCCGCTCTCCATGCACGAAGGGTCGCGCCGCAAACGCGTGGACGATTGATCCCGGTCAACCAGCGTGCGAGCGCAATTGACCGGGGTCAACATCCCGGGTTCCTTGTGGATCCAATCTTGGCCCACAAGCCAGGGAGCCGCGCCATGAAAGACATCCTCGTCCACGTCCGCGATCTGGAGAAGCGCACCCCGGCGCTGCATTGCGGAGCGCGGCTCGCAGCGCAATCCGGTGCAGCGTTGTCCGGGCTGTATGCGTTCCCGTCGCCGGTTTACCTCGCGCCCGCCTACGCGCCCGAATTGATGGCGGTGCTGATGGACAACTCGCGCGAACAGGAGCGCATCGCGCTTGCGGCGAGGGACGCATTCCTGGGATGGGTGGCCGGGGAGGGCATCAAGCGGGCGGAGTGGCTGGTCGCCGAGGGCAACGCGGCCGACATCCTCGCGCAGGCGTCCCCGCGCTTCGACCTGGTCGTGCTGGAGCATCCCGCGGATGAACACCGCGACTCGCCGTCCGATCTTCCGGAGCTGGTCCTGAAAGCCGATGCGCCTTGCCTCGTGGTGCCGAGGGCGATTCCCCCGGCCGAGACGATCGCGCGCGTGGCGGTGGCCTGGAACGGTTCGCCGGAAGCCATGCGCGCGGTGCACGCGGCTCTGCCGCTGCTGGAGGGCAAGAGCGTGCTGCTGCTGAGGGGGGCGGAACGGGAGGCGTGGCAGAACGTCTTCTGGAAAACACCATTCGACATTCGCGAGTACCTGGAGCGCCACGGAGTGAACGTATGGCCGCGGGCGATGGACGTGGACGACGACGATGCGGGTGCGCAACTGCTGAAGCATGCCGCGGAGTTCGAGGCCGACCTGCTGGTCATGGGCGCGTACGGTCGCAGCCGTTTCAGCGAATGGATGCTCGGCGGCGCCACCCGACACGTGCTGGCCCACGCGCATTTGCCGGTGCTCCTGCGGCATTGAGCCGCGGAACCAGCGGTGGAGCGACGCCGTGCGCGCGATGATGCTCGAGGGATCCGGCAGTCCGCTGGTGTTGCGCGAATTGCCCGATCCGTTGCCCGGGCCGCGGGAAGTGCGCATTCTGGTGGAGGCCTGCGGCGTATGCCGCACCGACGTGCACGTGGTAGACGGCGAATTGCCGCGCGCGGTCGCGTCGGTGGTCCCGGGCCACGAAATCGTCGGACGCGTGGATGCCGTCGGCGAGCAGGTCGCGCAACTTCACCCCGGCGACCGCGTCGGCGTGCCGTGGCTCGGGTCCACGTGCGGCGTGTGCGAATACTGCCGCGCCGACCGCGAGAATCTCTGCGACGCGCCGGAATTCACCGGCTATACGCGTCCCGGCGGTTTCGCCAGCCGTGTGCTGGCCAAGGCGGATTACTGCATCCGCCTGGATGACTCCGCGGACGCGATCGCGACGGCCCCGCTGCTGTGCGCGGGACTGATCGGCTGGCGATCGCTGCGCAGGGCGGGGGAGGCGCAGCGGCTCGGGCTCTACGGATTCGGTGCCGCCGCGCACATCATCGCGCAGGTCGCGATGCGGCAAGGCAGGGACGTGTTCGCTTTCACACGGCCCGGCGACGAGGCGTCGCAATCGTTCGCGCTGTCGCTCGGCGCGACCTGGGCCGGCGGCTCGGATGAAGAGCCGCCGCGCAAGCTGGATGCGGCGATCATCTTCGCGCCGGTCGGCGAACTGGTGCCGTCAGCGCTGAAGGTCGTGCGCAAGGGCGGTCGCGTAGTGTGCGGCGGCATCCACATGTCGGACATCCCATCCTTCCCGTACGCACTGTTGTGGGAGGAACGCGAAATCGTCTCGGTCGCCAACCTGACCCGCGCCGACGCGCACACGTTCTTTCCCGCGATCGCGGGAATGGATCTGCACATCGCGACGCGCGTGTATCCGCTGGAGCAGGCAAACCAGGCACTCGCCGATTTGCGCGGCGGCCGGTTCATCGGCGCCGCGGTGCTGAAGCCATGAGCGCGAGCCCGGCTCTGCGCTGGCGTGGGCTGCGTCGGATCGCGCGTGCGCTTTGCATCATCGCACTCGCGGGCATCGCGGGCGCGGCAGCCACCGGGAAGAACCGGGCGGATGCGTTCTTCTGGCGCCCGGACCTGGCGCCGAACGGTCCGGTGGTGCTGGTCGCCAGCCTGGACGAGCAAAGGCTCTATGTCTATCGCAACGGCGTGGCCATCGGCGCCAGCCGGATCAGCTCGGGCAAGCCCGGCTACGCCACGCCTACCGGCATCTATACCATCCTGGAAAAGGCGCGCGTGCATCATTCGAACCTCTACGACGACGCACCCATGCCGTTCATGTTGCGGATCACCTGGGACGGCGTGGCGTTGCACGCCGGCGCCCTGCCGGGCCACCCCGCCTCGCACGGATGCATCCGGTTGCCTGCAGCGTTTGCCGAGCGCCTGTTCGCCGCGACCGGGCAGGGCACGCTGGTAGTCGTGGCGGATGCGCGCGTGGCGCCGGCCGTGGTCGCGCACCCCGCGGCCATCGCGCCGATTGACCTGCAAGGCAACCCGACGGACCTCGCAGCCGTTCGATCGTTGCCGGAGACCATCCCGGCTCCCCTGAGCATCGTCGTCAGCCTCCACGACCGGCATCTCTACGTACTCGGTGCGGGCAGCCTGGTCGCGACGTCGCCACTGGAAACGCTAGGAGAACCGGTCCACGGAACCCTGCTGTACGTGCGCCGCGCGCAACTTCCCGAAACCTGGCCGACCACGCACCCGCAATCGCGCTGGTCGGCCTATCGGGTACTGGGGCAGGGCGAGGTACCCGATCCGGCGGAACTCGCGACCCGACTGAAGGTTCCGCAGCCTTTCGGAGAACAACTGCGCGCGCACATCGCCGCCGGCACCACGGTGATCGTCACCGACCTGCCCGGTCGCGGTGGAAGCACGACGCCGTACGGCACGCTGCTCGAAGCCGAACTGCG
>DASVDY010000146.1:0-13826 GCA_036380855.1 Rhodanobacteraceae bacterium
GCGCACGATCTCGAACGCGGCCTGGCCTTCGCTCTCTGCGCCCTGCTTCGGATCGAACAGCGGGCGCACGCCGACCAGTCGCGGCGCCGGCCAGTACACGCGCTTCAGCACGCGGGTCACCGCGCGTCCGCCGGTTTCGTACACGCTGCCCGACACCGTGACTGCCAATGGCGCGACAGGCTTCACGTCGTCGGGCAAGGCAACGTCCTGCTCCAGCGCGCCCCGTGCATCCAGTCTGGCATCGATGACGTCCCCGGCGCCCTGGGGGAGATCCAGCGTGGGGTCGCCGAAAAAGGTGTCCTTCATGTTCGGCAGCGGATGCACTTCCGGCGCGACCAGCAACTTGGCCGTGAAGCGGTTGCCGTCGGCCGGCGCGCCGTAGAGATAGCTGGAGGCGACCTGCAGCTTCAGCGGCTCGTCGGGGACCAGCCGCGCCTGCGGTGAGTCCAGCGCCAGCTTCAGGCGCTCGGGCAGGAATTCCTCGACATGGAACGGGAACGCCTGCACGGCTTCCTTCGACGCCGGATCGAGGCGGAATTCCATCTGCCACAGACCGGTCGGCGCGTCGGCCGGGATTGCCTGCGTCAATTCGAAGTAGTTGAGCTTCGACGGCAGCAGGCGCTGGTCCGGCAGCACGCGGCCATCCGGCTGCTTCAGGCGCACGAACAGCGACTGCGCGGTCATCGGCTTGCCGTCGTAGTCACGCAGCAGCGCCGAGACCCGCACGGTTTCGCCGGGGCGATACAGGTCGCGGCCCGACCACGCATACACCTCGAACGGCGCCTGCTTGCGGCCGGTCACGTCGAAATTGGAGATGTCCAGCGCGGGCCGGTTGAACGGCAGCACCGAGACATCGCCGCCGTGCCGCGCGATCAGTACGTCCTCCGGATCCACCTTGTAGGCGATCAGCGCATTGCCGCCGGCATCGGTGACGGCCTTCAGTTTCGCCGCGCCGCTCGCGCCATCGATCTCGATCGAGACATTGGAGACGGGCGAACCGTCACGCAGCGAGGCCACGTGCAGCAGCGCGTTGTCGCGGTACACGCGCAGGTGCAGGCCGAGATCGCTGACGAAGAAGACCGCGGTGTCGTAGGAACCCTTGAAGGTGCCGCCGGCCTTCACCACGGCCATGTACACGCCGGGCGCGGAAAGCTGCTTGACATCCTGGATCGGGATGTAGGTGACCGTGCGTTCGTTGTCCGCGCCGCCCAGCGTGTAGTGGTTGGCGTACACCGAATCGGCCATCTCTGTGATCGGCAGGCGGGCGCGGCTGCGGTGCTCGCACAAGTCCCAGGAGCTGACCTCGTGGTCGAGCTCGTAGTTGTCGCGGTGCTTGTTCTGCGGATACGCGCAGTAAAGATCGGACAGCGCGTCGTCGTGCACCTTGAAGAACTCGATGTCGGCATCGTGCACGTTCACCGAGACCAGCGGCAGGCCGCGCGAGCCGCGCGCCGGCAGCACGCTGCCGTGCGAAGCAAAGCCGACCGCCGGCGGCACGCTGCCCGAATACACGTCGCGCTTTTCGTCGTGGCCGAGCGTGCGTCCATCCGCCGCCAGCAATTTAGCGCGCAACAGCACCGCGTAATGCCGGTCGGGTTGCACGAACGGGAAGCGCAGCGTCTTGTTGTCGTCGTCCAGGCTCCAGCTTCCAGCGACCGTTTCGCCCTGGGCACCCGTTACCGCAATCTGGTCGTCGAAGGACTGGGCGGCCGCCAGCGGCGCATTGAAGCGCAGCACCAGCGCGGTCTGCTGATCCCGGACCTGCGCTCCGGCGGAAGCCAGGCCGAACGCGGTTTTCGAATGCGCCTTGCCGCTCGTGGAGCCCGCGGCGGGCGCGCCCTGCAGGGTGGGCGTTGCGGATTCGTGCCGGCCGCAAGCGGCGAGCAGAAGCAGGAGGACGAGCACGACAAAACCGCCACGGCGCGTTGCGCGGGCGGAAAACAGGTGCGTCATGGAGCTTCCCCTTCCCCGATTTTGACGGTGGGAAGTATTACCGCAAATCGTGGCGAAGGGCGGGCGCGAAATGGCCGGCCGATGATTTTGTGGGGCGCCGCGTGGTACGGAATGCCGGGCGGGTTTCAACCCGCCTTCCTCGCGATCGGCGGGTCACGACCCTGATCGGCGGGTCAAGACCCTGATCGGCGGGTCAAGACCCTGATCGGCGGGTCAAGACCCGCCCTACGCGAGAATCCGCACCGGCACCGATTTCGCAGCCGGCGTCTTGCTCTCCTGGGCGTGGTGCCAGAACGGGATCAGCGCGTTGCACTCGGGATAGTAGCCGCCGATGCAACCTTGCGGGATGTCGTAGGCGACCACGCGCAGCCCGCGCACCTCGCGATGCACCTCGTCGCCCGCGTCGGACACCAGCGTGATCTCCTGGCCATCGCGCAGGTTGAATTGCGCGATGTCCGCCGGGTTCATGAACACGATCATGCGGGTGTCGTGCACGCCGCGGAAGCGGTCGTCGTTCGAATAGACGGTCGTATTGAACTGGCCGTTGGAGCGCAGCGTCACCAGCCGCAGCCGCCCGGGCGCATCGTCGAAGCCGGTTGCGCTCAAGCCCGGCGGCGAAATGAAATTGGCCTTGCCCGTCTCGGTTTTCCATTGCCGATGGCGCGCGGCGTTGGGCCTGTGGAAGCCGCCCGGCGTGAACATGCGCGCGTTGAAGTCCTTAAACTGCTCGGGATAGGTCTGCTCGATCGCGTCGCGCACCTTCGAATAGTCGTTGACCCACTCGTCCCATGGCACCTTCGGGTTCGGGGGCAGCGTGGCCTTGGCCATCTCGGCCACGATCTTCAATTCCGAAAGCAGATGCGGACTGACCGGCTTGTGCTTGCCGACCGAGCCGTGGATGCAGCTGGTGGAATCCTCGGTGCTGACCGCCTGCGGCTTGCCGTTCTGGACGTCCACGTCAATGCGCCCGAGGCACGGCAGCAGGAAGGCGACCTCGCCGTTGACCAGGTGCGAGCGGTTGAGTTTCGTCGCGATCTGCACCGTCAGCCGCAGGCGACGCCAGGCTTCTTCCACGCGCGGGCTGTCGGGAATCGCGCGCAGGAAATTGCCGCCCAGGCCGATGAACGCGCGCACCGTTCCGTCCAGCACGCCGCGGCAGACTTCCACCGTCTTCATGCCCGGCTCGCGCGGCGGTTCGAACCCGTACTGCTCGGCGAGGCGATCCAGCGGCACCAGTTTCGGATCGTCCGCGATGCCGACCGTGCGCTGGCCCTGCACGTTGGAATGCCCGCGCACCGGGCACAGCCCCGCGCCGGGCTTGCCGACGTTGCCGCGCAGCAGCAGCAGGTTGGCGACCATGTGCAGGTTGTGTTCGCCGTAACGGTGCTGCGTCAGGCCCATGCCGTAGATGCCGATCGCGGCGTGCGACTGCGCGTAGGTACGCGCGGCCTGTTCCAGGTCCGCGCGCTTCAGCCCGGACGCGGCCTCGATCGCGCCCCAGTCCTGCCCGCGCACGCGGGCGGCGAATTCCTCGAAGCCGTGCGTATGCTGCGCAATGAAGTCGTGATCGAGCACGTTCGGCTCGCCGCGCGCGGCGGCCTGGTCGTCCAGCGCGAACAGCGCCTTGCAGATGCCCATGATCGCGGCGATGTCGCCGCCGGCCTTCACCTGGTGGTACTGCGACGAAATGCGCGTGGCCTTGCCGCCCAGCATCTGCACCGGGTTCTGCGGATTCTTGAAACTCTCGAGACCTCGCTCCCGCAACGGGTTGAAGGTGATGATCGGCGCGCCGCGCTGCGAGATCTTCTGCAGCGAATGCAGCATGCGCGGGCTGTTGGAGCCGACGTTCTGGCCGAAGAAGAACACGCAATCGGTCTGGTCGAAGTCCTCCAGCGTCACCGTGCCCACCGGCGAACCCACGCTCTTCTTCAGCGCCGTGCCGGTGGTCTCGTGACACATGTTGGAGCTGTCCGGAAGGTTGTTGTGGCCGTACAGCCGCGCGAACAGCGCGTAGGCGTAGCTGGTCTCCAGCGAGGCGCGGCCCGAGGCATAGAACACCGTGGACTTCGGATCCAGCTTCTTCAATTCCGCGCCGATGGCCGCGAACGCCTCGCTCCATTCGCATGGCACGTAGGTGTCGGAAGCGCGGTCGAAACGCATCGGATGCGTCAGTCGCCCGATCTTCTCCAGCTCGTGGTCGCTCCAGCCCAGCAGTTCGGTCACGGTGTGTTGCGCGAAAAAGTCCGGTCCGACCTCACCTGCGCCGAGTTCCCACGCCGTGGCCTTGGCGCCGTTCTCGCAGAATTCGAACGGATGCGCATCGGCGGGCTTGGCCCAGGCGCAGGACACGCACATGAAACCGTCGGCCTTGTTCTGCCGCATCAACTCGTGCGCGGTGGTGAGCGGCGCCTTCTCGCGCGCCAGGATGGTCGAAACCGACTTCAGCGAACCCCAGCCGCCGGCCGGGCCCTTGTAGGGTTTGACGTAGGGCTTGCGTTTGGCCATGACCGCTCCTTGTCGCGATCAGGACAGTGTATGCCAGGGGCGAGAGGATGGCGGAGAGAGTGGGATTCGAACCCACGGTACGGCAAGCCGTACGCCGGATTTCAAGTCCGGTGCTTTAGACCACTCAGCCATCTCTCCGTTTCAACTCTCGTCATTCCGGACGCCGCGCAGCGGCGATCCGGAATCTGCTTTACGTAATCCGAAAGAGCAGATTCCGGGTTCGGCCGCGATGGAGCCGCGGCGGCCCCGGAATGACGATTCTACGTTGCGCGCTGGCGAAGGTTGCCTGCAAGCAGGCTCCTACGGAAGACCCATTGTCACGCAATCCGCACCGCGTCGCTCATGTAACGCTGCAGCACTTCCGGCACCGTGATCGAGCCGTCCTCATTCTGGTAGTTCTCCATCACGGCGATCAGGGTGCGGCCGACCGCAAGGCCCGAGCCGTTGAGGGTGTGCACCAGTTCCGGCTTGCCGGTGGCGGGGTTGCGCCAGCGCGCCTGCATGCGGCGGGCCTGGAAATCGGTGCAGTTGGAGCAGGAGGAAATCTCGCGATACGTGTTCTGCGAAGGCAACCACACTTCCAGGTCGTAGGTCTTCGCCGCAGCGAAACCCATGTCGCCGGTGCAGAGCGCCATCTTGCGATAAGGCAGCCCCAGCAACTGCAAGACGCGCTCGGCGTGGCCGGTGAGCTCCTCCAGCGCGTCGTACGACTTCGACGGCTCGACGACCTGCACCAGCTCGACCTTCTCGAATTGGTGCTGGCGGATCATGCCCTTGACGTCCTTGCCGTAGGAACCGGCCTCCGCACGGAAGCACGGCGTATGCGCGGTCAGGCGCATGGGCAGCGCATCGGCTTCCACGATGGAATCGCGCACCAGGTTGGTGAGCGAGACTTCGGCGGTGGGAATCAGGTAGCGCTTCGTTTCACCCACCGACGTGGAGAACAAGTCCTCCTCGAACTTCGGCAACTGCGATGTACCTTGCATCGTTTCCGGATTCACCAGCAGCGGCACGTTGCATTCGGTGTAGCCGTGCTCGCGCGTGTGCAGGTCCAGCATGAATTGCGCGAGTGCACGGTGCAGCCGTGCGAGTTCGCCACGCAGCACGGTGAAGCGCGCGCCGGACAGCTTCGCGCCGGCCTCGCCATCCAGCCAGCCATGGCGAGCGCCGAGCTCGACGTGATCCTTGACCGCGAAATCGAAGGCACGCGGCTCGCCCCAGCGCGAGACCTCCACGTTGTCGCGCTCGTCCTTGCCGACCGGCACGGATTCGTGCGGCAGGTTGGGAATGCGCAATGCGATATCGGAAAGCCTGCCCTGCACTTCGGCAAGCGCGGCTTCGTTGGCCTTCAGCCTGTCGCCGATGCCGGCGACCTCGGCCATGATCGCGGACACGTCCTCACCCTTGGCCTTGGCCTGCCCGATCGCCTTGGAACGCGTGTTGCGCAGGTTCTGCAGCTCCTGCGTTTGCGTCGCCAGCTTCTTGCGTTCGGACTCCAGCGCCTCGATCGCGGCGGTATCGAGTTCGAAGCCACGCGCCTTCAGCCGCGTGGCCGTATCGGCAAGCTGCGCGCGCAGCAGAACCGGATCCAGCATGGTCTGTTCCTGGGATGTCCGAAAAGTGGGGAATTATCGCGGCGCGCGGCGGGGGCGCGCAAACACTCGAAGCAGGAGCGCTCCAACTTGTCACTCCGGCGCAAGCCGGACCCAGCGTCCTTGATTCGGGTTCGCCAGTCACTGGGTCCCGGCGTGCGCCGGGATGACGAGCATGGGATTACCGCTTCCGGGCCTGCGCCCTCGCCTCCCTCAAGGCTTCGAGCTTCTCGCGGATCTTCGCTTCCATGCCGTTCGCCGTCGGCGCGTAGAACTCCGTGCCGACCAGCGCGTCGGGCAGGCATTGCTGGTCCAACGCCACCCCGCCCTCGACCTCCGGGTCGTACTGGTAGCCCTTGCCGTAACCGAGTCCCTTCATCAGTTTCGTCGGCGCGTTGCGCAGGTGCATCGGCACCTCCAGCGTGCCGGTTTCGCGCACGTTGGCGCGCGCCGCGCCATAGGCAACGTACGCCGCGTTGCTCTTGGGCGCCATCGCCAGATACAGCGCGGCCTCGGCCAGCGCGAGTTCGCCCTCCGGCGACCCCAGCCGCTCGTAGGTGTCCCAGGCGTGCAACGTGAGCTGCCAGGCGCGCGGATCGGCCAGGCCGATGTCCTCCACAGCCATCCGCACCATCCGCCGCGCGAGGTACAGCGGCTCGCAACCGCCATCGAGCATCCGCACGAGCCAGTACAACGCCGCGTCCGGATCGAACGAACGCACCGACTTGTGCAGCGCCGAGATCTGGTCGTAGAACTGCTCGCCGCCCTTGTCGAAGCGGCGGGTGCGGTCGGCCAGAACCTGCTGCAGCGTGCCTTCGTCAATGCGGCCCTCGCGGGCGAGTTCGGACGCGATCTCCAGGAACGTGAGCGCGCGCCGCACGTCGCCATCGGCCGCGCGTGCCATCAACGCGAGCGCTTCGTCGTCCACTTGCAGGTGCAACGAACCGAGTCCGCGCTCCTCGTCACTCAGCGCGCGCTGCAGCGCGACCACGATGTCGTCCGAACCCACGGCGTCCATCACGTGCACGCGGCAGCGCGACAGCAACGCGGAATTCAACTCGAAGGAAGGATTCTCGGTGGTCGCGCCGACGAAGATGATCACGCCGCGCTCGATGTGCGGCAGGAACGCGTCCTGCTGCGCCTTGTTGAAGCGGTGCACCTCGTCCACGAACAGTACGCTGCGCCGGCCCTGCGCGAAGTTCACCTCGGCTTCCGACAGCGCGGCACGCACATCGGCCAGGCCCGAGAGCACCGCCGAAATCGCGCGGAAATGCGCGTCGGCATATTTCGCGACCAGCAACGCCAGCGTGGTCTTGCCGCAACCGGGCGGCCCCCACAGGATCATCGAGTGCACGCGATGCGCTTCCAGCGCGCGCCGCAGCGCCGTGCCCGGCCCGAGCAGGCGCGCCTGCCCGACGATCTCGTCCAGCGTACGCGGCCGCATGCGCTCGGCCAGCGGCTTCAACGCATCGGGCTCGGCGAAGAGTTCCGTGGATTCGGCGGGGGCAACTTTGCGTCGCGGCATGGAACGATCATACCGACGCCGCGAAGAACCGTATCAAACCGGCACGACGTCGAAGGCGATGGTGAGACGCCGATCCTGCTCGCCGCCCGAGAACGGTACCGTGCCGTGCCACATCCACGACGGGAACAGCACCAGCAGCCCCGGCTCCGGCTTGACGAAATGCTCCGCTTCCAGCGGCGGCTGCGTCGGAATGCCCGATTCGCCGAACTTGATCCAGCCGTCGTGATCGCACGCGCCGAGTGTTTCGGGCAGCTCGATGTAGCACGCCGACGACAGCCAGCCTTCGGGGTGATAGTGGTTCACATGATGGCCGCTGACGCGCAGCCGCACCGACCAGATGCCGGTGATCTTGTAATCGTCCGCGTTGCGCGAGCGCAGCACGTCGTTGCCCGGCCCGAGGGCCTGCATGTAGCGGCGGATCGGACCGTCTATCGCGTGCGCGAAGGCGCGGATCGCAGGGTCGGCGTCGTGCTCCAGGTCGAGGTCCACCTGCGTGCCGGTGCGCAGCGTCTGCCCGATCGGATGCGCTTGCAGCACATGGCGCTTGTGCAAGGCAGCGGCTAGGTCTTGCAGGTAATCCGCCAGGGACGCCCAACCCGGCGGCGTGTCAATCGTCGCCGGCCGGACGAATCGCGCGTAGTCGTAGAGCGTCCGGTAGCGCGGGTCTCCGAGCAGGCGCCATGCGGTGGCTCGCAACGCGATGGCGTGCCCGTCGTGCGCGTCCAGGGCCAGCAGGCGATCGGCAATCTCCGCGGCTTCACGAGGCCGGTCGTTGGCGAGCAATGCGCCGCACCACGCCGAAAGAATGGCCCGGTCGTCCGGATTGGCCTCGTACGCGCGCCGCGCATGCAGCAGTGCCGAGCCGGGATCGTGTTTGAGCGCGGTCTGCGCGGCGGCAAGGTGCAACGCGACATCGCCCGGTTCGCGCGCCAGCCCGCTGTCGAGTTCGGCCAACGCCTCGCGCGGATGCCCCGCCCACTCGAGCAGCTTGGCCTTGAACGCGCGCAGCTCCACGTTGCCGGGCTGCGCGAGCAACGCCTCGTCGAGGGGGGCGGTCGCGGCGCCAAGGTCCCCGCTGCGCATCCAGATCATCTCCGCCAGGCAGATCCAGGCGGCGGTGAAATCCGCGCGCATTCCGAGGGCGCGGCGCAACTCGCGTTCGGCATCGGCATGGCGATGCTGGCCGAGCAGCGCCCGCGCCAGCATGTAGCGGACTTCGGCACCGTCGGCCCCCGCCGACGCCAGCTCGCGCAGGGCGCTCTCCGCGGCGGGGTGCTCGCCCAGCTCTATCTGCACGGCGGCCTGGCCCAGGCGTGCCTGCGGATTCCCCGGCGCGAGCGCAAGCACCCTGCCGAACGCCTCGCCCGCGGCGGCGGCGCGCTTCGACGAGAGCAGCGCCTGCGCGCGGATCAGCCAGACTTCCGCCGTCGCGCTCCCGCTCGCAATCAGTTCATCCGTCTTGCGCAGCAATTCGTCGTGGCGCCCCTGCGCCGCCAGCACGCGCAGCATCAACGACACGGCCTGCGGATGAGAGGGCGCCAGTTCGAGCGCCCGGTGCAAGGCGCGCTCCGCATCGGCCAGGCGATGCTGGCAGGCAAAAACTTCCCCGAGCAGCGCATGCGCGGAAGGATTGCCGGGCGCCAACCTGATCGCGGTCGAAACCGCCCGTTCGGCGCGCGCGTAATCGCCGCCGCGCATCAACACCCCGCCAAGCAGCCAATGCGCATCCGGCAACGCCGGTTGCCGGGCCAACAGTTGCTCCAGCGACAGCCGCGCGCGCGCGAGGTCACCGGTTTGCAGCAGTCGCGCGGCCGATTGCAGTTGCTGCGCGATCTGCGGGGCGGAAGCGATCATCCTGTCGAGGCTCTGGTGTCAGCACCACAACCAAAGCCTCGCGGAAATTTCAATAGGCCACAAGTGCCGGCCTCAAATGCCGGTAAACGGCGTAGGCGATCCCGACCAGGCCGGTCAGCACAGCAGGCACCAGCAATCCGTACTGGCCGACGCGCGGGAAGACCAGCGCGTCCGCGACGCCGCCCGCGAAAAAGCCGACCACCAGCGTGATGTAGAGTCGCACGCGGCGTCCATCGATCTTTACGCCGCCGAACCATTGCCCGAGGAAAGTGCCGAGATCCGTATACAGCCCTGAAACGTGGGTGGTGCGCACGACCGCGCCGCTGTAGGTGCCGGCCATCGCGTTCTGCAGGCCGCAGGCCGCGGCCGCCAGCCACAGGCCGGCGTCCTGGTCACGAACAAGCAGCGGCACCGCGGCGAACAGCATCAGCGACTCCACCGACAGAGCCACGCCGTAGCGGCGGCCCAGCCGGAGCGCGCTGTCACGCACGATGAACCCGCCCAGTGCAGCGCCGAGCAGGAACGCCAGCGCGACCACGCCGAACTTCAGGATGTCGCCGACATCACCCTGCGCGACGCCGATGCCGAGCAAGGTCGTGGTGCCGGTCATGTGCGTGACCGCCTGGTGGCGGAAGCTCAGGTAACCGGCGGCATTCACCATGCCGCCGATGAACGACAGCACGATGCCGCCGAACAGCACCCAGCGCGGAAGTTTGTTGATCATGGATGCGGCATCACTCGTGCGTGGCGATCATTGCCCCGCGCCGGATGAGCCGTCGCCGACCACGTCGGTTCCCTTCGGCGGCGTGAAGGTGAAGGTACCCGCGGGCAATTGCGGATTGCGCTGCCAGTCGGTGAACACGATTTCGGTGCGGTTGCCGAGCGTGTCCTTGAAAATCATTCGCCGCGGAGCGTCGTCGGCAAAGCCGATGTCGGCGTATTCGAACTGCGGATCCTTGCTGCGCGAAACCAGCCGCAACCATTGCAAGCCGTCGCGCTCGCCCCGTTCGTTCGCCGTGAAGTCGCGATCCAGTTGCGACAGGTCGGTCAGCACGGTCAGCGGGCTGTGCGCTTCCTCGCTGCCCTGGCCGCGCACCGTGACCTGCTCCAGTTCCGGATCGTAGATCCACACCTTCTTGCCGTCGGCGACGATCAACTGCTTGTACGGCGCCTGCGTGTCCCAGCGGAACTGCCGTGGCGCCTGCAGCGCCAGCGTGCCGTGCGAGGTCTGCGCAGTGCGGCCGTTGGCGTCGTAGACGGTCTGGCTGAAATTGCCGCTGAGCGAATGCAGGCCTTGCGCGAACGCGTCCAGTTGCGCGCGCGCGGTATCGGCGGCTTGCGCCACACCCGCGCCGAGCAACAGGGCCAGCATCAACAGAATACGCATCGATAGTCCTCGCGTGTCGGATCGGCGAATCATGCAGGTGGCGGATGAATGCCGGATTATCCGGAAACTGGCGGAGGAGCCAGCACCTCGCGCTGCCCGTTATGCAAGGGCGCGCTGACCACGCCGTCCTGCTCCATCTGCTCGATCAGCCGCGCGGCGCGGTTGTAGCCGATGCGCAGGTGCCGCTGCACGCCGGAGATGGAGGCGCGACGCGATTCGGTGACGATGCGCACCGCCTTGTCGTAGAGCGCATTGTCGTCGTTGCCGTCCTCTTCCTCGGGCAGCCCCGACTCGTTGATGACCTTGCCGTCGCCCAGCGACTGCACTTCCTCGAGCACGCCGTCTATGTATTTCGGCTCGCCCTGCGCGCGCAGCCATTCGACCACCTTGTGCACCTCGTGGTCGTCCACGAACGCGCCGTGCACGCGCTCGGGGGTGGCGGTGCCGGGCGGCAGGTACAGCATGTCGCCGTGCCCGAGCAGCGTCTCCGCGCCGGACTGGTCGAGGATCGTGCGCGAGTCGATCTTGCTGGAGACCTGGAAGGCGATGCGGGTGGGGATGTTGGCCTTGATCAGGCCGGTGATCACGTCCACCGAGGGCCGTTGCGTGGCGAGGATCAGGTGCACGCCGGCGGCGCGCGCCTTTTGCGCCAGCCGCGCGATCAGCTCCTCGACCTTCTTGCCGACGATCATCATCATGTCGGCGAATTCGTCGATGATCACGACCACGAACGGCAGCGGCTGCAGCGGCTGCGCGATGTCCGCCGGATTGTCCGGGTTCGGCCTGAACAGCGGATCGAGCAGCGGCTGGCCGGCGGCTTCCGCGTCGCGCACCTTCTTGTTGAAGCCGGCGAGGTTGCGCACGCCCACCGCGGCCATCAGCTTGTAGCGGCGCTCCATCTCCGCCACGCACCAGCGCAGCGCGTTGGCGGCTTCCTTCATGTCGGTCACGACCGGCGCGAGCAGGTGCGGGATCTTCTCGTACACCGAGAGCTCCAGCATCTTCGGGTCAATCATGATCACGCGCACGTCGGCCGGCGACGCCTTGAACAGCAGCGACAGCACCATCGCGTTCAGCGCGACGGATTTGCCCGACCCGGTGGTGCCGGCCACCAGCAGGTGCGGCATCTTGGACAGGTCCACCACCACCGGACGCCCGCCGATGTCCTTGCCCAGCGCCAGCGACAGCGGCGAACGCGCGTCGCCGTATTCCTTCGAACTCAGTATCTCCGAGAGATACACCGTCTCGCGCGATGCGTTGGGGATCTCGAGGCCGATCACGTTCTTGCCCGGGATCACGTCCACCACGCGCACGCTGTAGACCGAAAGTCCGCGCGCGATGTCCTTGTCGAGCGAGCTGATCTGGCTGCCGCGCACGCCGGCAGCAGGTTCCATCTCGAACCGCGTGATCACCGGGCCCGGATGCGCGCTGACCACGTGCGCGTCAATCCGGAAATCCTTCAGCTTCATCTCGACCTGGCGGGACAGGACTTCCAGGGTTTCTTCCGAGTAACCCTTGCCCTGCTGCGAAGGCGGTTCGTCCAGCAGCGAGAGCGGCGGCAATTCGCCCTCCGACGAAGCGCCGGCGAACATCGGGATCTGGTTCTCGCGCTTCGAGCGTTCGCTCTTCACGATGGGCGCGACCATCGGCTCGATTTTCACCGGCTCGCGCTTCGCCTGCTTCGCCGTCTCGACTTTGCGCACGACTTCGCGCTCGCTGCGCGCCGCACGCGCTGCCAGCGCTTCCGGCGCCCGCTTCACCTTGCCGCGCAACCAGCCGAACACGACCAGCACGCCGCGTCCGATGGCATCCATCAGCTTGAACCACGACAAGCCGGTGGCGAGCGTCACCGCCACCAGGAACAGCGCGAGCAGAAACAATATCGCGCCCAGTTCGCCGAAGCCGCGCGACAGCACCTGTGCGACCAGTTGGCCGAGGATGCCGCCGCTGCCGGCCGGCAGGTCGCTCATCAAGTCCGGCACGCCGCCGTCGCGCAGTGCGGCCAATCCGCAGCCGCTTGCGAAGAAAGCGACAAAGCCGATCAGCCGCAAGGTGGGTTCCAGCGCGCTGCGATCGGCCGAACGCCACTGTCGCAACACGCCGATCGAAAGCACCACCAGCAGGATCGGGAACGCGTAGGCGATGTTGCCGATCAGATAAAGCAGCAGGTCGGCAAGGTACGCGCCGATCGTACCGCCGAAATTGTGCAGCGTGGTGCCGGTGCCGGTGTGCGACCAGCCCGGATCGGACGGGCTGTGGCTGACCAGGCAGACGAACAGGTACAGGGCCAGCGGCAGCAACAACAGCACCGCCGCCTCCCGGAGGATGCGGCGGGTGCGTTCGTTGGGTTCACCGCCGTTGGCGGCAAGGGCTTTGGCACGCGCCACGTGTTGCGACCTCAAACTTGCATCATCGTGGCGCCGACTATACCCGCTTCAAAACGGCATTTGACACGGATTCCTGCGAACCAATGCTGATATCCGTGATGAACGCCGGGCAAGCTCAAGTGAATCTCTGAAGAAGCGTCGCGAGCGCCATCCATGGCAAAAAGGCTCCGTGGTTGCGCGTCGCCGGAGCGCAGGAACCGGAGTGTACACGTCAGTACATGAGGATTCCGAGCACCGCCGGCGCGCAAGCTGCCGAGCGCAGCAGCTTATTCAGAGATTCTTTACAGCTTCATGCCCTTCAGGGCCGGATGCACGATCTCGCCGTTGGCGACGTTGATGCCCTTGGCGAGTGGCGCATAGCCGCGCCAATCGCCACCCGCCGCCAGCCGCTGCACGTACGGCAGCAGCGCGGCGGAGATCGCCTGCGAGGAGGTCTGCGGCACCGCGCCCGGCATGTTGGTGACGCAGAAGTGCGTCACGCCGTCCACCACGTAGGTCGGATCCTTCCACGTCGTCGGCTTGGACGTCTCGAAGCACCCGCCCTGGTCAATGGAGATGTCCACCATCACGCTGCCCTTCTCCATGGACTTCACCATTGCCGCGGACACCACGTGCGGTGCCTT
>DASVDY010000147.1:0-10603 GCA_036380855.1 Rhodanobacteraceae bacterium
AGGCCGTCGCCGATCGGGGCGGTCGCGCGCAGTGCAAGCTTCACCACTTCCGGCGGCGCGCTGCCTACCGCCATGGTCTCGAAGCCGCCGGAGCGCGCCGCGCCGCGTGCGGCATGGTTGTAGATCTGCCAATGCCCGCGCGACATGTAGTAACGGCACGCATACAGCGCCTCGTGATGGAGCACGCCCACGCGCCAGTCGTATTCGGTGTAGAGGAATTCCTGCGCGATCAGCAGCGCCGTGCTCTGGAACAACTGCGCCGCCGCGCGCTCCAGTTGCGGCACGTCCTCGACCTTCACCACGCCGCGCGAGAACGAGCCGTCCGGAATCTTCAGCACCAGCGGGAAGCTCATCTTCTCCGGCAACGCCTTCAACTGCTTGGCGTCGTCGCGGAAGAGGATCTCCGAACGCGGCACCGCGATCTTCTTGGCCCGCAGCAGGTCGTGCAGGTAGATCTTGTTGGTACAGCGCAGGATCGAAGTGGGATCGTCTATCACCACCATGCCCTCGCGCTCGGCCTTGTGCGCAAAACGGTAGGTGTGGTTGTCGGGAGCCGTGGTCTCGCGGATGAACAGGCCGTCGTACTCGGCCAGCCGCGTGTAGTCGTTCTTGCCGATCGGGTCCACCTCGATCCCCAGTTCCTTGCCCGCGGCGATGAAGGCCTTCTGCGCGCGCGGGTTGGACGGCGGCATGGTTTCCGACGGATCCACCAGCATCGCCAGGTCGTAGCGGAACTGCTTGCGCGCGCGCGGCTTGCGCCACAGGCGCTTGGTGAAGGCGTCCAGCGTCTGCGCGAAGGCGTCTTCCTGGGAATCGTCCAGTGTGTGCAGGCTGACCGGCTTGATCGCGCTGATCTGCCACACGCGGTCGCGCTCGAATTCGATCCGCAGCAGCGGGCAGGGATACATTTCGAACACCTGCCGCGCCAGGTCCTGCAGCGCGGGATACGAAGTCTCGCCGAAATACACCAGGATCCCGAGGTCGGTGGTGTCGCGCCCGCCGGCCGGCAGGAAGTTCGCGAGTTTCTGGTTGAGGTCCTCCACGTCCAGGCCGTACAGCGAGCGCCGGCGCAGGTCGTTGATGGTGCGCACCGACGGGATCACGCGGTGCCCCCGCGCCTCGCCCAGCAGCGACACGTAATGGCCGGTGCCGAGGTACTTGTAGCCTCGGCACAGGTTGATGACATGGGTACGTTCGTCGCCGCCGCTCACCGGCTCGCGCAGGTAATCCACCGCGCTCACGACGTTGTCGGACGGATAGTACGAGCCCCAGTCCGAGGCCTTTTCCACCACGATCACCAGCCGGCTCATTCCGTTGTATCCGCGATCACTCAGGTCGGTTCGATGAGGTTTGCCCGGCTGGTGCCGGCGCATCAGTGTCGCATAGCAAGCCTGCGGTGGGCTGAACTTGCGGCCAGCCGCGCCCGCACCCTAGGCTGCGCGGCATGCCCGCCCGCATCCGCCGCGCCACGCCCGCCGACCTCGATTTCCTGGTCGCGCTGGAACAAGCCAGCTTCGACCACGACCGCGTCAGCCGCGCGCAATTCCGGCGGCACATCGTCAGCCGCAGCGCAATGATGCTGGTGGCGGAAGAAAGCGGGCAAGTGCTTGGCACGGCGTTGCTGTTCTTCCGGCGCGGCGCGAAAAGCGCTCGGCTGTATTCGATCGCCGTCGCGCGGCCCGCGCGCGGCAAGGGCCTGGGTGCGGCTTTGCTCGAGGCGTGCGAGCGCGAAGCACGCAAGCGCGGTTGCGGCGCGATGCGCCTGGAAGTGCGCACCGACAACGCAGCGGCCATTGCGCTGTACGAAAGGCGCGGCTACCTGCGTCGCAAGCGCGAGCCGGGCTTCTATGAGAACGGCATGGATGCGTGGCGATACGAGAAACCGCTCGGTTGATGCCCGATTGGCGGGTCAAGACCCGCCCTAAGACAATCCATTGGCAGGTCAAGACCCGCCCTACGACGATTCCATTGGCGGGACAGGACCCGCCCTACGACGATCCATGGCGGGTCAAGACCCGCCCTACGTATACTTCGCGTATCCATGGAGTCTCCCCTTATGCGCCGGCTGACCGTTTCGTTCGCACTCGTCATCGCCCTTGCCGCACTTGCCGGTTGCGGCCAGAAGGGCCCGCTGGTGCGGCCGAACAACGCGCCCGCTTCCGGGCATTCCGCGCCGCCGCCGCCCGCCCCGACCTTGCCGACCCCATCGCCGGACGATGGCGGCATCGGCTGAGCGCGCGCCGCGCGCCATGTCGCTGCGCTTCACCAAGATGCACGGACTGGGCAACGACTTCGTCGTGCTGGACGCGCGTGCCGGTTCGCCGGAGCTGGATGCCGGACAGGTGCGCGCGATGGCCGATCGGCGCACCGGCATCGGCTTCGACCAGATGCTGTTGATCGAAACCGCGAACGATCCAGGCTGCGATTTTGCCTATTCGATCCGCAACGCCGACGGCTCTCCCGCGCAACAATGCGGCAACGGCGTGCGCTGCATCGCCGCCTGGCTGCGCCGCGACGGCGCACTGCGCGGCGATGAAGCGCGCCTGCAGGGTCCGGCCGGCGCGGTCGGGGTGAAGTTGCTGGAAGACGGCCGCGTGGCGGTGGACATGGGCGAGCCGGTCTTCGACCCGGCGCGCATTCCGTTCGAGGCGACGGTCGAATCGGATGTCTACGCGCTGGACGTGGACGGCCGCTGCGTCAGGATCGGCGCGGTCTCGATGGGCAACCCGCATGCGGTAGTCGAGGTGGAAGACGCCGGCGTCGAGCGCCTGCAGGCGCTGGGTCCGGCGATCTCCTCGCACCCGCGTTTTCGCCAGGGCGCGAACGCCGGTTTCGCGCAGGTGCTCTCGCGCGATGCCATCCGGTTGCGCGTGCACGAACGCGGCGCCGGCTGGACGCAGGCCTGCGGGACCGGCGCCTGTGCCGCGATGGCGGTGCTGCACCGGCGCGGGCGCGTCGGCGATCGCGCGCGGGTGGAACTGCCCGGCGGCGTGCTCGAAATCGAATGGCGCGGCGCGGGTCACACGCTGTGGATGACCGGGCCGGCGGCGTTCGTGTTCGACGGGGATTGGCTTTCTGAAGAGCCAAAGGGCATCTGACGCGGATCCGCTCTCCCGCGGCGATGCCGGGGCTTGGGGCATTGCACTCGCGCGCGCAAGTCTCCACACTCCGCGCAACCGAACCGGACTGGCCGCGATGCCCGAAATGACCCTGAAAGCCGGACTGGAGGCGATGGACGTCGCCGATTACCTGCGCCGTCATCCGAAATTCCTGAAGGACTTTCCCGACATCGCGCAGGAACTGGTGATCCCGCGCGAGCACGGCCCGGCTTCGTCGCTGGCTGCCTACCAGCTGGAAGCGTTGCGCTCGCGCAACCAGGAACTGTCCGAGCGGCTCGCCGATCTGATCGCGATCGCCGCCGACAACGAGCAACTGATGGTGCGCGTGCATTCGCTCACCATCGGCCTGCTGCGCTCGAACACGCTGGAAGAAACCTGCCGCAGCTTCGTGGCCACCTTGAACGAGGATTTCCACACCGACATGGTGTGCCTGGCGCTGTTCCGGGACGGCGCGGAATTGCCGCGCGCGGAATGGCTGCTGGCGGTGCCGCAGGGCGGGGCGGCGCTTCCGGAATTCTCCGAATTCCTCTCGCGCCACGAACCGCTGTGCGGCCGGCTGGCGCAGGACAAGCTCGACCGGTTGTTCGGCGAGCGCGCCGAGCGCGTCGAGTCCTGCGCGCTGCTGAAGATCGGCGACCTCGGGCTGCTCGCGATCGGCAGCCACGACATCAACCGGTTCCATCCCGGGATCGGCACGATCTTCCTGAAGCTGATCGCGCAGACGCTCGCGGCGGCATTGCAGCGATTCGATTGATGTCCGATCCGCTCGCCGATGCGGTCGCGGCGTTCCTGACCTACCTCAAGGACGAGCGGCGCTACGCGGCGACGACGCTGCACAAGTACGCGCAGGAGCTGGAATCGCTGCACCGGTACATGCAGGCGCAAGGACTGACGCGCTGGCGCGACCTGCGCGGCGAACAGGTGCAGGCGCTGGTGGCGGCGGAACATCGGCGCGGCCTGAACCCCGCCACCCTGCGCGCCAAGCTGTCGGCATTCCGCAGCTTCTTCAAGTATCTCGCGCGCCGCGGCGAAGTGGGCGTCAACCCCGCGCAGGGCGTGCGTTCGCCCAAGGTGCGGCGCAAGCTGCCGCAGGTGCTGGATGCCGACGAAGTCGGAGCGCTGGTCGAGATCGCCGGCGACGAGCCCGAGGCGGTGCGCGATCGCGCACTGCTGGAGCTGCTGTATTCGAGCGGCCTGCGCGTTTCCGAACTGACCAGCGTGCGCTGGCGCGACCTGGACATGGGCGAGGGCCTGCTGCGCGTGACCGGCAAGGGTTCGAAGACGCGCATCGTGCCGGTGGGGTCGCGCGCGCTCGCCGCGCTGGAGGCCCTGCGCGAACAGGATCGCCCGGGAGCCGACGATCCGCTGGTGCGCGGACGACGCGGCCAGCCGCTGACCGCCGCCGGCGTGCGCGCGCGCCTGAAGCGGCGCGCGAAGGAACAGGGCGTGTGGAAGCGCGTCTATCCGCACCTGCTGCGGCATTCCTGCGCTTCGCACTTGCTGGAATCGAGCGGCGACCTGCGCGCGGTGCAGGAGCTGCTGGGCCACGCCGACATCGGCACCACCCAGATCTACACGCACCTGGATTTCCAGCACCTCGCGCGCGTCTACGATGCCGCGCACCCGCGGGCGAAGCGCAAATGAGCTCTGTCCAAACGTGCCGGACAAAGCCGCTGTTGTGAAAAGTGCGGCCGCGGAAGGCCGCTCTGGAGTAAGTCGGCGCCACGCGGCCTCACGTCCCGGATCGTTTCGGGATGCGGCGATCAAGGACGATCGCAAAACATCATGTGTAGCCGAACCGCTCGAGCCACGGGCGCAGGATCGGCAATACCGGTTCGAATTGATCCCGGTAGTGCGTCCAGCGTCCCACGGCCCGGGCCGTTACCGGTTGCGTGACCTGCGCATAACTGGGCGTGCCGATGAAGCCTTTCGCCCGCGCATGCCCGGCGAATCCGGTCATGGGCGATGCGTCCGCCAGCTCGAGGAACGCCCCGAGCCGCGCCACGGCACCCTCCAGATCGCCGACCACGGACTCGTAGCGCCATTCCAGCACCCGCGGCTTGAACACATCGAGGTGACGCCAGCACTGGTCGAACGCTTCCGCGTAGCCGCGCGCCAGCCGCCGCAACGACGAACACAGCACCATGAAGGCCGGCGAACGGAAGGGTTGCATGCTGCAGCTCAGCAACACGTCGCACGGATGCCGGATGCACACGATGATTTGCGCATCCGGAAACAATCGCAGGATCATCGGCAGGCACAACATGTTGAGCGGATTCTTGTCCACCAGGCGACGCTTCCCGAGGTCGGGCAGCGTGCGCGAGACCAGCCGCCAGTAAATGGCGCGCAGTTGATCCGCGTCGTCCTGCGCGAGATCGGCAAGATCGGCCGGATAACGCTGCCCCGCATGTTCCATGCGTTCGATCAACTGGTAAACGAAGCCGCGCTCGTCCATCGAACCGAAGTCCGGGTGGGCATCGAGCATCTGTTCCAGCAGCGTCGTTCCCGAACGCGGAAAGCCGATGACGAAAACCGGGCTCTGCAGCCGCGAAGGAGCGGCGAGCGGCCGCCATGCCGCGTACGCGCCCGCATCAACCGACCGGGTCACCATCGGCAAGGGTTGGCCTTCCGGCTTCAGCAACCCGGGAGCCACCTGCCGGGCGAGGTCCAGTTGCACCGCGTGGGCCACCGCAAGCGCTTGCCACGCCTCGCGGTGGCGCGACTGGCGATCAAGGGCGACGGCCAGGCCGAACGCGGCAGCGGCGCGGCCCTCTTCTTCGCTCGCCGCGTCCAGCGCGCGTTCGTAAAGTGCGGCTGCATCGGCGTGGCGGCCCTCGCGCATCGCCACCACGGCATGGGCGCGCCAGGCGTCGGTACGTACCTGATCCGCGTCGCCCGGCAAAGAGTCCAATGCGGACAATGGCAACTGCTGCAGCTCGCGTTGCGCGCGCTCGAGCAGGTTGTTCCGCTCGTAAATTGCGGCGCGCTGTGCCGCGATCCGAAGTCGCATGGATACGCCCGCCGGCCCGTCGGGCAGGCGTGCCTGCGAGAGCACCTTCAGCGCCGTTTCCGACCGTCCCAGCGCGGACAGTATGGATGCCAGCACCAGCGCTTCCCCTGCCGGCCGGGGCGGCCAGCCGCCCGAGCCTTCCAGCATCGCCTCTTCGCCCTCGACATCGCCGCAGACGTGGCACGCGTGCGCTGCCTGCAAGCGGGCTTCGATGAGCCACGGCGCGAGTCGCACCGCTTCCAGCAGCGCCTCGCGCGCCGCCGACCAGCGCCGCTGCCGGACATGCAGCAAGCCGAGGTTGTAATGCACTTCTGCATCGCCCGGCGCCAGGGCCCTTGCCCTCGACAGCGCCCGTGCCGACGCATCCAGGTCCCCGGCATGCCGCAAGGCCACTCCGAGATTGTTCCACCAGGCCGAAACGCCCGGCTGCAGGCATGTCAGGCGCTCGAACGTCTGCGCGGCCCGCGCGTAATCGCCGGTTTGCTGTTGCGCGAGGCCGAGCAAGGCCAGAAACCCCGCATCGGCACGCTCGGCGTCGGCGGCCTGGATGGCCAGCGCGAGCACCCGTTCGGCATCGCCGGCATCCCATGCGGACGCCATGGATTCGACGAGCGGAGTGGCCGATGCGGTCATGCGTTCAAGTCCGTGCCAAACCGTCCCAGTCTAGCCACGAAAAAAGGGCGCCGCTCGCGCGGCGCCCTTGTCCCGTGCATCGGTTGCAGAGGGTTCGAAGTTCAGAACTTCAGCGTCGCGCGCCCCCAGTAATACCGGCCGATGGTGTCATAGGTGGCGGTATCCGTATTGACCTGCCCGTTCTGGTAGATCAGCGGCGGCTGGCGGTCAAAGAGGTTGTCCACGCCGACGTCGAAGCGCGTGTGGATGCCCGGCACCGCGTAGCCAACCTGCAGGTCGTTGTACACCACCGAGGCTACCGGCAAGTTGGCGCCGGTCGCGGCATCGGCGTTGAGCGCGGTCACGCTGCTGATGTAGCGGGTCCGCCACTGGGCATCCCAGTTCTGGCGATTCCAGTTGAGCGTGACGGCAGCACGCCAGCGGGCGACGTTGCCGAACTGCGAGCTCCAGGTGCCGGCCAGGCTGTCCACGGTGGAACCGGGCAACCCCGGCGTCTTGTTGTTGTTGAAGGTTGCGACGTAGCTGGTGGCCAGTCCGACCTTGAAGTCACCCGGATCGAAGCCGCCCATGTTGAAGTGCGGGATCTTGTAATTGGCGGTGAAGTCAATGCCGCTGGTGCTCAGCGTCCCGAGATTGACCACGGGCGTGTCAATGAGGAAGACCTGGCCGGGATTCCGGGTGGTGGTGTCCTGGCGGTGGATGAAGGAACAGAACGGACTGGCGTTGTTGTCGAAGCACGCGTTGACGACCGTCGGCCCATCGATCGCAACCAGCGTGTCGTAGAGGTAGATGTGCCAGAAATCGAGGCTGGCATTCAGTCCGGGCAGCCAGCTCGGGTCGTAGACGAATCCGAAGTCAATGGATTTGCCGTGCTCGGGCTTGAGGCTGGCGCCAATCACCTTGGCCCCCGAGTAGAACGTGTTGACCTGGGCGATGTCGTTGCCGCCCCAACCCACCGGAACGAATTGGCAGGCGTTGGCATGTTGCGCGAGCGTCGCCGCGTCGAGGCCGACGCAGGGGTCGTTCAAGTTCGGCTGCACCAGCGAACGCCCGTCATACAGTTGATCGAGATTGGGCGCCCGGAATACTTGCGACGCGGTGCCGCGCACCAGCAGATCCTGGATGGGACGCCACTCGATCGCGATCTTGCCGTTGGTGGTGGATCCGGCGCTGTCGTAATCGGAGTAGCGGACACCCAGGTCCACGTTCAACGAATACGCGCCGGGCACGTCCTTCAACAACGGGATCAGGGTTTCGGCAAATGCTTCCTTGACGTTGTCGCTGCCCTGGCCCGGCGAACCGCAGCCTTCCTGCAGGATGCCGCAGGTGGTGGTGACCGGATCGATCACCGCGAACGGGTCCACGATGTAGTTCATGCTCTGCTTGCGATACAGCGCACCGAACGCCAACTGCACGTTGCCGGCCGGCAGCGAGAACAGGTCGCCGTTGGCGCCGCCCGAGATCTGCCGCATCGTCTCGAACTTCTGGTAGACGGCATCCACGGCGCCCGCACCGAGCGCCGCGCCATTGGCAGCCTGGTCGAAAATGTTGACGCCGGCATCGATCGCCGCCTGCAACGCGGGAATGCTGAGCTCGTTGTCATCGCGCTGCGTACGCGCAGTGTGGCCGTAGTCGAAGGTGACGTTCCAGTTCCAGCTTTGACCCAACTCGCCGCGGAGGCCGGCGATGAATTGTCCGGTGCTGGTCGTGTACGGATGGATGCGCGTGCCCACGCCGGTCAGTCGCGTCTGGAAGGTATAGCCACTGTTGGGATCGCCGGGCAGGACGTTCTGGCTGAAGGTGACGCCGAATGGATTGAAGGGCGCCGTCGAGGGGATGATCAGGCCGTCGCCGGTACCTACCGGGGCGGACGCATCCTGGCCCGCCGAGGTGGTGTGGTTGTAGAACGCGTCGGCGAAAGCCGTGATGTTGTCGGTCAGGTTGTAACTGCCGAGCAGGAAGCCATCGGTGCGCTGCTGGCTGACCTGGATGTAGTTGAACGCGGCGTAGTTGAACGTGTCCTGGTGGGTCCGGCACCGGTAGTCATCCATGCTTGTGCCATCGCCGCTTGCCAGCGTTACCTGGTTTGTGTCAGGGCAGTTGAACCGCTGGGCGAACGGCAGCGACGGGTCGCTCGGTATCTGCATCCTGCCCGTCGGGATCGAACTGGATCCGGCCACGGTCACCTGACCATCGGAGAGATACAGCTGGGCCTTGGAATAATCGCGCCGGGTGGCGGGGATCGCGTCGTACTTGTTGTAGTTGAGGCCGCCGACGAGGCTGAACTTGTCCGTGGTATGGCCCATGGTCATGCTGAGCCCGTGCCGCTGGCCATCGCCATGCCCGGAGATGCCGGCGTTGAAGCTGACCTCCGCGCCTTCGAAATTGTGGCGCAGGATGATGTTGACGACACCGCCGACCGCATCGGAACCGTACGTCGTCGAGGCGCCTTCGGACAGCACCTCGATCCGCTCGATCATGTTTTCCGGGATGAGGTTCAAGTCGGCGTTGAGCATGCGCTGGCCGTCAATCAGCACCAGCGTGCGGCCGGTGCCGAGGCCCCGCAGCGAAACCCGCGAGGCGCCGTCGCCGCCTTCGGTCAGCGGCGACGCGACACCGCCGCCATTGCTGTTGTTGCTGGGATTGGTGGCGTTGCCGGCAATGCTCGGCAGCTGCTGCAGCACATCACCCAGGGTCGGCTTGCCGGAACTGGTGATGTTCTGGCGAGCCAGCGTGGTCACGGGGCTGGCTGTTTCGAGATCAACGCGCCGGATCAGGGATCCGGTGACAACCACGGTCTGCAGGGTCTTGGGTTGCCCCGACGTGTCGGTCTGGTTGTCCTGCGCTGGTTGCGCCTGGGCCAGACCTGCAGATGCAACCAGACCGGCCGTCAACCCCACGCGCACGGCCAACGACAAGCGCTTCATCTTGTGATTCATGGACTCTTCCCCAGCGAATGGAAACAACGCAAGCGCGTCTTTCCAGGGCGTACCGGAGCTGCCGGTTGACGCCTCGGATTTGCCGCGCGCCACTTCCCCTTTTTTATCGCCACCACAAAACGATTCAACGATACTTGCCGCCCGAACATTACGCAATGCAACCGTTGCCCGTCTGCCGCGGGTGGCACCAGAACGAAAACGTGCCCGGTCCGCGCCCTCCCGGCGTCATTCCGGCGGCCATCCTTCCGCCGGAGCCGCGTGCTTGCGATCGCCGCCCTGCGGCCCCACCTTTGCCGCATCCACTGCCGCCACGAGGCAACCATGGAATCCTTCCACGCCACCACCATCCTGTCCGTGCGCAAGAACGGCAAGGTCGTCCTCGGCGGCGACGGCCAGGTCACGCTGGGCAACACCGTGGTCAAGGCCAATGCGAAGAAGATCCGCCGGCTCGGCAAGAGTGCCGACGTGCTGGCCGGGTTCGCCGGCGCGACCGCGGATGCGTTCACCCTGTTCGAACTGTTCGAGGACAAGCTCTCCAAGTACAGCGGCCAGTTGACGCGCGCGGCAGTGGAGATGGCCAAGGAGTGGCGCACCGATCGCAGGCTCGGTCGCCTCGAAGCCATGCTCGCCGTGGCCGACAAAGACACCTCGCTGCTGATCTCCGGCAACGGCGACGTGCTGGAACCCGAACTCGGCCTGATCGCCATCGGCTCGGGCGGTCCGTTCGCGCAAGCCGCCGCGCTCGCACTGCTGCAGAACTCCGACCTCGACGCGCGCACGATCGTCGAGAAGGCGCTCGGCATCGCCGGCGACATCTGCATCTACACCAACCGCAACGTGACAATCGAAGAACTCGGGACCGGGGACCGGGGACCGGGAACCGGGGGCTCATGAAAGCTCTC
>DASVDY010000148.1:0-2070 GCA_036380855.1 Rhodanobacteraceae bacterium
GTCTGGCCGATGATGATCTCGCCCTTGTCGGGCTTCTCCTGGCCGGTGATCATCTTGAACAGCGTGGACTTGCCGGCGCCGTTGGGGCCGATGATGCCGACGATCGCCCCCGGCGGCACCGAGAAGCTGAGGTCATCAATCAGCAGGCGGTCGCCGAAGGACTTGCTGACGCCCTTGAGCTCGATGACAGTGTTGCCGAGGCGTTCGCCCGGCGGAATGAAGATCTCGTTGGTTTCGTTGCGCTTCTGGTACTCGATGGATTGCAGCTCTTCCATGCGCGCCAGGCGCGCCTTGCCCTTGCTGCGACCGCCCTTGGCATTCTGCCGCGCCCACTCCAGTTCGCGCTGGATCGCCTTCTGGCGCGCCTTTTCGCTGGACGCTTCCTGTTTCAGGCGTTCGTCCTTCTGCTCCAGCCACGAGGAGTAGTTGCCCTTCCAGGGAATGCCGCGGCCGCGATCGAGCTCCAGGATCCATTCGGCCGCGTTGTCGAGGAAGTAGCGATCATGGGTGACCGCGACCACGGTGCCGGGGAAGTTCTGCAGGAAGTGCTCCAGCCACTCCACCGATTCGGCGTCGAGGTGGTTGGTCGGCTCGTCCAGCAGCAGCATGTCGGGTTTCGACAGCAGCAGCCGGCACAGCGCGACGCGGCGCTTCTCGCCGCCCGAGAGGTTGCCGATCTTCGCGTCCCACGGCGGCAGCCGCAGCGCATCGGCCGCGACTTCGAGCTGGCGCTCGACGGTGTGCGCATCGCCCGCGGCCAGGATATTCTCCAGACGCTGCTGTTCGGCGGCGAGCTTGTCGAAGTCCGCGCCTTCCTCGGCATAGGCTGCGTACACCTCGTCCAGCCGCTTCTGCGCGTCGAGGATTTCCGACAGGCCTTCCTCGACCGATTCGCGCACCGTCTTGTCCGGGTCGAGCTGCGGCTCCTGCGCGAGATACCCGATCTGGATGCCCGGCTGCGGCCGTGCCTCGCCGTTGTACTCATGGTCCACGCCGGCCATGATCCGCAGCACCGTGGACTTGCCCGCGCCGTTCAGGCCGAGCAGGCCGATCTTGGCGCCGGGGAAGAACGACAGCGAGATGTCCTTGATGATCTCGCGCTTGGGCGGGACGACCTTGGACACGCCGATCATGGTGTAGATGTATTGCACGGGGTTACCTTTCTCGTTTCGTCATCCCGGCGAATGCCGGGACTGCTGACTTTGTCTGGCAGGGAACCGCTCATTATCGCGGCTTCCGAGCCGGTGCGCCAGCGCGCGGCGCGAGAGGTCGGAAACCGCTACCATTTCGCTCCTCCACCTGTCTTTCAGCGCGAGGACTGCGATGTATTCCCACGAGATGCGTATCGCCGGCTACGACGACGAACTGGCCGAGGCGATCCGCCACGAGCGGCAGCGGCAGGAGGATCACGTCGAACTCATTGCGTCGGAGAACTACGCCAGCCCGCGCGTGCTGGAAGCACAGGGTTCGGTGCTGACCAACAAGTACGCGGAAGGCTATCCCGGCAAGCGCTACTACGGCGGCTGCGAATACGTGGACGTGGCCGAACGCCTCGCGATCGAGCGCCTGAAGAAGTTGTTCGATTGCGATTACGCCAACGTACAGCCGCACTCGGGCTCGCAGGCCAACCAGGCGGTGTACTTCGCGCTGCTGCAACCGGGCGACACCATCCTCGGCATGTCGCTCGCGCACGGCGGGCATCTGACCCACGGCGCCAAGGTCAATCTCTCCGGGAAAATCCTGAATGCCGTGCAGTACGGCGTGAATGATCGTGGTCTCGTTGATTACGACGAGATCGAACGACTCGCGCTGGAACACAAGCCGAAGATGGTGGTGGCCGGCTTCAGCGCGTACAGCCAGGTGATGGACTGGGCGCGCTTCCGCGCGATCGCCGACAAGGTCGGTGCGTACCTGTTCGTGGACATGGCGCACGTGGCGGGACTCGTTGCTGCCGGCGTGTATCCGTCGCCGCTGCCGCACGCGCACGTGGTCACCTCCACCACGCACAAGACGCTGCGCGGTCCGCGCGGCGGCCTGATCGTCGCCAAGGCTTCGGCCATGGGCGACAAG
>DASVDY010000149.1:0-4112 GCA_036380855.1 Rhodanobacteraceae bacterium
TCCCGAGTCCCGATTCCCGATTCCCGATTCCCGATTCCCGATTCCCGACTCCCGATCCCCGATTCCCGACCCGCGTTGTGGCAAGCTGCACCCATGCCGCGCGGAAAATCCAGTCCACCCGCGAAAGTCAGCGACGAGGACGCGCGCCTGTTCCGGGAAGCGATCGGCGAGATCCGCCCGCTCGCGCCGAAACCGGAATCCGGGCACGCACGCGCAAAGCCGGCGCCGCATCCGGCGATGTTCGAGCGCGACGAGGCTGCGGTGCGCGACGAGCTGCTGGAATCGGCGATCGATCCGGCCGCGCACGAGGTCGGCGAGGAACTGCTGTACCTGCGTGAAGGGCATTCCCCGCAGCTGCTGAAGCGGTTGCGACGCGGCCATTTCAGCATCGGCGACGAGATTGACCTGCACCAGATGGACGAGCGCGCCGCGCGCGACGCTGGACGACTTCCTGGCCGACACCCGCAGGCGCGACGTTACTTGCGTGCGCATCGTGCACGGCAAGGGCTTGCGTTCGGGCAGCGCGGGACCCGTGCTCAAGCGCATGACCGAGCGCGTGCTGCGCCGGCGCGACGACGTGCTGGCTTTTGCGTCAGCCCGCCCGGCGCAGGGTGGAACGGGCGCGACGGTGGTGTTGTTGCGCAAGGCGCGCTAATTTCTCGCGAGCAACACCACCGCCATCGCGGCGATGCCTTCGCCGCGACCGGTGAAGCCGAGCTTCTCGGTGGTGGTTGCCTTGATGCTGACCGCATCCATGTCGCATTCGAGCGCGGAAGCAATGCGGGATCGCATGGCTTCGATGTGCGGCGCGAGTTTCGGCTTTTCGCAGATCACAGTGACGTCGGCATTGCCGAGGGCGTAGCCGCGCCCGCGGGCCAGCGCCATGCAGTGCGCGAGCAGTTGCAGGCTGTCGGCGCCCTGCCACTTCGGCTCGCTGTCCGGGAAATGCCGACCGAGGTCGCCGAGCGCCAGTGCGCCCAGCAGGGCATCGCACAGCGCATGCACCGCGACATCGCCATCTGAATGCGCGACCAGCCCTTGCGTGTGCGGAATCCGCACGCCGCCCAGCATCAAGTGGTCGCCGGGACCGAAAGCGTGAACGTCGAACCCCTGGCCGATGCGCATCATGTGCCTGCTCCCGGGAAGCAAGTTCTCATAAAGTGCGCCCCAGCAGGAACTCGGCGAATTTCAAGTCCGCCGGCGTAGTGACCTTGATGTTGTCTTCTGCGCCTTCCACCAGCAGCGGCATGATGCCGATGCGCTCCATCGCCATCGCCTCGTCGGTGACGACGACCCCCTGCGCGCGGGTGCGTTCCAGTGCCAGCATGAGCTCGCCGCGACGGAACATCTGCGGGGTCAGCGCGCGCCAGCGCGCCTCGCGCGGTTCGGTCGCGATGCTGCGACCCTTCTCGTCGCTGCGTTTCAGCGTGTCGCGCAGCGGCGCGGCGAGCAGGGCGCCCCCGGCCTGCGTGCCGGCCGTGATCAGCCGACCCAGGTCCTCGTAACGCACGCACGGGCGCGCGGCATCGTGCACCAGCACGAAATCCGCTTCCGCCACGGACTCGGGCAACGAACGCAATCCCGCGAGCACCGAGTCGCCGCGTTCGGACCCGCCGATCGCGATGCGCACCGGCTTGCCGTTCACGCTTTCGAGCCTGGGCCACCATGGATCCTTGCTCGCGAGCACGACCATCAACCCCGCAACGCGCGGATGCGCGGCAAGCCGTTCCAGCGTGTGCAGGATCAGCGGCTTTCCGGCCAGGGGGAGGTATTGCTTCGGAATGGCGCCACCGAAGCGCGCACCGCGTCCGGCGGCGGGCACCACGCACCACAATGCATTGGTGGAACCCGCTTCAGTGGCCATTGCTCGTCCCCGATGCCGGCGCCGCGGAAGATGCCGGCACGACCTGGTAGAACGTCTCGCCCGGCTTGATCAGACCGAGTTCCGAACGCGCGCGCGCCTCGATCGCCTGCCGGCCATGCTTGAGATCCTGCACCTCGGCCGAAAGCGCCTGGTTGCGCTGCCTCAGCTTCGCATTCTCGGCCTGCTGCGCGGCCACCCGCGCGCGCAGCGCGTGCAGGTCGCGCATCCCGCCCTCGCCGATCCACAGCTTCACCTGCAGCGCGACCAGCAGCACGACCAGGATCACCGCGATCCAGCGAAGCATATTAGTGCGATCGTCCTTGATCGCTGCCTATCCGGACAGCGCAATAATCCGGAGCGCCCAGCACATACGGGCACCAGAGCGGCCGTCCTTGGCCGCACTTCTCACAGCAGCCGCCTTGGACCCGACGCATTGGCGTTATGCCGGAAACGCGGGCAGGTTGGGGAATGCCGCGCGCCCGGCGTAGCGTGCATCCTCGCCGAGTTGTTCCTCGATCCGCAGCAACTGGTTGTACTTCGCGATGCGATCGCTGCGGCACAGCGAACCGGTCTTGATCTGCGTGGCCGTCGTGGCCACGGCGAGGTCGGCAATCGTGGTGTCCTCGGTTTCGCCGGAGCGATGCGATACCACCGCGGCATACTTCGCCGTGTCGGCCATCGCGATCGCTTCCAGCGTTTCGCTCAGCGTGCCGATCTGGTTGACCTTGATCAGGATCGCATTGGCGATGTGGTTCCGGATGCCTTCGCGGAAGATCGCGGGATTGGTGACGAACAGATCGTCGCCGACCAGCTGCACCTTCTTGCCGAGCCTCCCGGTGATCAGCTTCCACCCCGCCTGGTCGCCTTCGGCGAGGCCGTCCTCGATGCTGACGATCGGATACTTCGCGCACCAGTCGGCATACAGCTCGACCATGCCGGCGGCGTCGAGCTTGCGGCCCTCGCCCTTCAGGTCGTAGATGCCGTTGTCGAAGAACTCGGAGGAAGCCGGATCCAGCGCGATCCAGATCTGCTTGCCGGATTGGTAGCCCGCGGCATTGATCGCTTCCAGGATCACCTCGATCGCTTCCTCGTGCGAGCGCAGCGCCGGCGCGAAGCCGCCTTCGTCGCCCACCGCGGTGTTGAGGCCGCGCTTCTTCAGCTGCGTCTTCAAGGCGTGGAAGCACTCGACGCCGGCGCGCAAGGCTTCCGAAAAACGCTCGAAGCCCGCCGGCATCAGCATGAATTCCTGCATGTCCAGCGGATTGTCCGCGTGCACGCCGCCGTTGATCACGTTCATCATGGGAACCGGCAGGACCGGCGCGCGATCGCCGGCCAGCAGCTTCCACAGCGGTTGCCTGCGCGAAGCGGCCACCGCATGCGCGGCCGCCATCGAAACGCCCAACGTGGCGTTGGCACCGAGCTTCGACTTGTTCGATGTACCGTCCAGCGCGACCAGCTTGTCGTCCAGGCCCTTCTGGTCCGCCGCATCGAAACCCTTCAGGGCATTCGCGATCGGGCCGTTGACATTGGCGACCGCGTTCTTCACGCCCTTGCCGCCGTAGCGCGCCTTGTCGCCGTCGCGCAATTCGACCGCCTCGCGCGTGCCGGTGGAGGCCCCGCTCGGCACCGCCGCGCGGCCGAACGAACCGTCGGCGAGCGTCACTTCCGCTTCGAGGGTGGGATTGCCGCGGCTGTCGAGGATTTCGCGGGCGTGGATGGTGCGGATTTCGGTGCTCATTGCCATTGAGTTTTCTGCTCGAGAAATGTCCGGATGAAGGAATCAGGGGCGAGTGGAGAGGGCGCTTTGTTGAAGCCCTGCGAGGAGTCCCAGCCCGGCGCGGTGCGCGAAGTTGCGCCCCCGCTACTCATCCCTCGCCCCTCGCTTCGCCACAGCGTCCAATTCTTTCAAAACCCGCAACAACGCTTCCATCTTCCCCAGCGGCCACGCATTCGGGCCGTCCGACAGCGCCTTGTCCGGATCGGGGTGGGTTTCCATGAAGATGCCGCTGATGCCGACCGCCACCGCCGCCCGCGCCAGCACCGGCACGAATTCGCGCTGGCCGCCGGACTTGCTGCCCTGCCCGCCCGGCAACTGCACCGAATGCGTCGCGTCGAACACCACCGGGCAGTTCGTCTCGCGCATCACCGCGAGAGAGCGCATGTCGGACACCAGGTTGTTGTAGCCGAAGCTCGCGCCGCGCTCGCAGACCATGATCTGCCCGTTGCCGGTGGAGCGCGCCTTCTCGAC
>DASVDY010000150.1:0-2964 GCA_036380855.1 Rhodanobacteraceae bacterium
CCGACGCGCGGGGCGATATACCAGTTGCTGTAGTCTGCAGCGTGGGCGATGCCCACGCCTCCAATTACCAGGGCGACCAGCGCTAACAGGCCCTTACGCTTCATGGGACTCTCCTCTTCTCGTTTTTCGCGTCCGCGCCACCCCGCGCGGCGCACCTTCATGCGAACGTTCGGCGTTTCGGCCTTTTAGGCCTTGTAATAGTGGCCCATCCCAGGGCGGGGCGAGTTTATCAAAAAACAAACATTTTCGACCGTCTCACTCCATCCTTGTTACGGGCTATTCAGCCGCCTTTCACAGCGCGAACAAATCCATGAGCCGGTGGACCGGCATGGCCTCGAATCGGCCGGCGTCGCCGCAGGCCGCCAGGATCGCCTCGACCCGTCGCGCCGGCAGGTGGCCGGCCAGGGCGGCCTCGAACTTCTTCAGCAGCACGGGAATGCCCTCCGCGCGCCGCTTGCGGTGGCCGATCGGATAATCGATCGACACCTTTTCGGTGCTGCCGCCGTCCTTGAAGAACACCTGCACCGAATTGCCGATGTAGCGCTTTTCCGGGTCGAAATAGTCCCGGGTGAACTGCGGGTTTTCCTTGACCTCCATCAACTGCCGCAGCGCGTCGATGCGCGGGTCGGCGGCGACCGTGTCGGTGTAATCCTCCGCGGTCAGGCGGCCGAAGATCAGCGGCACCGCCACCATGTACTGGATGCAATGGTCGCGGTCGGCGTAGTTGGCCAGCGGGCCGGTCTTGTCGATGATGCGGCAGCCGGCCTCCTGCGTTTCGATCACGATCCGCTCGATCTGGTCGAGCCGGCCGGCCACCTGCGGGTGCAGCTTCATCGCGCATTCCACCGCGGTCTGCGCATGGAACTCGGCTGGGAAGCTGATCTTGAACAGCACGTTCTCCATCACGTAGCTGCCGAACGGCCGCTCGAACTCGAACGGCTTGCCCTTGAAGGCGACGTCGTAGAAGCCCCAGGTCTTCGCGCTCAGCGCCGACGGGTAGCCGACCACGCCCTTGTCGACCGCGTTCAGCGCGTGGGTGACGGCGCGGCGGCAGGCGTCGCCGGCGGCCCAGCTCTTGCGCGGCCCGGTGTTCGGCGCATGGCGGTAGGTGCGCAGCGCGCCGTTGTCGATCCAGCTGTGCGAGACGGCGGTGACGATCGCGTCCTTGTCGCCGCCGAGCATGCGCGTGGTGACCGCGGTCGAGGCCAGGCGCACCAGGATCACGTGGTCCATGCCGACGCGGTTGAAGCTGTTCTTCAACGCGTAGCAGCCCTGGATCTCGTGCGCCTTGATCGCCGCGGCCAGCACGTCGCGCACGGTAAGCGGCGTGCCGCCCTCGCGCTCGGCCTTGCGGCTGAGATAGTCGGCGACGGACAGGATCGCGCCGAGGTTGTCGGAAGGATGGCCCCACTCGGCGGCCAGCCAGGTGTCGTTGAAGTCGAGCCAGCGGATCTGCGTGCCGATGGCGAACGCGGCCTGCACCGGATCCAGTTCGTGGCTGGTACCCGGCACGCGCACGCCGCCGGCCATGGTCGCACCCGGCACCACCGGACCGAGGTGCTTGACGCACTCCGGAAACTTCATCGCCAGCATGGCGCAGCCGAGCGAGTCCATCAGCATGTAGCGCGCGGTCTCGTACGCCTCCGCGGAGTCGATGCGATAGTCGACGACGTAGTCGGCGATGTCGCGCATCGGCTGGTCGGGATCGGGGCGCTTGGCGGAGCGGAGGTCGTGGTGGGCCATCGGCATTTCCTGTGCAGGCTGGACGCGCGATCTGCGCGCAAGGAGGACAACCACGGCGGAACCGTGGCGGAACGGTGAATTTTGCCAGAACTCGCGGCGCGGCTCAGTGCCGGCGCAGCCGCGCGGGGCGGCGCTCCCGCGTCGGCGCGGGAGCCGGCAATGCGTCCGCCAGGCGTGGATCGGCGCGCAGCCGCTCGTAGAGGAAATCGGCGAAGGCACGGATGCGCGCCGCGTGGCGCAGGTCCGGATGGGTCAGCAGCCACAGTGCGCCATCGAACGTGGCATCCAGCGCGAACAGGCGAACCAGCCCGGTCCGCACCTGGTCGCTGGGCAGCAGGGCCAGGCCGACGCCGGCCTCGGCCAGCGCGGCCATCGTGTTCAGCTCGTTGGCGCGCACGACGATGCGTTCGGGCGGTACGGCGCGGCGCTGCCACGCGAACACGCTGATGCGGGCGAAGCCGGCATCGGCGCCGATCTGCGCGTGCTCCGCCAGTTCATCGACGTCGCGCGGCCGGCCGTGCCGCTGCAGATAGGCCGGGCTGGCGCAGACATGCCAGCGCAGAGTGGCGACGCGGCGGCCGACCAGGAAGTCCGGCGGCTGCGCGGTGGCGCGCAGCGCGAGGTCGGCCTCGCGCCGGTTGAGGTCGAAGTCGTGGTCGCTGACCGCGATCTCGACGCGGATGTCGGGACAGCGCTCGCGGAAAGCGGCGACTGCCGGCGCCACGTAGTCGTGCGCGAGGTTGGCCGCGGTGGTCACGCGGATGTCGCCGGACAGGCGGTAGTCGCCCCCGGCCGCGGTGCGCTCCAGCGCCAGCAGTGCTGCCTCCGCCTGCTCGGCATGCTCGCGCACGCGCTCGCCGGCGGCGGTCAACACATAGCCTTCGGGCAGCCGCTCGAACAGGCGCGCACCCAGCGCCTGCTCGAAGGCGTTCAGGCGGCGGAACACGGTGGAATGGTTGACCCCCAGCGTACGCGCCGCCGCGGCGAGACTGCCGCCGCGGGCGATCGCCAGCAGGTAGCGCAGATCGTTCCAGTCCGTCATGGCATTTGCGAATTTGCAATATCAACTTGCTGATATTGCTTATTCCGTTGCGCATAGGCAATCCCTACCTTTTGCGGCGTCGCCGGCTCGTCCGGTTCATCGCGCATGCCAAACCCATGAACGCTTCTTCCTCCGCCGTCCTGCTGCTGCGCCTCAGCCTGGGCGTGCTCTACCTCGCG
>DASVDY010000151.1:0-4492 GCA_036380855.1 Rhodanobacteraceae bacterium
GGCCGAGACGCGCGATTTCACCTACCGCTCGCAAACCGACCGGCTGATGGCCCGCCAGCCGTGGCTGATGCTGCTGCTCGACCTCGGCCTGGGACCGTACGCGGACCAGCCCCTGAACGGCTGGACCGGCAGCTTCCTGCCCACGCAATTGATGGAGTCCTTGCGCAGCCTGCGCACGCCGGCCGGCAAACCGCTGGTGCAATCGGAAACCCGCATCGCGCAGGCACGTCTGCCGCTGCCGCCGGATTCGCCACCGGACCTGCGCTGGCCGCTGCTTGCGACCGGACTGGCCTGCGGCATCGCGCTGTCGCTGGCCGGATGGTTCCGCCGGTGCAGCCGCGTCGCGCGCTACGGCTTCGCACTTGGCGGCGCGCTCTATCTGCTGCTCGCCGGACTCGCCGGCACCGGCATGGCGATCCTGTGGGCCTTCACCGCGCACCGTTCGGCCTGGGCCAACCAGAACCTGCTGCTGTTCGATCCGCTGGCGCTGCTGCTGATTCCGGGCGTGCTGAAGCTCGCGCGCCGCGATTCGCGCGTTTCCCGTTTCGCGTTCGTACTTGTGGTCCCGATGGCGATCGCGGCAGTCGCCGCACTGATCGTCAACCTCACCGGCCTGCTGCCGCAGCGCAACCTGCCGTGGATCCTGCTGGCGCTGCCGGTGTGGATCGGATTGCTGCCCGGCTTGGTGACCGGAAGGCAAGACTGAAGCCATGCACCTCGCCCTCGCGCTGCTGATTGCCGGCCTGGCGTGGAATCACCTCGCCGGGGAACGGCAGGTGCGCGCGCTACGCCGCCTGTCGCGCCAACCCCTCACGCCGCAGGCCTGTTCGCCTTCGCCGCACCAGTTGCTCGGCGAGATCGCGCGGCCGCTGGCCACGCCGCATTGCGGCAGACATCGGGCCACGTAAGCGCATTTCCGCATTCCCTGCGATGGTGGCATCATCCGCGCATGGACACGCCCGCCGGTTCCAACCCGATGGTCGCCAACTGCGTCGCCTACGACGCCCACGGCAACCGGTTGCGCAACATCACGCTCGACGAGATCAGCGACGTGCTGGCCACGCCGGACACCTTCGTATGGGTCGGGCTGGTTGAACCCGACGAACCGCTGCTGGTGAAGATGGGCGAGGAGTTCGGGTTGCACGAACTCGCGGTGGAGGACGCGCACAACGCGCACCAGCGCCCCAAGATCGAGGCCTATGGCGATTCGCTTTTCATCGTCGCGCAGACTGCGCAACTGATCGGCGGCAACATCGCCTTCGGCGAAACCCACATTTTCCTCGGCAAGCGCTACCTGCTGACCGTGCGCCACGGCGCCTCGCTTTCCTATGCACCGGCGCGCCGCAGTTGCGAACAGACGCCCGCGCACCTGGCCTGCGGCCCGAGCTATGGCCTGTACTCGGTGCTGGACTTCATCGTGGACAACTTCCTGCCGATCGTGGAGGACTTCAAGAAGGAACTGCAGGCGCTGGAGCAGGACATCTTCGCCGAGGCCTACAAGCGCGACACCATCAAGCGCCTCTACGACATGCAGCGCGAGCTGCTGACGCTGAAGCTCGCGGCCGCGCCGCTGCAGGACATCCTCAACCAACTGGTACGGCTGCATCCCGACCTGATCCGCGACGAGGTACGCGCGTACTTCCGCGACGTGCACGACCACGTGTTCCGCGTCAACGAGGCGATCACCGGCATGCGCGAAATGCTCGGCGCGGCGATGAACGTCAACCTCTCGCTGATCACCGTGCGCCAGAACGAAGTGGTCAAGCGCCTTGCCGGCTGGGCCGCGCTGCTGGCCGCGCCCACCCTGCTCACGAGTTGGTACGGCATGAATTTCCGGCATATGCCGGAGCTGGACAAGCCGCTCGCCTACCCGATCATGATCGGCGGTACCGCCGCGATCTGCGCGTTGCTGTACGTGGTGTTGCGGCGAGCGAAATGGTTGTAGTGGGTGCAGGGCGGGCCTTGACCCGCCGGCTTGTACCCACTTGTCCCCGGAAGTTCGCGGTGGCGGGTTGAAACCCGCCCTACGCCGTCGCGCCGTTTTCGATCACTTCCATCCGTGCCACCGGCGCGCGCCGCGACATCCACAGCAGGATGACGCCGACCACGACCAGCGGAATGGACTGCACCTGGCCCATGGTGAGCCAGTGCGTGCCGAACAGGTAACCGAGTTGCTCGTCGGGCATGCGCACGAATTCCACGCCGAAACGGAACACGCCGTACATCAGCGCGAACAGGCCCGACACCGCGTAGCGCCGGCGCGGCTTCGCCGAATAGATGTAGAGCACGGTGAACATCACCACGCCCTCGAGGAAGAACTCGTACAGCTCCGAGGGATGCCGCGCATAGGCGTCCAGCCTGCCGGCCTGCCAGAGCTGATGGAGCTGCGCGACGGTCGCGTCGCGAAATTGCGGCACGTTCTGTTGCAGCGCGTGCGGAAACACCATGCCCCACGGCAGGTCGGTGAACTTGCCCCACAGTTCGCCGTTGATGAAATTGCCGATCCGGCCCAGGCCCAGCCCGATCGGCACCAGCGGCGCCACGAAATCCACCACGTCGAAATAATGCGCGACCTGCTCGCGGTTGCGCCACCACCACCACAGGCTGGCGACCAGCGTGCCGAGCAGGCCGCCATGGAAGGACATGCCGCCATCCCAGATGCGGAACAGCGCCAGCGGCTCCTTCCATATCCACTCGAGCAGGTTCGGCGCGATCGCGGACTTGTAGTACGACAGCATGTACCAGACGCGCCCGCCGATGATGATGCCGAGCATCACGTAGAAGGCGAGGTCGGCCAGTGCATCGCGGCTGACCGGAAAGCGCCCGAGCTTGCGTCGGCGATTACCCAATACCCACGCGCCGACGAAACCGCCGAGGTACATCAACCCGTACCAGTGCACGCCGATCGGCCCGAGGTTGAAGGCGATCGGGTCGAAGTCAACGAAATAGGGATGGGTCATTGGCTGTGCTTCCTTCTCCCTTCGGGAGAAGGGCCGGGGATGAGGGTTCGGTGTCGAGAGATGCGCGATTGTGCCGCGAATCGTACCCTCACCCCAACCCCTCGTCCGAGGGGAGAAGGGCCTTGATCACGCCGGCAGCACCCGGCACACGAAGCCCTTCAGGTAATCGGTCTCGGGAATCGCCGGGTGCACCGGATGATCGCTCGCCTGCTGCAGCGACATCAGCACCTGCACGTTGCGATCCAGATGCCGCGCGCCCTGCTGCACGCCCTGCAGGAGCGCCTCGCGCGGCATGTGGTACGAGCACGAGCAGGTGACCAGGATTCCATCCCTGCCCAGCACCTGCATCCCGAGCTCGTTCAGCCGGCGGTACGCCAGCGCGCCTTCCTTGAAGTCCTTCTTGCGCTTCACGAACGCGGGCGGATCCAGGATCACGACGTCGAAATGTTCGCGTTGCTCACGCAAGGCCTTCAGGAAATCGAAGGCATCGGCGCGCTCGGCGCGCACCCGATCATGCAAGCCATTGCGATGCGCGTTGGCTTCGATCGCGGCGACCGCCGGCGCGGAGGCATCCACGCAGACGACTTCCCTGGCACCCGCCGATGCGGCGCGCAGGCCCCACGCGCCGAGATACGAAAACATGTCCAGGACGCGCGCACCCTTCACGAATGCGCCGAGCGCATCGCGATTGGCGCGCTGGTCGTAGAACCAGCCGGTCTTCTGGCCGCCGATCGGGTCCAGCACGAATTCCAGCCCGCCCTCGCGCACGAGCAGCGGCGCCGGGACCTCGCCGAAGGCGATGTCCGCATAGCCCGGCAACTGTTCCAGGGCACGGATGCCGGCATCGTTCTTCCAGATCATCGCGCGCGGAGCCAGCACCTTCTTCACTGCCGCTTCGATCCCCGGCTTCAGCCGTTCGATGCCGGCGGTGGTTGCCTGCGCCACGACCAGCTCGCCGAAGCGATCGAGCGTCAGTCCCGGCACGCCATCCGATTCGCCATAAAGCAACCGGTAGAACGGCTCCGGGTACAGCCGCTCGCGCAACGCGAGCGCCACCTTCAACCGATGCGCCAGCAACGATGCATCCAGCGCACGGTCCAGCCCGCGCGACAGCAGCCGCGCGCAGATCAGCGAGTGCGGATTGACGTAGCCCACGCCCAGCGGCTTGTCGCGCGAATCCACGATCACGCACGGCTCGCCGGGTTCGAACGACGACAACGGCGAGCGCGCAACGTCCACTTCGTTGGCGAACACCCACAGGTGCCCGGCACGCAGGCGCGCGTCCTCGCCGCGCCTGAGATAAAGCGCGGGATACTCGACGCCTTCGGGTTCGCTCGTGACCATGCGTTTTCCCGCCCGCCAAACCAGCCACGATAGCCGATGCGCGCTCGCGGCGGCAATCGCGCCTGCCATCTCGCGTAAACTGCGCGGATGCCCAACGCACTCGCCCACGCGTCCAGCCCGTATCTTCGCCAGCACGCCGGCAACCCGGTGCACTGGCAGGAATGGAACGACGCCACGCTCGCGCACGC
>DASVDY010000152.1:0-12755 GCA_036380855.1 Rhodanobacteraceae bacterium
CGAGAAAGTGAAGAACCTGGGCGGCCTCGGCGACAAGGTCAAGGTCAAGCCCGGCTATGGCCGCAATTACCTGGTGCCGCGCGGCAAGGCGGTCCCGGCCACGGCCGCCAACGTTGCGGAATTCGAGAAGCGCCGCGCCGAGTACGAGGCCAAGTCCAACGAACTGCTCGCCGCCGCGCAGGCGCGCGCCGCGAAGTTCGAGGGCGCCGAAGCCACGATCAAGGCCAACGCCAGCCCCGAAGGCAAGCTGTATGGCTCGGTGGGTCCGCGCGAGATCGCGGATGCCTTCAGCGCGCAGGGCCTGGAGCTCGAGAAGAGCGAAGTGATCCTGGGCGAAGGTCCGCTGCGCAATCTGGGCGATTACGAAGTGCACATCGCGCTGCACGCGGACGTGCAGGGTACCGTGAAGGTGCATGTGATCGCCGAAGAATAGGCGCGTTGCCGCGCAGTGCGCGGCGGGCGTGGAATCGAACGGGCGTCGCAGGGCGCCCGTTTTCTTGTGCGGGAAGCGGCAGTCGCGACCTGGGGCATCGGTTCCGGCTTCGTCGCGGGTTCGCGGTGGCAGCGCCGGCAAGAGGCGTCTAGTGCAAGGTTCTTCGCCCGCGGGTGATCGGCACCACGTTGCCGGTGCGTGGTGCCTCGGGTGCGGACGCCGGGACGCGCGGCTCCGCTCGCGCCGGAGGGGGCGGCGAGTCGGGTGGCGCGAAGGGATCGTCGCGGGCGGGCAGGCTGAAGTTCACCAACCTGTCGCCGACCAGGGTCAGGCTGGCGCGATGGCGGTCGTCGCCTTCGTAGCTCAGCTCGAACCGGTAACTTCGGGCGAGCCGGGGAGGGCCGCCGCGCCAGACCGGGCGCACGCTGTGCAGGGCCACGCTCTGGTCCAGCATCTGCGCGCCATGCCTGGCGCAAAGGCGTCCGGCGTGCAGGATCGCGAGCTCGCGCGCCCGCATGGCCGCGTACCAGAGCAGCCCGGCGGCCACGCAGATCGAGAGCGGGAGCAGTGCTTCGTCCAAGAAAATTCGGATAATATGCGCAGGATTGTGGACAAACGTGACTTCCGGCAGGGGTGACCCGTCCGGCGGACACGCCTGCTCAGGGAAGAATGCGCGCAGCTAAGGGGTCAATGCAATGAAACTGGTTTTCGCGGGCGGCGAGCATATCCCGGTCACGCTCTCCGATGGGATCACCGTGGTGGGCACGGCGGAAGACGCCGGCATCCAGCTTGCGCAGCCCGGCATCGCGCCCCGCCATGCCCAGATCGAACGACGCGGCGAGCGGATCCAGTTGCAGCCCTGCGCGGACCCGGTGCGCCTGAACGGCCGGCCGGTGCACGACGCGATCGTGCTGAAGGCCGGCGACACGGTCGAGTTTGCCAGCGTGCGGTGCCGCGCCGTCCACGCTTCGGAGGATACCGACGCGGGCGACACCAGCACGCGCATGCGCGCGGCGGTACCGCGCTTTGTCTTGCGCGGGGTTTCCGGGCCGACCTTCGGCCGCAGCTTCGGGGTGGGTGGCGAGATGGTGTTCGGCCGCCAGCCCGAGTGCGACGTCTGCATTCCGATCGGCGAAATCTCGCGCCGTCACGCGCGCATCAAGCCGACCCCGGATGGCGTGCTGGTCGAGGACCTGGATTCGGCCAACGGTACCTACATCAACGGCAAGCGCATCCGCAGCGGCATGCTGCATCCGGGCGAGGAGCTGGGTCTGGATACGGTGCGCTTCATGCTGCTGGTGCCGGGCGCCGAAACCCTGCAGGCCGCTCCGGTCGCCAGCGACGAGAAGCGCGCCCGGGGTCGTGGCGCGCTGGTCGTCATTCTCGCGGTCCTGGTCGTGCTGGGGCTGGCGGCGCTGGGCACGCATTTCGCGGGACTCTGGTAGGACGGGCCTTGACCCGACCATGACCGGATGGCGAAGGCGGGTTGAAACCCGCCCCGCATCGGTCATTCGAATCTCATCGAAAGGTCCACCGCGCGCACGTGCTTGGTGAGCGCGCCGATTGAAATGAAGTCCACGCCGCACTCGGCGATCGCGCGCACGCGCGTCAGGTCCACGCTGCCCGACACTTCCAGCGGCACGCGCCCGCCGGCGAGCTCCACCGCATCGCGCAGCATGCCGGGCGTGAAATCGTCCAGCAGCACGCGGTCCGCGCCGGCGCCGATCGCCTGCGACAATTCCTCCAGCGTCTCGACTTCCACTTCCAGCAGCAGTCCGGGGTGGCGCGCGCGCGCGCGGGCAACGGCATCGCTGATTCCGCCCGCCGCGGCGACGTGGTTTTCCTTGATCAGGATCGCGTCGTAGAGGCCGATCCGGTGATTGGCGCCGCCGCCGCAGCGCACCGCGTATTTCTGCGCCAGCCGCAGGCCGGGCAGGGTCTTGCGGGTATCCAGGATCGTCGCGCGGGTTCCGGCGACCGCATCCGCATAGGCGCGCGTGGCAGTGGCGGTGGCGGAAAGCGTCTGCAGGAAATTCAGCGCGCAGCGCTCGGCCCCCACCAGCGCGCGCGCGTTGCCTTCCACGACGCAAAGCACGGTGCCGGCCGCGACGCGATCGCCATCGTCGCAGGTCCACTCGACACGCACGCCGGGATCCAGCGCGCGGAAACACGCCTGCACCCACGGAATGCCGGCGATCACGGCATCCTCCCGGCAGACGATGCGCGCACGTGCCCGCGCATCGGCGTCAATCAGGTCGGCGGTGGCATCGCCGCTGCCGAAATCCTCCGCGAGGGCGCGGCGCACGTCGGCTTCGATCACATCCTGCGGGGGCGGCTTCAGGTTGGGCATGACAACCTCGAAAAATTTCCGGGATTGTCGCAGCCGTGAAGCGGGAGGAAAAGCGGGAAGGGTGGCGGGCGCGGAAGTCGAACGTCCGCGCAAGAGTGCGGCGCCCTGCGAAAAAGCGAGTGTCGGAGGCAGCGATGGGGCGCGCGGAAGCGCAGGAACGCGCGCCCGCCGTTACTCGACCCCCATCCCCGCTCTCAGGCGCCTTGCCGCTCCGCCTGCGCCTGCCTCAGCCGCTCAACGATCGCGTCCAGCGCACGGTCGAACAGCGGCACTTCCTCCAGCACCACGGCGCGCCCATCCCGGATTTCCGCGGCGAGTTGCTGCAGGCCACGATCGGCCACCTTCAAGCCACGCCGGTTGACGAACAGGTATTTGCCGCTGATCGGGCTGATCCACGACAACTTGGCGCGTTCGCCGTTGCCGGACTCGTCGGTGAATTCGATCCAGGTGCCGACCTTCAACGCGCGAACGGCCTGGACGGACTCCAGATCCTCGACCGACACCGCGGCTTCGGTTGCCGCCGGCGCTTCGCACGCGTCCTCGTCGAGGATGGTTTCGACGTGCGCGGGAATCGGCAGCAACGCTTCGCTGGCGATCTCGGCCGGCGCGTCCTTGCCCGGCGCGGGCTCGTCGCCCAGCTGGCGCCGCCAGAATTCCTGCAGGTCGTCGAGCAGGCGGCGCAGGTCGGGTTCCTGGAAGGCGACCGTGGTCAAGCCGTGGCGCAGCGTCTTTTCGAGCGAGGGCAACATTTCGCGCAGTCGCGCGCGTGCGGCTTCGTCGGCCGGCGCCTGCGCGCTCTCGACGAAGTCGTCAATGAAGCGCAGCGCCGCGGTGAATTCCTGCGACAGCTCGCCCTGGCGCAGCAGCACCAGTACCAGGTAATTCGCCCACGGCCGGGTCAGCACGCCCTGCAGCAGTGCCGGCAAGGGCCGCCCTTCGATGCGCGAGATGATTTCCCGCGCCGCCCGGCGGCGCGACTCCTGCAGGCGCTCGCGGCCGCGCGCGGCCTCCGCGGCACGCTGCTCGGCAAGGTCTGCGCGCTTGCGACTGTTCTCGACGAAGGCTTCGAAATCCTCGAGCTGGCGCGCGAACACGCCGATGTCGTCGTCGAAATCCGAAAGCAGCGACTCGACCACTTCCTTGGTCTTGTCGTAGAGGCGATGGTCGCGATCGGATTCCTCGGACCAGCCCTTGGCCGTGTCGGCGAGCAGGTCCAGCAGGCGGCGCGCGGGGTGCGAGGCATGCGCGAACATGCGCCGATCCAGGATCGCCACCTTGAGGTAGGGGATCTGCAGACGCGAGAGCAGCACCTGCATGGGGGCCGGAATGGTGCGGTCCTGCAGGATGTATTCGAACAGCATCCCGACGAGGTCAATCGTGTCTTCGTCGGCGCCGGAAACGTGCGCGCGGCTTTCCCCGGAAAGGCGCTGGATCTGCGCCATCAATTCGTCCTTGAGGCGCTGCACCATCCCGACCGCCACATGCTGGTCAATCACCGCAGGCTGCGCCGGCAACGGCGCGGCCTCGCCCTGGAGCAGGGTCAATGCGCCGAGCAGCTCCGCAGGCGTGAGCGAGGCGATCGCCGGGCCGCCGGTCATGCCGCCCGTGCCGCCGCCCGTCGTTTCGAGCGAATGCGGCCGCCGGCGCGCCGCCAGCAGTGCCGTCAGGGTGTGCATCAGCTCGGCATGCAGGCCGGCGGATTCGCTGGCGATGGAAGCCGCGGCGTTTGCCGGGGCGCCCGTTGCGGCAGCGCTCGCGCGGGCCGTTTCCTTCGGTGCCTCGGCACCGGAAGAAGGTGCGCGCGCGATCACGTGGCGCAGGTGCGGCAGCACGCCGGCCTCCATCAATTGCACATTGACGTCGTGATAGAGCGCGTCGAGCCCGTTCAACACGTAACGTTCGAAAAGCTTGAGGACGATCAACCGCACCTTGATGTCCACTTCGATCTCGCGAAGCGCGGCGCGGAACGCGTGCGCGAGCGATGCCGGGCCGAGCGGATTGGTGGCGTCCTCGATGCGCTTGCCGCCGCAGATCACGCCGAGCCGCTGGTTCAGCGCATGCAGCGGGCTGTTGAGCCGGCCTTCGGCCTTGCTGACCATGCTGGCGACGGCCAGCGATTCTTCCAGTTCGCGATCGTCCACCAGCGTCAGTTCGCCGGTACGCGTCGTTGCGCCGGCACCGCCGCGGGACCCGCGCGGCTGCCCGGCTGCGAATTCGTTGAAGTTGCGTGCGACCTGCTCCCCGAACAGGCGTTCCAGCAGCGGACGCCGCTTGCGGATCTCGCGCATGCCGTCGAAGAACTGCGTCTGCGCGGCGTTGCTCTCGGCCTTCTCGGCCAGGTCGAACAGCGCGTCATCCACGTTGTCGAGCAACGTGGATGCCAGGTCATGGCTGCGCTTCAGCGTGAGCGCACGCACCGCGCCGAGCAGTTCGCCGACGCGCTCGGTGCGCGGATCGCCGCGTCCGGTCAGCTCGACGACCTTGTTGTCGTCCGGGCGAAGCTCGTTCGGGGTGCTTGTCATGTGGCGCCTGCCGCGGCCGGGGACAGATTGTCACAAAGTATGGCGGAGCCCCGTTGCCGGAACGTGACGGAGTTCACGTGGCTGCTCTGCCGGCTCAGCGCGGGAAATCGGTGAGCTGCAGCGTGCCGATTCCTTCGTCCGGGAGCATCACCGGAATGTCGTCCTCGATGCGGTAGACGACCTTGCTGTCCACCGTGATCAGCCCGGCCGAAAGCGGATTGGCGACCTTTTCCCCGCGCACCGTGTCCAGCGAGCCGGCCTGCACGGCGCGGTTGAGCGCCTCCAGCTCCGCCTGGCTGAGCATGCGCAGCGGAGTCTTGCTGACCGGGTCGCAAAGGATGTCGAGTAACCGCTTGTCCACGCGAGTGATCTCCGGAGGGGCGTATGGCGGCGATCGGACTGCCGCCGCGCTCTTGCGTACAATAGCGGTTTTGGGGTGATCCGACCAATGACGGCCAGACAACCAACCCCCCGCGTCGGCGTGGTGATGGGCTCGCAATCGGACTGGGAAACCATGCAGCACGCCGCGGAGACGCTGGCGCAGTTCGGCATCGCGCACGAGGTCGAGGTGGTGTCCGCGCATCGCACGCCGGACAAGCTGTTCGCCTATGCGGAATCCGCCGCCGCCCGCGGCCTGCAGGCGATCATCGCCGGCGCCGGCGGCTCGGCGCACCTGCCGGGCATGCTCGCGGCAAAGACGCGCGTGCCGGTGCTGGGCGTGCCGGTGGAATCGAAGGCGCTCAAAGGCCTGGACTCGCTGCTTTCCATCGCGCAGATGCCCGCGGGCGTTCCGGTCGGAACGCTTGCCATCGGCAAGCCCGGCGCGATCAACGCCGCGCTGCTGGCCGTGGCGATCATCGCCCTGAACGATGCCAGGGTTGCCAAGGCGCTCGACAAGTTCCGCGCCAGTCAGACTGCGCAGGTGCTGAAAAATCCCGACCCGCGCAAGGCGGCTCGCGCAAAATGAGTGGCGTTTTCGCGATGTTCCCCGCGCCGCTTCCTCTCTCCCGTAAACGGGCGAGTGCGGGTCGGTGCCGTGCGGAGCCGTTGTTCCACCAGCCAGGCAACCGTGCAGCGGGGCGCGCATGCAAACGATAGGGATATTGGGGGGCGGTCAGCTTGCTCGCATGCTGGTCCTGGCTGGCGCGCCGCTGGGCTTGCGATTCCTGGTCGTTGATCAAGTCGAAGACGCGTGCGCGGGGCAGGTCGCGCCGCTGATCCGTGCCGATTGGCGCGATTTCGATGCGCTGGAGAAGTTCGCGCGGCAGGTTGACGTCGCGACCTTCGACTTCGAAAACGTGCCGGCGGAAACCGCGCAGTGGCTGACCGAGCGCACGAAAGTGTTCCCGAATCCGCGCGCCCTCAGCACGGCGCAGGACCGGTTGGCCGAGAAGACCCTGTTTCGCGAATGCGGCCTGGACACGCCTGCGTTTGCGAAGGTGGACACGCGCGACGATCTGGAAGCTGCGCTGCGCGAGATCGGCGCACCGGCCATCCTGAAGACGCGCAGGCTCGGCTATGACGGCAAGGGCCAGTTCCGGATTCGTTCGATCGCGGATGCCGACGCCGCGTGGGAAGCGCTCGGTGCGAATGCGCACGGGCTGATCCTGGAGGCGTTCGTGCCGTTCGAGTGCGAGGTCTCCGTGGTCGCCGTGCGCGGTCGCGACGGCGATTTCCGCACCTGGCCGCTGACGCGCAACTGGCACTCGGAAGGGATCCTTTCCGTGAGTCTCGCGCCGGCAAACGTTGATCCGAAACTTCAAACCCACGCGTTCGAGTTGGCGCGCGTGATCGCCGAAAAGCTGGACTACGTCGGCGTGTTCGCGCTGGAGCTCTTCGTGCACCAGGGCAAGCTCCTCGGCAACGAAATGGCGCCGCGCGTGCACAACTCGGGGCACTGGACCATCGAGGGCGCGCTGGCCTCGCAGTTCGAAAACCACGTGCGCGCGGTGCTCGGCCTGCCACTGGGCGACACGTCCGCGCTGGGCCACAGCTGCATGTTGAACTGGATCGGCGAATTGCCGGAACGGGACGCGATCCTGCGCGAATCCGACGCGCACTGGCACGACTACGGCAAATCTCCGCGTGCCGGGCGCAAGGTCGGCCACGCCACCCTGCGCGCGCGCGACGGCGCTTCGCTCGCGGCGGCGTTGCAGCGCGTGGGTGCGGCACTGGGCCGCGAGGCACAAGTCGGAGCCGTGATCGCCGCCTTGCGCAGTTGAAGCGAAAGCCCTGACACCGGTTTACACGGATATACACGGATCAGGCAAAAGGACTTCTGCTTTTATCCGTGCTGATCCGCGTCAATCCGTGTCGAAATGGCTTTCCGTTCGGACCAGGCGCTCATGTGTTCTCGCTCGACCGCTTCGCCACCCACGCGCCGATCAGCGCGGACACGTACGGGATCGCCTGCGCGGCCAGGATCAGCATCCACAACTGGCCTTCCAGATACTGGCCGCCGTAATCGAGCGCCATCCCGACGATCGCCAGCGCCAGCGCGGTCGCCATCAGCAACTCCTCGCGCACCGGCGTGAACGCGGCCGGTTTCTTCTTCGTCAGCCGACGGCTCTTGGCGGTGCGCACGAACACGCCTTGTCTCTTGAACAGGCCGCGCCAGATGCCGCGCGCAATCGCATGGCTCAAGCCCATGCTGGCAACCGAAGCCATGATGGTTTCGCGCCACGAACAGGGCACGCGCGCGCGGAACAGCACGATGCCGAACAGCGTCTTGGCCACGAAGAAGCCGAGTACCGGGATCAGGAACAACTGCATCGGCAGGCTGAAAACCTGGGGCGCCGCCAGCATGCCGGCCGTCCACGCCAATGCCATAAGGGTGAACACCAGGTGCAATGCGTCGGCGAACCACGAGAACCAGCCGGTGAGGAAGTGGAAACGCTGGCCGGCACTGAGCGGGCCGCGATGCGCCATCCAGCCCCAGCGACCCTTGAGGATCTGCATCGCGCCGAACGCCCAGCGGTTGCGCTGCGACTTGTAGGCGGCGAAATCCGCCGGCAGCAGTCCGCGGCCCATGACTTCGTCCACGTACACCAGCTCGTAACCGGCGTGCATCAGGCGCAAGCCCAGTTCCGCGTCCTCGCAGATCGTCCATTCCGCCCAGCCGCCGGTGCCTTCCAGGGCCGAGCGACGCACCATCGTCATGGTGCCGTGCTGGATGATCGCGTTGCGCTCGTTGCGATGGTGCATGCCGATGCGGAAGAAGCCGTCGGATTCCCAACTGGTCATGCGCCGGAACGCGTTGTGTTCCCACTCGCGGTGCGCCTGCGGGCACTGCACCACCGCGATCTTGGGCGCGTGGAAATAGCCGGTGAGTGCCGCCAGCCAGTCCGCGCGCACCACGTAGTCGGCGTCAATCGCGGCGATCACCTGCGCGCGGGGGTCGGTCTCCTTCAGGCCGAAATTGAGGGCGCCGGCCTTGAAACCCGGCCACGGGTCGAGGTGGAAGAAGCGGAAGCGCGGACCGAGTTTTTCGCAGTAGGCCTGGACCGGCTTCCACACGTCCTCGTTCTTGGTGTTGTTGTCCAGCACCAGCACTTCGAAATTGCCGTAATCGAGCGCCGCCAGCGAGTCGAGGGTGGCGATCACCATCTCCGGCGGTTCGTTGTAGCAGGCGAGATGGATCGAAACGAACGGCTGCCGCTCCGGCGGATCGGGCTGCAACAGGCCGAAGTGCCGCAGCCAGCGCTTGCGCCACAGCACTTCGGTGAATTCGAAACCGTTGATCAGCAGGATCGCAAGGATGGCGAGCTGGGCGGGGAACAGCAGCACCAGCATGCCCCAGTCCACGACATCCAGATAGAAGAAGAAGGGCACCGTCGCCGACCACACGACCAGCGCGGCAGCGAGCTGGATCAGTGCCAGGAACACGAATCGGCCGGTCAACCGGAAGCGCGCGAAGGCGAACGCGAACCACAGCATCGGCAGGAATGCGAGGGCCGCGGAGGCGGCGGCCTTCCAGGGCCAGTTCACGTCCTCCAGCACCGGGCCCGAGAGCGGGAATTTGAGCTTGCGGTCGGCACCGAACATGCCCCAGTAGGCTTCCACGCGGCGCCCGCCCAGCGCTTCCTTCCACGGCTGGTCTATGGCTTCCATGAGGTAGTAATCAATGCCGCGTTCGCGCGCGACGTTGAGCCACTGGCGCAGGAAGATCGCCTCGTTGGCGATGGATGGCTGCGCGTACTCGAAGCGGTCGCCGTTGGAGGGCCAGCCAATTTCGCCGATCACGATGTGCTTGTCCGGGAACAGCCGCTGCAGCTGCTCGTAGCGCGTCAACGCCTCGCCGATCGCATCCTTGCGCGGCACCCCCTCCCAGTACGGCAGCAGGTGCACGGTAATGAAATCCACGTGGCGGGCCAGTTCCGGGTACTTCTCCCAGATGTGCCATGGCTCGGCGGTGGAGACCGGCTGCCGGATCGCCGCGCGCGCGCGATCGAGGTAGGCCATCAGTTCGTGCGGCGACATGTCGTTGCGCAGCAGCACCTCGTTGCCGACCATCACCCGCTTGATGTCGGGCCAGCGCCGTGCCTGCGCGATCAGCGCGGCGAGTTCGCGCTCGTTGTTGTCGTCGCGACGGTCCAGCCAGGCGCCGGCAAGTACCTCCAGGTCGTGCTTCATCGCCAGCCGCGGGATGGACGGACTCTCCTGCGAGGAGTAGGTGCGGATGCGGTGGGTGTAACGCGAAAGCAGCGTGAGGTCGCTGTCCAGCTCGGCATCGCTCGGATGGGTGTCGTTGAAGGGACTCTGGTAGCGCTGGTAGGCGCTGAACGCGAAGCCGCCGACCTGACCCTGCCAGGTCTCGACATGGGTCGGGCGATCGGCCACGCCCCACAACACGAAATTCAGCGCGGCTACGATCAGCGCCAGCACGAAAGCCGTGAGCAGGGCGAGCAGCCGCGGGCGGCGGCGGGCGTCGGTCGGTTCCGCGTTCAAGAGAATTCCCGGCGCGATCGGCGATCGCGCAAAACCCGCGCAGCTTAAGTCACCGGGGCGCGGGGCTCAAACGCGCGTAGCGCGTTCGTTATGGGACTGGTCATGCTCGGGTGGAGGCGCCCTCTTGCGAGAGGGAATATTCGCCGGCCAAACACGACATCCATGTCTTTTTTCCGCGCCGTCCAGCGGCGCGGGTTACTTTCCTTTCGGGGAAAGTAACCAAAGCCATTGGCGCCGGGCATGACGGTCTCGCCAACATCCGGTTGGCTCGACTGCGCTGCGCTTCTCGCGCCAAGCGGGCCGGCGCGAACTCGCACATCCCTGTGCTCGGACATCGCGCCTTGCTCCCGCTTGGCGCTGCGATGCTCGCCGTCATGCAACGGCGCCGAAGCTCACTTCGTCACGGCCATCCATGGCCTGCGCTCGGAAGGATTTCAAGCCATCTGCGTGCCCGCGAACTCCCAGTTCACCACGTTCCAGAACGCCTCGATGTATTTCGGCCGGGCGTTGCGGTAGTCAATGTAATACGCGTGTTCCCACACGTCGCAGGTGAGCAGCGGGCGGTCGCTTCCGGTGATCGGCGTGCCCGCGTTGGAAGTGCTGACCAGGCCGAGCGAACCGTCGGCGCGCTGCACCAGCCAGGCCCAGCCGGAGCCGAATGTGGTGGCACCGACCTTGGAAAACTCTTCCTTGAATTTGTCGAAGCTGCCGAATGATTTCTTGATCGCATCGGCCAGCTTGCCGGTGGCTTCGCCGCCGCCGTTGGGCGACAGGCAGTTCCAGTAGAAGGTGTGGTTCCAGGCCTGCGCAGCGTTGTTGAACATGCCTCCGGTCGCCTTGCGCACGATGTCCTCGAGGGCCATGTCGGCGAAGTCGGTGCCCTCGATCATCTTGTTGAGGTTGTCCACGTAAGCCTTGTGGTGCTTGTCGTGGTGGTATTCCAGGGTTTCCGCGGAGATGTGCGGCGCCAGCGCGTTGCGGTCATAGGGCAGCGGTGGAAGTTCGATCGCCATGGTCCTTGACTCCTTGTTCTATGGACGGAGATGAGGCCGCGCGCCTGCTACAATTGCGGTTCTCGGCGCAACGCCATCCGACATTCTAACCCCATCGGCGCGAACTGCGCTCTTGAGTGCCCTCCGGAAAGGGGGCGATTCGATGTGCAGAATCGAATGGGGGTTGCGGGAGCGACACGGAGCGGGGGCGAGGCGCAACCAATCAGATTCCAGGTAGGTGTTATGGATATCAACGAACGCATCAAGGGCACGCTCGAGGGTCATCCGATCGTGCTGTACATGAAAGGCACGCCGCAGTTCCCGATGTGCGGCTTTTCCGCGCGCACCGTGCAGGCGCTCAATGCCGCCGGCGCGGAATTCTTCTCGGTGAACGTGCTGGAAGACCCTGAGATCCGCGCCAACCTGCCGCGCTACTCCAATTGGCCGACGTTCCCGCAGCTCTACATCAACGGCGAGCTGATCGGCGGCTGCGACATCACGCTCGAGCTGTATCAATCCGGCGAACTGCAACGCATGGTGCAGGACGCCGGCAAATCGTCCGCGCAATGAGCCTTCCGCTTGCGCACCTGCCGGCCGGTTATGAGCCGGCGGCCGATGCGTTGAAGGATCGCGTCGTCCTGATCACCGGTGCGACCGGGGGGCTGGGTCGCGCCTCCGCGCTGGCCTGCGCGCGCGCGGGTGCGATCGTGCTGTTGGCCGGGCGCAAGCGCCGCGCCATCGAGCGCGTTTACGACGAAGTCGCCGCCGTGCCGGGCGCGCGGCCGCCGATCATCCAGTTGATGGACCTGCTTGGTGCCACGCCCGCCGACTGCGACTCGCTGGCGGAAATGATCGGCAACGAACTCGGCCGGCTGGATGGCATCGTGCATGCGGCCGCGCGCTTCGACGGGCTCACGCCGGTCGCGATGCACAAGCCGAAGGAGTGGGTGGAAGCGTTGCACGTCAACGTGAACGCGCCGTTCCTTCTGACCCAGGCCTGCATGCCGCTCTTGCAGGAACGCGCCGATTCCGCCGTGGTGTTCGTGCTGGACGACCGCGAGCGCATGGGGCGTGCGCATTGGGGGGCCTACGGCACCGCCAAGGCCGCGCTGGAGGGCTTTGCATCGATCCTGCACGAGGAAACGGAAGGCTCGAGCTTGCGCGTGCACGCGCTGCTGCCCGCGCCGATGCGCACGGCACTGCGCCGCACGGCGTGGTTCGGCGAGGATGCCGACGCCGTGGCTCCGCCGGAGGCCGCCGCCGAAGCGGTGGTGTATCTTTTGTCGCCGCAGGCGACGGAAGCGCGCGGCAAGGTGCTGGATTTGCGGGAAGAGCAGGGATGGGGGACCGGGGACCGGGGACCGGCATAGAGTGCGCTCTCGTAAGAGCGCGTCGCAATCTGCGTGTGGACACGGAACCACGACAGCCAATATTGTCGAAACCCATTCGAGCCTCTACTGATACGGCCCCTGGTTTCCGGTCCTCAGTCTTCTCCCTGGTCCCTGGTCCCC
>DASVDY010000153.1:0-3026 GCA_036380855.1 Rhodanobacteraceae bacterium
GGCGGCGTACTGCACGAACACGGTGGCGACCGCGGCGATCGAGCCGGAGTGGTTCACCGTCAGCAGGTTCCAGCCGTACACGAAGGCGATGATCAGCCCGAACGATTCGCGCAGGTACACGTAGCCGCCGCCGGCCTGCGGCCGCCGCGTGCCGAGTTCGGCGTAGCAGAGCGCGCCGATCAGCGCGACCACGCCGCCGATCACCCAGGCCAGCAGCTGCTCGGCGCTCGATCCGGTCTGGCGCGCGATGGACGCCGGCGTCAGGAAGATGCCCGAGCCGATCACGCCGCCGATCACCACCATCGCCGCCGACCACGCACCCAGCCGGCGCACGTAGGTCACCGGGCCGCCGGGCTGCGCGTTTTCGCTGGCGGATGGGTGGCTCACGTCGTTGCGATCATCGAGAGCGTTCATGCGTCGGACCGGCCCGATTGGGTCGCGCGAGCATGACCGCAACGGGCTGCGCTGTCGAGATGGCGCGTCCCGGCAACTTCACTCCCGCGGTGCAGCGAGCTCAATTCGACACGGCCTCCATGGCCTGTTCCCTGGGCGGCACCAGCTCAGCCTGCCTGAGCTACAACTCGAGCGAGCCGTTCACCACGCGCGCGCATTCGCCGCCGATCCACACCTGCCCCTCGTCGTCCACGGCGACTTCCACCGCGCCGTCGCGGCCGACTTCGCGGCCCTGGCTTGCGCGATAGCGCCGGCCGAACGCGTCGAGCTTGCCCATCGCGTGCAGCCAGGCCGCGATCGCGGCGTTGGCGCTGCCGGTCACCGGGTCTTCCGGGATGCCATCGGCGGGGCAGAACGCGCGCACGACCATCGCAAAGCCGGGTTCGCGCGAACGGCCGAACACGCACACGCCCACCGCGCCGAGCCGGGTGGTCAGCGCTGCGACCGCGTGCATGTCGGGGCGCAAGCCGCGCACGGCGGATTCGTCGCCCAGGTCGGACGCGATCCACCACGGCCCGTTGCAGACATTGCGCGCGGCGATCACGGTCGCACCGAGCGCATCGCCCAGGCTGGGCGCGAGGGTCGCGTCCTCGGCGGCGAGTTTCGCCGCCGGCGCGCGCACGTGGATGCGCCGCGACGCGCCTTCGCCCTCGATCCGTACCGGCAGCAGGCCGGCCGCGCATTCCTGGACCAGCTCGCGCTTGCCATTGTCCACCAGGCCCGATTCGATCGCGACGAACGCGCTGCCGACGCTCGGGTGCCCCGCGAACGGGAGCTCGTTGCGGGGCGTGAAGATGCGCACGCGGTAATCCGCGCCGGGCCGGGTGGGCGGCAACAGGAACGTGGTTTCCGAAAGATTGGTCCACGCGGCGAAGCGCTGCATGGTGTCGGCATCGAGGCCTTCGGCATCCACGATCACCGCCAGCGGATTGCCGGATAGCGGCCTGGCGGTGAACACGTCAGTTACTGCGTAGCGGCGGGGCATGACATTTCCTTGCAAATCCCGGGCGTATTGCGGGCGCGCTCAGGACAATCGGCTATTTCCGAACGATAGCCGATTGCGTTTACGGGTGCGTCACGCAACACTGACGCGCCTTGTCCCGAGAGATTTCGCGAAACCCTTCCGTGACCGATTCCGCCCCCGCGCCGCTGCCCCCCGACGCACCCTGGATCGTGCTGAAGTTCGGCGGCACCAGCGTGGCGACCGCCGAACGCTGGCGCACGATCCTGGAGCTCGCCGCCGCGCGCCGCGCGGAAGGCGCGCGCGTGCTGGTGGTCGTGTCGGCGCTGTCGGGCGTGACCGATGCGCTGAAGGCGCTGTGCGCGTGCGCGCCGGAAGCGCGCGGGGCCTCGTTGCAGGCACTGGTGGAGAAGCATCGGTTGCTGGCGGCGCAGATGGAGGTGCCGCAGGCCGAGGCGATGGAGCGCTGGCTGGCGTCGCTGGGCGCGATCGTCGCGGACGCGCGCGAGGATTACCCCTGGCAGGCGCTGGTGCAGGCGCATGGCGAGCTGCTGTCCAGTGCGCTGGGCGCGGCATTCCTGAATGCCAACGGCGTGCGCACCGAGTGGATGGATTCGCGCGAGGCGCTGCTCGCGCGCGAGGTACCGTTCCTCAACGAGCGTTCGCGCGCGCTGTCGGCGCAGGTGGAGGCGAATCCGGACCCGGCGTTCGCCGCAAGGCTTGCCGCGCGCGGCGAGATATTCATTGCCCCGGGGTTCATGGCCAGGGATGCGGCGGGAAACACGGTCTTGCTCGGCCGCGGCGGTACCGATACCTCGGCTGCATATTTCGGCGCGCTGCTGCGCGCCGCGCGGGTGGAAATCTGGACCGACGTCGCCGGCATGTTCACCGCCGACCCGCGCCAGGTGCCGAACGCGCGCCTGCTCAGGCGGCTGGATTACGAGGAAGCGCAGGAGATCGCGACCACCGGCGCCAAGGTGTTGCATCCGCGTTGCCTGTCGCCGTGCCGCCGCGCGCGCGTGCCGCTGCTGATCAAGGACACCCAGCGCCCGCAACTCGAAGGCACGGTGATCGGCCCGCAGCTGCCGGAGGAGGCGCCCAGCATCAAGGCGATCAGCTCGCGGCGCGGCATCACCCTGGTCTCGATGGAAACCGTCGGCATGTGGCAGCAGGTCGGTTTCCTGGCCGACGTGTTCGCGCTGTTCAAGCAGCATGGTCTTTCCGTGGACCTGATCGGTTCGGCGGAAACCAACGTCACCGTGTCGCTCGATCCCACCGAGAACCTGCTCGATTCCGATGCGGTCGCCGCGTTGGCGGCCGACCTGCAGAAGATCTGCCGGGTCAAGGTGATCGCGCCGTGCGCGGCGGTGACGCTGGTCGGGCGCGGCATGCGCTCGATGCTGCACCGGCTCTCGCCGGTGCTCGCCGAGTTCGGCCGCGACCGCGTGCACCTGATTTCGCAGTCGTCCAACAATCTCAACCTCACCTTCGTCACCGACGAGGCGATGCTGGATGGCCTGCTGCCGCGCCTGCACGAATTGCTGATCCGCGCAGGCGCGCTGCGCACCGACGACAGCGCGCTGTTCGGGCCGAGCTGGCAGGCGCTGTACGG
>DASVDY010000154.1:0-9040 GCA_036380855.1 Rhodanobacteraceae bacterium
GGACGGGGGATGGAATTCGCTCGCCGACGGGTTCCGCGTGGTGGTGCACATCACCGTCTGGAAGCGGGCCGACGCGCTGCGCATTCCGGTTTCGGCCCTGTTCCGGTCGGGAGACGGCTGGGCAGCGTTCGTGCTCCGCGACGGCCGCGCGGTACGCACTACTGTATCGGCGGGGCACCAGAACGACGATGTCGCCGAAGTGCTGGCGGGCCTGAAGGCCGGCGACCGGGTCGTCGTGCATCCAGGCGATACCGTGCGTGACGGCGTGCGCGTGACGGTCGCCGCCGGCGGCGATTGAGCGCAGGGGCGCAACGCACGCGCCGGCTCGCCCTCGCCGCCCGTTTTCCGGAAAATCGGGGCATGAAGCTGCGGCAGCCATGGTCCGTGTCCACGGCCCGCCCCGACCGGTGTCGCGCCTGGTTGCGCGGAATTCTTGCGTTGCCGCTCGCGTTGGCGGGCGGCTGTTCGACGCTGGGCTACTACGCGCACGTGACCGCCGGCGAAATCCGCGTGCTGCACGCGCGCAAGCCGATCGGCAGGCTGATCGCCGATCCCCACACCACGCCGGCATTGCGCGCACGGCTGGAACTGGCGCAACGCGCGCGCGCGTTCGCTTCGGATGTGCTGAAGCTGCCGCGCAACCGCAGCTTCACGACCTACGCGGACATCCATCGCCCGTTCGTGACCTGGAACGTGTTCGCCACGCCGGCCTTGTCGGTGCAGCCGATCGAGCACTGCTTCCCGTTCGCCGGCTGCGTGGCCTACCAGGGATTCTTCGATCACGATCGCGCGAAGGCACTTGCCGACAAGCTGCGCGCGCAGGGCGACGATGTCTGGATCGGCGGCGTGCCCGAGTATTCCACGCTCGGCCACTTCGCCGATCCGCTGCTGTCCACGATGAACGACTGGGACGATGACGAAATGGTGGGCACGATCTTCCACGAGCTCGCGCATCAGCAGGTCTACGTCAAGGGCGACACGCAATTCAACGAGTCCTTTGCCACCTTCGTCCAGCGCGAAGGGCTGCGCGAGTGGCACGCGGCCAATGGTTTGCCGCCACCCGACCCCGCGTCCGCGCAGCGCGAGCGGCAGTTCACGGATCTGGTTCTGGCCACGCGCGAACGCCTGGAGACCTTGTACGCAAGCGATGCCTCCGAGGCGCTGAAGCTGCAGCGCAAGCGGGAGATTTTCGACCGGCTTCGCGCCGACTATCGCCACCTGCGCGACACGCAATGGCACGGCAACCCCGAATACGACCGCTGGTTCGACGGGCCGCTCAACAACGCGAAACTGGTGCCCTTCGGGCTGTACGACCGCGCCGTGCCGGCGTTCGCCTCGCTGTTCGAGCACTGCAAGGGCGACTGGAACCGCTTCTACGCGGCGGTGCGCCGAATCGGGAAGGAATCGGGGAAAGACCGTGAGGCATTTCTCGCCGGCGGGTGAATCGAGAGCCCGCAGGGCGGCTCAAGCCCCAAGGTTGGGTCTTAGGGCAGCTCAAGTCCGAGGGCCGATTCCCCGGCTGCGCGGCAAAGTCAGTATTCAAGCTTTTTAGCCCCTCTCCCCTTGTGGGAGAGGGGTTGGGGAGAGGGGTAGATTGCGCAAAATCTCTGCGAGCACCGGCCCCATCTCTTTCAGAACCGCATCGTTCCAGAATCTCAGCACCCGAAAGCCCTGCGATTCCAGCCACGCCGTGCGGCGTGCATCCGCATCTACTTGCTCCGCGTGCTGACTACCGTCGAGCTCGACTACCAGTTTCGCCTCGAAACAGACGAAATCCACAATGTAGGTGCCGATCAGCTGCTGCCGCCGGAACTTCCAACCGAGAAGCCGCTTTGCCCGCAGCTGATACCAGAGTGCGCGCTCCGCATCGGTCATCGCTTGGCGAAGCGTTCGCGCAAATTCGAGCCGTTTCGGCATTTCGGGCCACCCCCTCCCCTGCCCCTCCCCCATTAAAGGGGAGGGGTTCAGAAGCATTGCCAGCACGCTTCTTTCAATCCTCGAAGTAATCCGAATCCAACTTCTTGAGTTGCAGCGTGGAGGTAATGCTCACGCCAACGTTGTGCTCGACCATCAAAGTGGCCAGTTCGGTGCCATTGATCAAAACCACACGCGATTCGGACCGCGCGGCTGAAGCGCGGGCCGTTCTGCTGAAATCGGAAGTAGTAAAGAACACGCCCTTGCGCGCACGATGCAGTTGCAGCGCACCGATAAAGTTTCGGATTTCGGCATCGCCCACCGTGCGATCCGGCGCCCATTTCTTGGCTTGCACGTACACCGTGTCCAACCCGAGTTTGTCTTCCTTGATGGCGCCATCCACCCCACCATCACCCGGACCACCCAATAGAATTCCCGCATCCTCGACGGCACCGCCGTACCCCATTGCGTGCAACAAACCCACGACCGCGCGCTCGAAGAACGCTGGTGATGCTTGAAGCAATGACTCGTGCACTTCATTAATCAGACTGGCGCGTAGCTGATTGAAAGCCTGCTGCAGTGCCTCTTCCGGCGTAACTTCGGGAACGTTGGAAATTGCGCCAGGCTGTTCCTGTGGTGGCCTCGATCGTGTTTGAAACGCCACAAATTCTTGGAATCGGGCCAAATAGCTGTTGTCGATCGGCTCCTTTGCGGACAACGCCTCGAGTCCCCGGGCAGTAATTCGAACAATGGCGCGGGCAGGTTGTTCAAGCAAACCGGCCTGCTTCAGATAGGTTTTTGCCCAGCCCACCCTGCTCCCAAAAGTCGTTGCCGTTCCACTAGGAAGTAAGTCAGCACGTTCATCTGCATCCAGGTTGAATTTTGCAGCAAGCACTTCAATCAGATCGCGCACTCGGTGCTCTCGCTGATCGCGACAGACTTCGAGCAACGGCCGCATAATGGTTTGGTAATCGGGAATGGCCATATGCTCCCCCTTGATCATTTGTAAGGTACCACTCACAAGCCCCTCGCCGCCTGCGCCATCGCACGGAATAGCGCAACGCCACCCCGCCCCGGTCCGGCGCACGATTGATCGTGGTCAAGGAGCGGTGCGCCCGGCACTCGTACGCTCGTGGTTTGCTCGCGCACGAGGCCAGCCATGAACGATGCCGCACAAGCCCCCGCCTACACGCCCTATCCGTTCGACGCACGCGCAATCGCGCGGCGCTTCCGCCACTCCGCGATCTTCGGCGCGCTCGACGCACTCAAGGCCGGCGAGGCGATGCGCTTCTACAACGACCACGATCCGGTCCCCCTGCTCGACCAGATGCGCCAGCGCTACGGCGAGCGCATCGAGGTGAACTACCTGCAGCGCGGCCCCGAAGGCGTGGTCATGGATTTCGTCATGGTGGCCTGAATGCCCTTTCCCGCGTTCTTCGACGAGGTCGCTCCGCTGCGCCTGCGCGACGGACTGGCGCAACTGCTCGGCGCATCCGACGACGGTGTCATCGAGTACCGCTACGGGGACGCGGTGCGGCTGGCCGGACACTCGTGCCCGACGGTCGCCGGCGCATGGCTCTCCGCGCGCGCGGCGCTGCGCGCGCTGTACGGCGACGCCATGCCCGAACGCGGCGCGGTCAGCGTTTACCTCGACGACGAAGAGAACGCGGGCGTCACCGGCGTGATCGGCCAGGTTCTGACGCTGGTCACCGGCGCCGCGGCGGCCAACGGTTTCAAGGGACTCGGGGGGCGCCACGCGCGCAATCGCCTGCTGCACTACGCCGCAGAAGGCGTCTCCGGCGCGCGGTTCCGCCGCAACGACACCGGCCGAGCCGTCGAAGTGGAAATAGATGCAAGCCCGATTCCGGGCGATCCCCGCCAGCGCGTGCTGCTGCAGCAGATCATGGCCGGCCAGGCCGACGCTGCGCAGCGCCGCGAGTTCGGGCGCCTGTGGCAGGACCGCGTGCGACGCATGCTGCTCGAACACGCCGACGATCCGGCGGTGGTGCGGGTGCGCGCGGTCGCCTGAGGAACGCGGCCTACAACCCTTTGGCCGCCTGCGCCACGGCGCGGAACAGGGCGCGGCCCTTGTTCATGGTCTCTTCCCACTCGGCGCCGGGATCGGAATCGTGGACGATGCCGCCGCCGGCCTGCACATGCAGGCGGCCGTCGGCGATCACCGCGGTGCGGATGGCGATGGCGGTATCGGCGTCGCCCCACCAGCCGATCCAGCCGACCGCGCCTGCGTAGACGTTGCGCTTGACGGGTTCCAGTTGCTGGATGATCTCGATGGCGCGGATCTTCGGCGCGCCGGACACCGTGCCGGCGGGAAATGCCGCGCGCAACACGTCCATGTAGCCCAGGTTTTCCCGAAGGTCGCCTTCGACCTGCGAGACAATGTGCATCACGTGCGAGTAGCGTTCGATCGCGAAGGATTCGGTGAGCTGCACGCTGCCGGTCCGCGCGACGCGGCCGACGTCGTTGCGGCCGAGGTCAATCAGCATCAGGTGTTCGGCGCGTTCCTTGGGATCGGCCAGCAGTTCCTGCTCCAGCGCGAGGTCTTCCTCGCGCGTGGCGCCGCGCTTGCGGGTGCCGGCGATCGGCCGCAGCACGACCTTGCCATCCTGCAATCGCACCAGGATTTCCGGCGACGAACCGACGATCTGCGCGCGACCGAGGTCAATGAAATACATGTAGGGCGAGGGATTCAGCGCCCGCAGCGCGCGATAGACGTCTATCGGCCGCGCGCGGAACGGCACGCTCAGGCGTTGCGAAGGCACGACCTGGAAGATGTCGCCGGCGCGGATGTATTCCTGCGCGCGGCGCACCACGTCCTCGTATTCTTCGCGCGTGAAACTGGATTTGAAATCGGATTCGTCCAGGGGTTTGGGATCAACGGTGTCCGGATACGCCGAACCCGAGCGGCGCAAGCGGTGCACCAGCTGGTCCAGCCGCCGCGTACCGCGCGCGTACGCCTGGCGCTGCGAAGGATCCACGTGCACGATCAGGTACAGCCGGCCGCGCAGGTTGTCGAACACTGCGACTTCCTCGGCCAGCATCAGCAGCGCGTCGTCCAGCCCGAGTTCGTCGCGCTTGGCGGTGCGAAGTTTCTCCTCGATCCAGCCGACGCATTCGAAGCCGAAGTAGCCGACCAGGCCGCCGGTGAACGCCGGCAGTTGCGGCAGGCGCGGCACGGTGTACTGCGCGCGCAGCCTTTCGATTTCGGCGAACGGGTCGGCCAGCTCGCGGCGCTCGATCACCTCGCCGTGTTCCTCGATTTCCAGCGTGCGCTCGCGGAAACGGAACACCCGCGCGGCAGGCAGGCCGATGATCGAGTAACGGCCCCAGTTCTCGCCGCCCGCAACCGATTCGAACAGGAAGGTATACGGGCCGTCGGCGAGCTTCAGGTACACCGACAGCGGCGTGTCCAGGTCCGACAGCACCTCGCGCACGAGCGGGATACGGGTGTGGCCCGCGCGCGCCAGTGCGTCGAATTCGTCCTGCGTGATCACGTTGCTGCCCTTGGATGCGTGAGCGCGGGACGATAGCAGGCGGCCCGGACCTTGAGAAATGCAGAATGGTCACATGCCGGGGATGGCCACGCCGAACGCCCGTCCCCCGCCTCACTCCGCCAGCCGCCGCCTCACCATGCCGCGCAACTGCACGCTGAAGGCCACGCCGTCGGCGAGGTTGTGCGCCTCGACCTTGCCCTGGTGCAGTTCGGCGACAAGCCGTACCACGTACAAACCCAGCCCGAGGTGCGGCACGCCCGCGCGCGCGCCGCTGCCGCGCACGCTGACCAGCGAATCGAACAGGCGCCCGGACATCGCTTCAGGCAGTGGTGGCCCACTGTTGGCGACAATGAGTTGCGCGCCTTCGCCTTCGTCCAGTTGGCGCAACTCGATGCGGATCCAGCCTGCGGCCGGCGTGAACGAAAGCGCGTTGTCGAACAACTTGTCGAGCGCCTGCGCGATCAGTTCCGGCGCACCGTGCAACGGGAAGTGCGCGGCATCCAGCACGCACTCGAGCCGGCGCGGCGCAGCCAGCGCGCGGTAGGCTTCCGCGCAGCCGCGCACCACCTGCGCGAGGTCGAAATCCTCGCCTTCCGCCGAAGCGATCGCGCGTTCCATGCGGCTGGCTTCCGACATCGCGCGCACGATCGTGCCCAGTCGCGCGGCGCCATCGCGGGCGCGCGAAACATAGGGCTGCGCATCGGGCGGCAGGTCGGCGTGCTCGAGGTTGTCCAGCGAAGACTTCACGATCGCAAGCGGCGTGTTGAGCTCGTGCGAAAGCTTGGACGCAAGCGTGCGCAGGTAATCGGTGTAGGTGCCGATCGCATCCAGCAATCGCGAGAAACTGCGCGCGAGATCGCCCAGTTCGTCGGCGTCCTCCACCAGCGGCAAGGCCGCGAGCGGCGCGCCTTCGCGGCGCTGCGCGCGCTCGGCGGCGTCGCGCAGGCGGCCGATCCGCAATGACAGCCAGGTCGCGAACGCGAACAGCAGCGCGCCCGCGATCAGCAGGCCCGCAACGCTCGCGAGCATCAGTCCGAGCAGCGCGCGGTTGGTGAGCAACGGCAGCGCGCGGCTGGACTGGTCCAGCACCAGCGCGCCGCGGGTTTGACCGTGCGTGTCCAGCGGCACCGCCACGCTCAGCACCACGCTGCCCGGCGTCTCGCCCGCGCGCCACACCGCGCTCGCCCGCCCGGCCAGCGCGTGCTGCACGTCGGCATCCTGCAATTGCGGCGCGTCCAGTGGGGTGCCGGAACGCGGCTGCAAGGCCGGCGCGATCAACGCATCGAACACGAGATTGTCGAACCAGGCCATGCGCTCGTCGCCACGCGGCGCGTCCGTGGACAGCGCCCCGCCCGACGCAAGTACCCAACCGTCCGAACTCAGCAGGCGCACGCGCACCCCGGTCGGCGCAAGCTGGGTGAGGTCGTTCGACAGTGCGGGCGACAACGAATACAACGGCCGCATGTCCGGCTCACCGCCGTCGAAGCGGGTCGGCGCGTCGGCGTCGTACACTGCAATCCCCAGGCGGTCCGGCGCCTGCGCGCGCGGCAGGCGCAGTTCGATGCGGTACGCGCCGGCGTCTTCCTGCCATTGGCCGGTGATCAGGTCGGGCAAGCCGCGCACGCGCTCGTCCAGCGCGCGCGCCTGGAAACTGCCTGGCGCGGCGGAAGCGATCAGGAAGTGTCGCTGCCGCCCGCCGCGCGCCAGCGCGAGTTCGACGTGGTCGGCATCCTGCGATTCGCTGTCCTGCGCATCCACGCGCGTGCGCGTGGCATCGTTGACTTCGATGTGCAGATACAACCAGGCGGCATCCTGCGCCAGTTGCACGCGCGCGCCCGGCCACGGATGTTGTACCCATGGCGACAACGAAGCCCAGTCGTCACCATAGCCGTCCACGATGATCGGCTGTCGCGCGTTTTGCACGTACCAGCCTTTCGCAGGCGTGGGCAGGGTGGCGTTGACCGCCACCAGGCCGCGGCCGAGCGCGAAGGCCGTCGCCAGCAGCGCCTGTTCCTGGCTGCGCCGCAGTAACTGCTCCATCTGCCGCACGTACAGCCAGCCGGCGAACGGCAGGGCCAGCGTGGACAGCGCGACCAGCAGGAGTTTGCGCCTCAGTGTCACGTGATCCTGACGTGGGGAGCCATGGCGGATGAGAGCGTAGCAACGAAACCGTCGCCCCGGCGAAAGCCGGGGTCCAGCGTCTTCAATCAAGTCACTGGGTTCCGGCTTGCGCCGGAATGACGGCGTGTCGTTTACAGCCGCGGGTTTGCGTCAGGTCGTCCAGCGGTACCCCACCCCATGCACCGTCTCTATCGAATCGAAGGACGGGTCCACCGCGATGAATTTCTTGCGGATGCGCTTGATGTGCGAAGTGATCGTGGCATCGTCCACCACCAGTTCCGCTTCGCGCATCAACTGGTCGCGGCTTTTCACGTGGCCCGGGAAACGCACCAGCGTGTGCACCATCCAGAATTCGGTGACGGTCAGCGGCACGTCGGCACCGTTCCAGGTGATGCGCATGCGCTCGGATTCGAGCTTCAGTGGCCCGTGCTCGATCACCGTTTCGCTCGAAGCTGGCGCCTTCAGCGACTCGATGCGGCGGAACAGCGCGCCGATGCGCGCGGCGAGCTGGTGCAGGCTGGTGTCCTTGGAAAGGTAGTCGTCGGCGCCGAGGCGCAAACCCGAAATCACGTCGAAATCCGAATCGCGCGCGGTCAGGAAGATGATCGGCAGCGTGGAGGATTTCGCGCGCAACTCGCGGCACAGGTCGAAACCGCCCTCGGGCTCGTCGCCCAGGCCAATGTCAATGATCACCAGCTCCGGCATGCGCTGGGCGAAGGCCGACGAGGCCTCCCCACGCGAGGGATAACCCCGCACTTCGTAGCCGAAACGCGACAGCGCCTCGACGTAGTTGGCGCGGATCAGCGGTTCATCTTCGACGATGGCGATGGCGCGGGCCATGGGTAATTCCTTGCGTTGACTGGCGAACGACGGCTTCGCCCGAGCGGTGCCGCACTTCCACCCCTGCCCGCTGCGCGGGCCGCTTCATTCCCGGAGAGGGGGAACGAAGCCTGCAACGCAAATCCGCGACGCGCAAGGCGTTTTGGGTGCCTGCCATGGTTTTGCCACAATTCGCCCGCGTTTCGCCCGACGGCCGCCCGGGATACGCCGCGCCCGTGCGCGGTAATGCGCACGTCGGAAGCTCCTTGCCGTGGAGAGACGACGTGGAAGCGGTCACGGTGTCCGGTCATGCGGGCACCGCGGACCTCAACATGGAACACCGCCGGCGGCGCCGGATCCGCAGCTTCGTTGCGTTGAACGACGGGACGAAGAGGCGCCGCGCCGGCGGACCACGGAGCTCTTCGACCATGGACGGCGGCGACCACGTCTGGTCTGTGCGCCTGTAACGGTGCGATCATCCCTGATCGCGGCTCGACGGGATTTCAGCGCAAGTAAACTGCATTGTGCTCCGTCGAGCGTCCAGGCCGCACTCCTCAAGAGAAGCACGGCTTCGACAAGGGTCTCACAAACCTTGGCGCGGCTCCGATCAGCGATTCGTCAAGCCGCAGCACGACTTCGACAACCGCTTGGCCAGCGTAGCGTGCGCTCCCCGC
>DASVDY010000155.1:0-3972 GCA_036380855.1 Rhodanobacteraceae bacterium
TGCTCTTGGCGTTCACCTCGCGCGTGCCGTGGATGAGCCAGACCTGCGAGCGGAAGCCTTGCACCCGTTGCACCAGCTTGGCGGACGCGCGTGCGTGCAGGCCGAGCTTGTTGCTGACGGTGATGGAGCGTTCCTGCATGCGCGACATCCAGTGCGGGGCTGGAACGCTACGTTACCAAAACACGGGAATCGGGAATCGAGAATAGGGAATCGGAATCGCGGCGCCGGAACGGCGGGCCTCATCCCCGCACACGCCGGGGCGCGGTCACCTGGAGTCGAGGAGCGTCGGGCGTCGAGTGCGGAGCCGGACGAAAACCTCTCGTCCCGTCATCCCGGCGAAAGCCGGGACCCAGTGCCTTGCCGTCCAGGAGAGTCGGACGTCGGGTGCCGAGCGGCCTCAAACCCTGTCTATGAAAATCCCGCCGCGGCCACCGCTGGCGGCGACTTCGGCCAGCTCGTCCAGCGGCTTGTCGGCGTAGTTCAGCACACGCAGCAGCATCGGCAGGTTCAGGCCGGAGACGCAGCGGGCGCGCACGCCGAGGCTGCCCAACTTGTGCGCGACGTTGCAGGGCGTGGAGCCGTAGAGATCGGAAAGCACCAGCACGCCGCTGCCGGCCTCCAGCGCGCGCGCGGCATGGGCGGCGCCGGCCAGCGTGCCGGCGGGATCCTCGCATTCGCCGATCTCGACCACGTCCACCTTCAACGGCAGGTGCGGCATCACGTGGCGCGCAGCTTCCACCAGCGCGCTGCCGATCGCGTGATGGGTGATCAGCAGCAGGCCGACATGGGCGCTCTGCTGGTCGGAATGGAAGACGGATGCAGGTTCCATACGGCCGCTCAAGCAAGATTCAATCCAGATGGGGGTATTGAGCGGATTGCAAAGCGCCGCGAGCGAGGGCAGGCCGCACGACGGCGGCGCGCAGGCACCGGAGTGTACACGCCAGTACATGGGGATGCCGAGCACCGCCGGCGTGCGGCATGCCGAGCGCAGCAGCTTTGAAACCGCTCATGTCAATCCAGCTCGCGATGAAAGGTAAGCACCTGCTCGCGCTTGCCGCGGAAATGCTCGGCCAGGCGCTCGGCAAGATACACCGAACGGTGTCGGCCGCCCGTGCAGCCGACGGCCACCGTGAGATAGCGCTTGTCCTCGCCCTCGAAGCGCGGCAGCCATTCCTCCAGCAGCCGGACGATGTCGTCGAGGAAGTGCCCGACCAGCGGCTGTGCCAGCAGGAACTCGCGCACCGCTGCGTCCTTGCCCGAGAGCGGACGCAGGCGCGGATCCCAGTGCGGGTTGGGCAGGCAGCGCGCGTCGAACACGAAATCCGAATCCGGCGGCAGGCCGCGGCGGTAGGCGAAGGATTCGAACAGCAACGTGCTTTCACCGGCGCTGGCGCCGAAGCCGGTCGCGATCGCGCGCCGCAACTGGTGCACGTTCAGCTCGCTGGAATCCACCACGCGATCGGCGATGGCGGCCAGCGGGCGCAGGCGGCGGCGTTCCTCGGCGATGGCATCCGGCAGCGAGCGCTTGCCGTCGCTCAGCGGATGCTTGCGGCGGGTTTCCGAATAGCGCTTCAGCAGCACTTCCTCGCTGCTGTCGAGGAACAGCAACTCCGCCTGCACGCCGGCGCCGGTCAAGGCCGATAGCGCTTCCGGCAGGCGCTCGAGGTCGCCGCGGCTGCGCACGTCCACGCCGACCGCGATATGCGCGTTGCGCGCGCGATCGCCGGTCGTCAGCGCGGCAACCAGCGCCGGCAGCAGCGTGGTCGGCAGGTTGTCCACGCAGTAGAAGCCGAGGTCCTCGAAGGCGCGCAGCGCCACCGTCTTGCCCGCGCCGGACAGGCCGGACAGCACGATCACGCGCGGACGTGTCTGGTCAACCGAATCGTCTGTCGAAGTCATGCTTTTGATTGGGAGTGCGGCCATGGACGGCCGCTTCTGGTCTCGCACGAATATCGAAGGGGTAGCTGATCGAAGTCGGCCAATCTAGCGGCGATCATGGATGATCGCACTGACCATGTGGGCCTGGCGGTCAATGAAGACCTGGGCCGGGTCCAGCCCTTTCGCTTTCAGCATGTGGCTGCGCACCGCGGCCTCGACCAGCACGGCGAGGTTGCGGCCGGGCGCCACCGGCACGGTGATCTGCGGCACTTTCACGTCCATCACCTCGCGCCAGCCGGTGTCGCCGGTGAGGCGCGTCATCGCATCGGCTTCCTCGCCGGCATTGACGGCTTGCAGGTGCACGATCAGGCGCAGGTATTTGGACGGCTTTACGGCCGTGTAGCCGAACATCTCGCGCACGTTCAGCACGCCGAGGCCACGCACTTCCAGCAGGTCGCGCAGCAGGTCCGGGCAGGTGCCGTCAATCACGTCGGGCGCGATCAAGGTGAATTCCGGTGCGTCGTCCGCCACCAGCCGGTGTCCTCGCGTGACCAGCTCCAGCGCCAGCTCGCTCTTGCCGGTGCCGGACGCGCCGGTGATCAGCACGCCGATCGAATAGACCTCCAGGAACACGCCGTGCAGCGTGACCTGCCGCGCCAGCGCGCGCGCGAGGTGGTATTGCAGGAAAGTCAGGACTTCATGACCGCGCTTGGCCGAGACCCACAGCGGCGTTTCGGTTTCCTCGGCTGCTTCGCGCAGGTCCGCGGGGACGGCCTGGTCCTTGCTGACGATCAGCGCGATCGGCTGTTGCGTCACGATCTTCTGCACGGTTTCCCAGCGCTGCCGCGAATCCAGCCCGTCGAGGTATTTCAGTTCCTCGCTGCCGATGATCTGGACCTTGTTGGGATAAATGATGTTGAGGTAGCCGATCTCGGAAGGCCGGCGCGCGCCGACCTTGCCCGGTTCCAGCGTGCGCGACTCGCCCTTGCGGCCGGCGATCCAGCGCAAGGCCAGACGCTCGTGGACGCTGTCGTACAACTCGCGCGCGCTGAGTCGGTTCACGGAATCGAGAGACTGCCCCGGAAAGCCTTATTGTGCCAGCGCGGGCGGGGTGGGTGGGGCGCGGGATGGGGATGGCGTAGCGGGGCGCGCTGGTTGCAAATGCCGGGGTGGGGATGGGTAGCGGGGGCGCTTGGCGAGGTCCGCGATTCGCGAAGACGTTCTTGAGACCATGCCGGCGCAACCGTTTCGTCCCACTCCCACTCGCGTTTTTCGCGAGCGGGAGCGCCCCGGGGGAGCACCCCACCACCCATCTCCGACCCGGCCTCGTCAGGTTCCGTATTCCGCTTCCCCGTCGCGGCGGCCCTCGGTCAGCTTCTCCTTGTGCCGGCGCACCTGCGCGTCCAGCTTGTCGAACAGCGCGTCAATCGCCGCATACATGTCGCCTTCGACCGCGTCCGCGTGCAGCGTCTTGCCCGGTGCCGCGGTCACGGTTCCCTCCGCCTTGTGCGCCAGCCGGTTCTTTTCCACCTCCAGGACGACACTGAGCGAAGTCAGATGATCGAAATGACGAGCCAGGCGTTCGCGCTTGGTATCCACGTAATCGCGCAGGGCAGGGGTGACTTCGACTTGATGACCGCTGATCTGGACTTGCATGGCTGATTCCTCGATTTGGAAAAACGACAGACGGGAACGGCGCGATGGCTGGGCGGGGTCTCCTGTGGCGGTGATGAACGAAGGCTCTTTTCTGTTCGGCCTTATTCTGGGAGCTGCGAAGTGAAAAGAAAGTTCCGCTGACCGGGGAGTGGGGGCTGGGGGCTGGGGGCTGGGGCGCGGAAGGGCATGAACACTCGTCATTCCGGGGCTATCGAAGGCAGAACCCGGAATCTCCTCTTGTCGCGCAAAGCAGATTCCGGGTTCCGCCGCGATCAACCCGCAGCGGCCCCGGAATGACGACTATGCATCAAGCGAGCCCATGCCCGTTGCGAAAAGGCCGGCGGCTAACCCGCCCGTTGCCGTTCGCCCGAACTCGGGATCCGCAGCGCCTCGCGGTATTTCGCCACGGTCCGGCGGGCGACCTGGATCCCGCGCCTG
>DASVDY010000156.1:0-7384 GCA_036380855.1 Rhodanobacteraceae bacterium
GCGGATGCAAATCGTCCTGAACGGCTCCGCGCGCGAATGCGCGCCGGCCACCACCGTCTCCACCCTGCTCGCGGATGCCGGCTATGCCGAGCGCCGCGTCGCGGTGGAAGTCAATCGCGAGATCGTGCCGCGCAGCCTGCATGACCGCTACGCCCTGAGCGAAGGCGATCGCGTGGAAATCGTGCAGGCCATAGGAGGGGGCTGATGAACGCGCTCGCGCAAACCTCCATGCAGGAAGAAATCCCCGATCCGCTGGTGATCGCCGGCCACGCCTACGCTTCGCGCCTGCTGACCGGTACCGGCAAGTACAAGGACCTGGACGAAACCCGTCGCGCCACCGAAGCCGCGGGGGCGCAGATCGTCACGGTCGCGATCCGCCGCACCAACATCGGCCAGAACAAGGGCGAGCCGAACCTGCTCGAGGTGCTGCCGCCGGACCGCTACACCATCCTGCCCAACACCGCCGGCTGCTACACGGCCGAAGACGCGCTGCGCACCTGCCGGCTCGCTCGCGAGCTGCTGGACGGCCGTTCGCTGGTCAAGCTGGAAGTGCTGGGCGACCAGAAGACCTTGTTTCCCGATGTCGTGCAGACCCTGAAAGCCGCCGAGCAACTGGTCGCCGACAAGTTCGAAGTGATGGTCTACACCAGCGACGATCCGATCCTCGCCAGGCGGCTGGAGGAAATCGGCTGCGTGGCGGTGATGCCGCTGGCCGCGCCGATCGGGTCGGGCCTCGGCATCCAGAACAAGTACAACCTGCTGGAGATCGTCGAGAACGCGCGCGTGCCGATCATCGTGGATGCGGGCGTGGGCACGGCCTCCGATGCCGCGATCGCGATGGAGCTCGGCTGCGACGGCGTGCTGATGAACACCGCGATCGCCGGTGCGAAGGATCCCGTGCGGATGGCGCACGCGATGAAGCTCGCGGTGGAAGCCGGTCGGGCCGCGTTCCGGGCCGGGCGAATCCCGCGCAAGCGATACGCTTCCGCCTCCAGTCCGGTGGACGGCACGATTGGCTGAAGAGGAAAAACACCCGCGCAAGATCCGCAGCTTCGTCCTGCGCGAGGGCCGCATCACGCCCGCGCAGCAGCGCGCGTTCGAGCAGCACTGGCGGCGATTCGGCGTGGACTATGCCGGACAGATTCACGATCTGGACGCGCTGTTCGGAAGGCGGGCGCCACGCGTGCTGGAGATCGGCTTCGGCAACGGCGAGGCGCTGGCCTGGGCGAGCGAGCACGATCCGGATCGCGACTATCTGGGCATCGAGGTGCACCGCCCGGGCGTGGGCCGGCTGATGAATGCGCTGGCAAAGCGCGATGCGCGCAACGTGCGGCTGTGGAACCACGACGCGGTCGAGGTGCTGGAGAACGAGATCGCGCCCGATTCGCTGGACGAGGTGCGCATCTGGTTTCCCGATCCCTGGCACAAGAAGCGCCACCACAAGCGCCGGCTGATTCAGCCCGGATTCGTCCAGTTGCTGGCCAGCCGTGTCAAACTCGGCGGCCTCTTGCATTTGGCGACCGACTGGTCCGACTATGCGGAGCACATGCGCGAGGTACTGGGAGGAGCTCGTGCGTGGCGCAGTCGCAGGGGAGACGGCGGACATGCGGAACGGCCGCCGTGGCGCATCGAGACGCGTTTCGAACAGCGCGGACTGCGGTTGGGCCACGGGGTTTGGGATTTTCTTTATGACCGCGTGTAGCACCCTGTCCCTCTCTCCGATGCACTGACCGGGAACGATCGCGCGATGGAGCTGACCCTCACCCCCGACATGATGCTGGTGCTCGGGCTGGTCGGTTTCACCATCGCGATGCTGATCCTCGAATGGGTGCGCGCCGACGTGGTGGCGCTGCTGGTGCTGGTGGTGATCGGCATCACCGGGCTGATGCCCATTGACCAGTTGTTCGAGGGCTTCGCCGGCAACGCGGTGATTTCGCTGATCGCGGTGATGATCATGGGCGCGGGCCTGGATCGCACCGGCGTGTTGAGCAAGGCGGCTTCCTTCATCCTGCGCCTGGCCGGCGGCGTCGAGAACCGCGTCTCGCTGCTGCTCAATTCCATGGCCGGCAGCCTGTCCTCGATCATCCAGAGCCAGGCGCTCGCCGCGCTGTTCCTGCCGGTGGTCAGCCGCGTTTCGGCACGCACCGGCATTCCGCTCAAGCGCCTGCTGCTGCCGATGGCGGCGTGCATCCTGTGCGGCACCAACATGACCCTGATCAGCAACTCGCCGCTGATCCTGCTCAACGACCTGATCGCCAGCGCGGACCGCAACCTGCCGCCGGGCGCGCAGACCATCGAGCCTTTCAAGCTGTTCGCGATCACGCCGATCGGCATCCCGCTGCTGCTGGTGGGCCTGGCCTACTTCGCCTTCGCCACCCGCCGCCTGCTGCCGGAAGAAGAGGACGACAAACCCAAGGTCACGCCCGGTCGCACCGAAAGCTACTTCGCGCAAACCTACGGGCTGGAGGGCGAAGTCACCGAACTCACCGTCACCGCGGAAAGCCCGCTGGTGGGCATGAGCGTGGGCGAGGCCGAGCTGCTGACCAACGCGCCGCCGATCCTGGCGATCAAGAACGGCAACGAAGCGCGCCTGGCGCCGCCCGCCGACCAGTTGATCTGGGTCGGCACGGTGCTGGGCGTGCTCGGCCCCCGCGCGCAGGTCGGCGAGTTCGCGCAGGCCCAGCAGTGCCGGATCGGCGGCCGCCTGCGCGCGCTGGCCGACATGTTCAATCCGACCCGCGCGGGCATTTCCGAAGCGGTGGTGCCGCCTTCGTCCCGCTTCGTGAAGCAGGAAGTCGGCGCGTTGCGGCTGCGCAAGCGCTACGGCATTTCGGTGCTGGCAGTGAACCGCGGCGAGCAGGTGTTCCGCGGCGAGGACGTGCGCAAGACCAGCCTGCGCGCGGGCGACACGCTGGTGCTGCACAGCTTCTGGCGCGACCTCGCGCTGGCCGCCGAGGATCGCGACCTGGTGCCGGTCACCGACATTCCCACCGAGGAGCAGCGGCCCGGCAAGATCTGGCACGCGCTGCTGTTCTTCGCGCTGGCGATGGGCCTCGGCCTGTTCACCAACCTGCGCCTGTCGGTGGCGATGATGACCGGGGCGGTCGGCATGCTTCTGACCGGCGTGCTGAACATGGAAGAGGCCTACAGCGCGGTCAACTGGAAGACCATCTTCATCATGGCCAGCCTGATCCCGCTGGGCGCTTCGATGGATTCGACAGGCACCGCGGCGTGGATGGCGCAGGAACTGCTGGTGCACATCGGGCACTGGCCGCAATGGCTGCTGCAGGCGTGCATCGCGATCCTCGCGCTGCTGTTCTCGCAGGTGATCTCGCACGTCGGCGCAGCGGTGATGATGGTGCCGATGGCGATCAACATTGCGCTGGCCTCGGGCGGCAACCCCAGTGCCTACGCGCTGATCGTGGCGATGTCGGTGTCCAACACCTTCCTGATCCCCGGCGCCAGCCCGACGATCCTGCTGGTCGCGGGTCCCGGCGGTTACAAACCGCGCGATTTCCTGCGCCTGGGCCTGCCGCTGACGCTGCTGATGCTGGTCACGATGCTGGTGATGGTGAACATCATTTTCCGCTGATCAGGCGCGATACACCGCGCCGTTCTCCACCCGCATGGGTACCGGCGTCAACGATTCGCCGCGGCAGGGCCCCTGCACGCACAGGCCGTTCTCGGCGAGCGCGAAGGTCGCGCCGTGCACCGCGCAGGTCAGCTTGCCGGCCTTGCACAGGAACAGGTTCGGCGCGTAATCCATGCGTCGCCCGGCGTGCGGGCAAATGTTGAGCCAGGCGCGCACCTGCCCGCCGGTACGCGACAGGACCAGCGGTTCGCCGTTCGGATCGGCCGGATCGAGTCCCAGCACGCCGCCATCGGGGATGTCCTCGACGCGGCACAGCGGCGTGGCGGGCGTGGTCATGTCCATGGGCACTTGCAACGTGTTTTGATTGCCACAAGATAGCAAACATCCCCGGAACAATCGGCAACCGCCATGCGCATCGCCTTCGCCCTGCCCCGCCATCCGCTGCTGCGCGCGCTGCTGCTCGCCGCGGGCGCACTGATCCTGGTCGGATTGCTGTTCTTCGGCCTGATTGCAGGCGTGGCCGTCGTCGCGTTCGGCACGCTGGCGCTGCTGGTGCGCCGCCTGCTGCCACGCAAGACCGCACGCACCCGCCACGAAGACGTCATCGAAGGCGAATTCCGGGTGGTCGAGCCGCCGCCGCGCGCAAGAATCGGATAGCCGCGAACGCCGGCGCGCCCCAGAATCGCGCCATGAACGCTGCCATGAAACCTGTCCCCGACGCGCTGCAACGTGCACGCGAGCTGCTCGATCGCGCCGACGAGGCGCCGGGCCTGGACGAACTCGCCGCGCGGGTCGGACTTTCGCCCAGCCATCTGCAACGCATGTTCCGGCGCGCCTACGGCGTGTCGCCCGCGGAATATGCGCGCGCGCGGCGCTTCGGCGAATTCAAGCGCGCGCTGCGAAAAGGCGCGACGATCACCGATGCGATCTACGATGCGGGCTTCGGTTCCGGCAGCCGCGTCTACGAACATTCGGACCGCCTGCTCGGCATGCCGCCGGCCAGCTACGCGCGAGGCGCGGCCGGCGTGGCGATTCGTTACACCACGCTCGAATGTCCGCTCGGGCGCGTGCTGGTCGCGGCGACGGCACGCGGGTTGTGCGCGGTGAACATCGGCCAGAGCGACAAGGCGCTGTTGCAGCAATTGCGCGACGAATTCCCGCGTGCGGAGATCACGCGTGTGGATGCCGGTCGCGACGAATGGCTGTCGGCGGTCGTCGCCCGCATCGCTGCCCAATTCGGCAATGATGCAGGAGGAGCGCGGGCGAAGTTGCCGCCGCTGGACATCGCCGCGACCGCCTTCCAGTGGCGCGTGTGGGATGCGCTGACCCGCATCCCCGCCGGCGAGACCCGCAGCTACGGCGAGGTCGCGCGCATGATCGGCGCACCCAAGGCCGCGCGCGCGGTCGGCCGCGCCTGCGGTTCCAACAAGCTGGCGCTGATCGTGCCCTGCCATCGCGTCGTGCGCGAGGACGGCACGCCCGGCGGCTGGCGCTGGGGCGCCGCGCGCAAACAGAAGCTGCTTAAACACGAAAGCTCGCGCAGGGCGGGTCTTGACCCGCCGCCGCCTGGGAATGTTCCGGCGGGTTAAAACCCGCCCTACATGGATGTGCCAGTCGCAAGCGAGCCCCGACCCGCCGATCGCGCACGTTGAATCGTATTCAACCCAGCGCAGCAAAAATGTCATGACTGCGACCCGCTCGCGTCATTTTGCCGCGGATAGAATGGATCGTGCGCCTCGTTCGAGGCGTTTTGTTTTGGTGTGTCCATGAACGAAACCGCCGCCTCGCTCTCCGAAGTCCACGCCACGCACTCGCGGCGCTGGCTGGTCCCGCTCGCGCTTGCGACCGTGTACCTGGTCTGGGGTTCGACCTACCTCGGCATCCGCTTCGGCCTGGAAGGATTTCCGCCATTCGTGCTCGCTGCGCTTCGTTTCGCAGCGGCGGGAATTGCGATGTACGCCTGGCTGCGACTGCGCGGCGTGCCCGCGCCGACCCGATTGCAGTGGCGCAATGCGGCGATCACCGGCGTGCTGCTGCTGGGCTTCGGCAACGGACTGGTCTGCTTCGCGGAAGACTACGTCGCCTCCGGCGTGGCCGCGGTGGCGATCGCGAGCGAGCCGCTGTTCGTGGCGCTGGTGTTGTGCGCCTATCGCGAATGGCCGCGCCGCGCGGAAGTGCTCGGACTGGTGATCGGCTTCATCGGCGTGGTGCTGCTGAACAGCGGCAGCGACCTGCGCGCCTCGCCATGGGCGGCGGGCGCGCTGCTCATCGCGACGGCGGCGTGGGCGTTCGGCTCGATCTGGAGCCGGCGCCAGGACATGCCCAAGGGGCCGATGAACGTCGCCGCGCAGATGCTGTGCGCCGCGCCCGCGCTGGCGTTGATGGCGCTGGCATCCGGCGAACGGCTGCACGCGCACATTCCGCTCTCGTCGGTGCTGGCGCTGGCGTACCTGGCGATCTTCGGCTCCATCATCGCCTTCAGCGCATACCTGTTCCTGTTGCATACGGTCCGGCCGGCTTTGTCGGCCAGCTACGCCTACGTGAACCCGCCGGTGGCAGTGCTGATCGGCGCACTGGTGGCCGGCGAGCACGTCGGCTCGCTGGAACTGGCAGGCATGGTGGTGATCCTCGCCGGCGTGGCGCTGATCACGCTGGCGCGCACTTTCGGCAAGAAAGGTTCCTAGACACGGATCAACACGGATGAGCTCGGATCGAAACGGCTCCAACCCGTGTTCACCCGTGAAATCCGCGCCTGGATTCGCGCGCTAAAATACGCGCTCTATGCGCCGGTCCATCGGCGCAAAGATCAAAAAGCGGACATCCCTGTCCGCACTTCTCAAAGACAGCCAGCACTTGCGCGCCGCTCCTCATGACCAAGTGGATCATCCTGGGCATCCTCGTTGTTTGCGCGATCTACGTGCACCTGCGCGGGCGCGTGCGGCACAGGTTCGTGCGCCAGGTCACCGATCATTCCACCTTCATGGCGCCGATCAACGTGCTGATGTACGCGTTCTCGCGCGTGGCGCGCACGCCGTACCTCGCCACCGCCGATTTCCCCGAACTCGAGAACCTGCGCAGCCACTGGCAGGAGATCCGCGACGAGGCGGTGGCGTTGTCGCGGGAGAGCCACATCAAGGCCTCCGGCAATTACGACGACGCCGGTTTCCACTCGTTCTTCCGCACCGGCTGGAAACGCTTTTACCTGAAGTGGTACGACGAGCAACCGCATCCTTCCGCACAGCAACTGTGCCCGCGCACGGTGGAACTGCTGCGCGCGGCGCCCAACGTCAAGGCGGCGATGTTCGCCGAGCTGCCGCCGGGCAGCAACCTCGGCAAGCATCGCGATCCGTACGCCGGTTCGCTGCGCTATCACCTGGGCCTGATCACGCCCAACGACGACCGCTGCTGGATCCGCGTGGATGACGAGGCGTACAGCTGGCGCGACGGCCAGGGCGTGCTGTTCGACGAGACGTACATCCACTGGGCCGCGAACGAAACCGACCAGAACCGCATCATCCTGTTCTGCGACGTCGAGCGGCCGATGAAATACCGCTGGGCGGGTGCACTCAACCGCTTCGTCGCGCGGCATTTCCTGGCCGCCGGCTCCGCGCCCAACATGGAAGGCGACCGCACCGGCGGCATCAACCGCATATTCAAGTACGTCTACGCGATCCGTCGCGTTTCCAAGGCGATCAAGAAGCGCAACCGCAAGTTCTACTACGCGGCGAAATGGACGCTGCTGATCGCGATCCTCGCGGCGATCTTCGTGCCCTGGCGGCTTTTGTAGGGCGG
>DASVDY010000157.1:0-3377 GCA_036380855.1 Rhodanobacteraceae bacterium
TTCATTTCCTCGCGCAGCGGCAGCGGTGCCACCACTTCCGCATCCGGCCCGTACTTCATCACGTCCATCAGCAGCTCGCGCGAATTCGAGTACGGCACGCGCAGTTCGTAGCGGCCATCGGACATGAACTGGCCTTCCTGCTGCGAATGCCAGTGCTCGTCGGCGACCCAGCGCGCCGCGCGCGCGGAAAAGCGGATCGTGGCCCAGGCCTTGGGGGCGCCGGCGAAGATGCCGTAGCTGGAGGCGAGCACGGCATCGAGCTCGGCGTTGTCGCGATCCAGCGCCGCCGCTTCCAGTTGTTCCGGCTCGACGATGCGGTCCACCGCGAAGCTGCGCAGCGCCTCGCGATCGTGGTCCCAGGCATCCAGATACCAGTTGTCGCGATAGTGCGTCAGCCGCTGCGGCGACACCGTGCGCGTGGAATCGGCATCGGTGGTGCGCGCGCGGTAGCGGAACTTCAGCCGCTTGCGCGCCAGCACCGCGCCGGCGACGATCCGGAACACCCGCTGGTCCAGCTTGCGCGAGCCATACGGGATCACCCGGATGCGGTCCAGCGGCAGCGCCGCGCCGCCCTGCTCGCTGATGAGGCGTTCCATGCGCGACTTGAACGGCGCCAGCGCGCCGGCCAGCACACCCGGATCGGAGCGGCCGATCAATTCGTTCAGGGCCATCAGCGCCGCCAGCTCCTCGCTGGTCAGCCACAGGCCGGGCAGTTCGAAACGATCGGCCTCCTCGCGGTCGTAGGAAAAGCCGTGGCGCTCGGGGTCGCTTTCGACGGGCGCTCCCAGGGCATCGCGCAGGAAGGCGACATCGCGATAAAGCGTGGCGCGCGAGCAGCCCAGTTCGTCGCGCAGGCGCTCCTGGCTCACCGGATGGCGCGCGGCCTTGAAGATGCGATGCAGGGTGAGAATGCGCTCGTAGCGGTCCATGGCGGGGGTCACGCAAGAAGATGCCGAAAGCATGACGGCAAGCCATAGCGGCGGCAAGCGCAATGGCGCATCGGCTAACATGCAGTGACTCCGCTTTCGTCACCCCGGCGCGAGCCGGGGCCCAGCGCCTCTGCGGCAACGGCTGCCGGACACTGGGTTCCGGCTTGCGCCGGAATGACGGAGGAAGCGGGCCGACGCGCCACTATGCCCCACAAAAACCTCAAATACAGCGAACCTACCGGCGACGAGGTCAAGACGACCACGTGCTACATGTGCGCGTGCCGATGCGGGATACGCGTCCACCTGAAGGACGGCCGGGTCCGATACATAGACGGTAACCCGAGGCACCCGGTGAACCGCGGCGTGATCTGCGCCAAGGGTTCGTCCGGGATCATGCAGCACTATTCGCCGGCACGGCTGCGCAAGCCGCTGCTGCGCGTCGGCGAGCGCGGCGAGCGCAAGTTCAGGGAAATCGAGTGGAGCGAAGCGCTCGACATCGCCACCCGATGGCTCGCCGACATCCGCGCGCGCAACCCCGATGAACTCGCCTTCTTCACCGGCCGCGACCAGAGCCAGGCGTTGACCGGCTGGTGGGCGCAGCAGTTCGGGACGATCAACTACGCCGCGCACGGCGGCTTCTGTTCGGTGAACATGGCCGCGGCCGGCATGTACACCTTCGGCGGTTCGTTCTGGGAATTCGGCGAGCCGGACTGGGACCGCACCAAATACCTGATGCTGTGGGGCGTGGCCGAGGACCACGATTCCAATCCGATCAAGCTGGGCCTGGGGAAACTGAAGGCGCGCGGCGCCAAGATCGTGGTGGTGAATCCGGTGCGTTCGGGCTACGGCGCGATCGCCGACGAATGGATCGCGGTCAATCCGGGTACCGACGGCCTGCTGGCCGGCGCGCTGATCCGTGAACTGCTGGTCCACGACCGCGTGGATTTCGACTACCTGGTGCGCTACACCAACGCGCATCACCTGGTGATCCGCGCCGCGGGCTCTCCGGATGACGGGCTGATCGCGCGCGATGCGCAGGGCAAGCCGCTGTGCGCGGTGCGCGATGGCCAGGTTGTGGATGCCACGCAGCCCGACATCGCCCCGATGATCGCCGGCGAATTCACCCTGCCCGACGGCCGGCGCGCGGTGCCGGCGTTCCAGTTGATCGCCGAGCGCTTTCTTCCCGACGACTACGCGCCGGATAACGTGGCCGAACGCTGCGGCGTGGCGGCAGCCACGATCCGCCGCATCGCCGCAGAGCTCGCGCGCACCGCGTTCGACGAAGCGATCGAATTGCCGATCGCATGGACCGACAGCCACGGCCGCGAACACGCGAGCATGACCGGCCGGCCGGTCTCGATGCACGCGATGCGCGGGATCGCCGCGCACGCCAACGGTTTCCATACCTGCCGCACGCTGCACGTGCTGCAGATGTTGCTGGGCGCGATTGATACGCCCGGCAGCTTCCGCTACCAGCCGCCGTATCCGAAATCCGCGCCGCCGGCCAACCGGCCCGCCACCGCGCGCAAGCCGGATGGCACGCTCAACGGCAATCCGCTGGGCTACCCGGTGTCGCCCGAAGACCTGCTGGTGGACGAAAACGGCGCGCCGCGCCGCATTGACCATGCCTTTTCATGGGCGTATCCGCTCGCCGCGCATGGCATGTTGCAGTCGGTGATCCGCAACGCGGTCGCGGGCGACCCCTACAAGATTGATACGCTGTTCCTGTTCATGGCCAACATGGGCTGGAATTCGGCGATGGACACCGCGCACACGCGCAAGCTCCTGTGCGAACGCGACGCGAACGGCGAGTACAGGATTCCGCGCATCATCTACGTGGACGCCTACGATTCGGAAACCGTGGCCTTCGCCGACCTGGTGCTGCCGGACACCACGTATCTGGAACGACACGACTGCATCAGCCTGCTCGATCGTCCGATATCCGACGCCGACGCCGCGGCGGACGCGATCCGCACGCCGGTGGTGCAGCCCGATCGCGACGTGCGGCCGTTCCAGGACGTGCTGCTGGAACTCGGCGCCCGCCTGAGACTGCCGAACCTGGTGGACGAGCAAGGCAATCCGGCATACCGCGACTTCGCCGACTACATGGTGCGCCACGAACGCGCCCCCGGCGTCGGCCTGCTCGCCGGCTGGCGCGGTGCCGATGGCGCGAACGAAGGCAGGGGCGCGCCGAATCCGGATCAGCTCGAGCGCTACCGCGAACACGGCTGCCACTGGGAATCGCGGGTTCCGGAGCGAGGTGCGTTCTACCGCTTCGCCAACCGCGATTACCTGCAATGGGCGCAGCGGATGGGCTTCGTCGGCTCGACCGAACCGATCACCTTGCAACTGTATTGCGAGACGCTGCAGCGTTTTCGGCTGGCCGCACAGGGCCACGGCGCGGTGCAGCCGCCGCAACGCGAACGTGCGCGGGTGGAGAAGTATTTC
>DASVDY010000158.1:0-11173 GCA_036380855.1 Rhodanobacteraceae bacterium
TTTACAGCTCCTGGTGATACTGCACGTACGGCACGCGCGCCTGATCGGGGCTGATGTCCTGCGGATTCAACAGCGGCTGCTTGCCCGAGGACCACACGTTCTGCGCGCCGAAACTCAGCTCGCCCTGCCATGGCAGGCGCACGCTGACGCCCAGATCAATACCACTCCAGCGTTGCGAGGGGTCGAGCGCCGCCCCGGGGAGCGCAGGCTGCAAGGTACGGCCGACGATGGTCCCGCTGATCGAGCCATGCTCGATCCCCAGACTGAGTGTGGTCTGGTCCAGATCCTCGGCGCCGGCCAGCCCGGCGTTCGGCAGAAAGTGCACGCGCCCACGACTGGCCCCGAGATCAAGGCGGGTATCGGGAAGGATCCGGATCTGCCCGCGCGCACTGAGGCGCGTGTCGGTACTGCCGGGAAACGTCAGCGGCGCGGCGATCGCGGCACCTGAAGCGGAAGGCAGCACGCGCGGCAGATTCGGCGCGCCGTTGAGGGCTCCGGCGCTCTCACTGCTGCGCGACTGACCGACCGAAAGATCGAGCTTCACGTCGTCATTGGCGAAGCCGGCGCCGATTTCCCCGCTCTGTGTATTGGCGAGCGGCGCGCCCAGGCACACGGAATTCCTCGCGCCGGGTTGTGCCGGCTGGCAGGCCGCGTTCGACAACCAATTGCGCTGCGCCACATCGGCGCGGCCGTACAAATTCGGGGAAACATTGAATTGCAGGCCCGTACTCGCCACGGTCGAATGCGCGTCAACCGAGCGCAAACCCGATGCCGATCCGGGCACGATGCCATCGGAAACCTGCGCACCTGTCACCACTGTCAGGGTCTGCCCGTCGGCAGTTTGCCAGACCGGCAACACGCTGTCCGCATTCGCGCCAGCCATGATCATCGGCGCGGCTGTGCGTGCAGGCTTGGCGTGCGCACGCGCGGGCGTCCGGCCGCTGGCGACCAACGGCAACCCCAGCATCATGCTGGCGGAGACAAGGCTGGCAAGGACAAGACGCATCGGCAACGGGAATATTTCAAGGGCAAGGCCGCCCTTCGATTTGGAGTCAGTATACAGCGGAATTCTTACATTTTGCTAACAATCGTCAACCCACTGCCGGCCCGGTCGGCCGCGTACGGCAGGCATGGTTCCTGCTCGCATTCCAGCGCTACACTCCAAGCCTCGGGGGAGATTTCGACCACAAATGTCCGGCCGCGTTCACCAATTGACCGCATCCACGACCGGGGGCCCCTTGGCGGAGCCGACCCTGCTCGATCTCTGCCGTGCATTGTGGCTGTCCCAAGACTTCGCCGGCATCCAGCTCGCGGCGGCCGAGCTCATTGCCAACCTGTTTCCAGGAACGCGTGCGCGGCTGGACGGCCCCGACGAGGGCGGCACCGACGAACGTGCATTGCAACTGCGGCTCCAGAATGGGCGGCACCTGGTGTTGCGCCCGGCGGCGGGATTGCCCGACGACGACGACGACCTGCTGCAGGCCGCGGTCCGGTTGATTGATCTTCGCCTTGGCGCGCTCGCGCAGCACCAGGAACTCACCGCTTCGGTGCTGCGCCTGGAAGAGGCCGAACGCCTGCAACGCGCCTTGTACGCCATCGCCGACCAGGCCAGCGCCAACCAGGACGTCAACCAGACACTGCGCGCGCTGCATCGCATCGTCGCCGACCTGATGTATGCGGAGAACTTCTACATCGTGCTGTACGACAGCCAGCGCGACACGATCCGCTTCGCGTACTTCGCCGATGTCGCCGATCCCGACCCGCCGGATCCGCACTTCGACCAGCCGATGGACGAGATCCGCTACGGGCCGACCTGGTACCTGATCCGAAAGGGCGAACCTCTGATGGGCGGGCTCGGCGATATCGCCAAGTCGGTGGGCGGCCCGTATCGCGGCACGGGCCCGGAAAGCGTGGACTGGCTCGGCGTGCCGCTGCTGCGCGGCGACCAGGTCGTCGGCGGCGTGGTGGTGCAAAGCTACACCGAAAGCGCGCGTTACAGCGAGCGCGACAAGGCGCTGCTGATCTACGTCGCACAACATATCCAGACGGCACTCGAACGGCGCTTCGCGCACGCCGAACTCGAGCGGCGCGTGGACGAACGAACCGAAGCGCTGCGCGAAGCCAACCGCGTGCTGCAACAACAGGTGCTGGAGCGCCAGCGCGGCGAGCGCCTGCAGGCGGCGCTGTTCCGGATCGCGGAACTGGCCAACACCACCGAGAGCATTGATGATTTCTACGCGGCCGTGCACCGGGTCGTGGGCGGCCTGCTGTACGCGCGCAACTTCTACATCGCGCTGCTCTCGGAAGATCAGAACGAACTGGCCTTCCCCTACTCGGTGGACGAACGCGATCCCGAACGGCACACGCGCAAGCTCGGCAAGGGACTCACCGAGTACGTGCTGAGCCACGGCACCGCGCTGCTCGCCAACGCGGAAGACATCGCGCAGATGCACGAGCGCGGCGACATCATCCAGATGGGCCACAGGTCGGTATGCTGGCTTGGCGTTCCGCTGGTCTGCTCCGAACGCACGGTCGGCGCGCTGGTGGTGCAGAGCTACTCGCCCGAGCACCGCTACAGCCTGCGCGACCAGGAGTTGCTCACCTTCGTCTCCTATCACATCGCCAATGCGCTCGAGCGCGTGCGCGCGGGGGAGTCCCTGAAAGCCGCCTACGCCGGGCTGGAACGTCGGGTCGGGGAACGCACGCGCGCGCTGGCGTTGGCCAATCGCGATCTTCGCGAACAGATCGCCGAGCGCGAGCGCGTGGAAGCTCGGCTGAAATACGAAACCTTGCACGACTCGCTGACCGGCCTGCCCAACCGCAGCCTGCTGATGCAACGGCTGGAGCAGGCGCTGGAGCAGTACCACGCCGACCCCGCGCGCCTGTTCGCGGTGCTGTTCCTGGACCTGGATCGCTTCAAGGTGATCAACGATTCGGTCGGGCATCTGATCGGGGACGACCTGCTGTTCCAGGCCGGCGGTCGCGTGCGCGCGTGCCTGAAATCCCAGGACGTGGTGGCGCGCCTCGGCGGCGACGAGTTCGGCGTGTTGCTGGAGGACATCGGCGACGCCGAGTCCGCCTGCCAGGTCGCCGAGCGCATCATCAACGAATTGAACGCGCCGTTCCGGCTGGCGGCCAAGGAACTGTTCACGTCCACCTCCATCGGCATCGCGGTGGCGGCACCGCAGTACCGGCGCCCCGAGGAACTGCTGCGCGACGCGGACTCGGCGATGTATCGCGCCAAGGCCGAGGGCCGCCATCGCTTCGCGCTGTTCGACGAAGGCTTGCGCCAGCAGGCCCTCACGCTGCTGGAGGTGGAAAACGACCTGCGTCGCGGCTTGACCCGCAACGAATTCGAACCACACTACCAGCCGATCGTGCGGCTGGCCGACAGCGAGATCATCGGCTACGAGGCGCTGATGCGCTGGCGGCATCCGCAACGCGGGCTGCTGCTGCCGGGCGAGTTCCTCACCGTGGCCGAGGAAAGCGGGCTGTCCGAAGCGATCGACTGGCAGATCTTCGACCAGGTATTCAGCCACGGGCCGGCGCTGACGGCCGAGGGTCGCTTCATCAGCATCAATCTCTCCGGGCGGCATTTCCGCGGCGAGGACCTGGACCGGAGGTTGCTCGGGCTGCTCGCCCGCCATGGCCTGCCGGCGCATCGCCTGCGCATAGAGGTGACCGAACGCGCGCTGCTGGAAAATCCGCCGGACGTGAAGCGCCTGCTGCAGACCCTGCGTTCGCACGGCATCAGCGTGGCGCTGGACGATTTCGGCACCGGCTATTCATCGCTGTCCTACGTGCACCAGTATCCGCTGCAGGCGCTGAAAATCGACCAGTCCTTCGTCGCCAGCCTCGCCGAAGGCGACCGCGGCGGCAGCGTCGCGGTGGTCCGCGCCATCCTCGCGCTGGCCGACACGCTTTCCATGCAGGTGATCGCCGAAGGCATCGAAACCGAAGCGCAGCGCGACGTGTTGCGCAAGCTCGGCTGCGAATGCGGCCAGGGCTTCCTGTTCTCGCGCGCGCAACCGGTGGAGACGTGGCTGAAGGCGGACGCGTAGCCCAGGCCGGCAAGGCGCCCCGCTCGCGCTGGCGGCGGATCGGGCGGCGCTGCCTGTTCGTGCTGCTGGCGTTGTTCCTGCTGACCTGGCTGCCGGTGCTGGTCCTGCGCTTCCTGCCGCCGCCGACCAGCGCCTTCATGGTCGAGCGTCGCATCGGTGCGGCGATCCGTGGCGAGCACGATTTCCGGCTGCGCTACCGCTGGGTGCCGTGGTCGCGGATCGCCCCGGCCGCGCCGCTGGCGATGGTGGCAGGCGAGGACCAGAAATTCCCGTTCCACCACGGCTTCGATCTCGAATCCATCCACGATGCCCTCAGCGACGCCGACCACGGCGAACGGCTGCGCGGGGCCAGCACCATCAGCCAGCAGACCGCCAAGAACCTGTTCCTGTGGAATGGCCGCAGCTTCCTGCGCAAGGGCATCGAGGCGTACTTCACGGTGCTGATCGAGGCGACCTGGCCCAAGCGCCGGATCCTGGAGGTGTACGCCAACATCGCCGAACTGGGAGACGGCATCTACGGCGTCGAAGCGGCGGCGCAAACCTATTGGGGCGAACATGCCTCGCAATTGGACGCACGCCAGGCCGCCCTGCTTGCGGCGGTCCTGCCGGACCCGCGCCGGCTTCACGCGAACCGTCCTTCCGCCTACGTGCAACGCCGGGCAGCCTGGATCGAACGCCAGATGGCGCAGCTCGGCGGGGTCTCGTACGTGCTCGATCCGGACCCGCCGCGGCCGCGCGACACCACACGCCGCCATCACTGACCGTCGCTAGAATCCTTGCGAGGCGGGTCTCGACGTTCGCAAGGAGAGAAACCATGCGTCAGGTCAGGCATCTGCTGGAAACCAAGGGCAACGCGGTGTACGCGATCGCGCCGGATGCGCCGGTGCTGGACGCGATCCGCACGATGGCCGAACGCGGGATCGGTGCGCTGTTGGTGATGCGGGCCGGCGAACTGACCGGCATCGTCAGCGAGCGCGATTACGCTCGCAAGGTAATCCTGAAGGGGCGATCGTCCCGGGACACGGCGGTGTCGGAAATCATGACGCCCACGCCCCTGTGCGTCAGCCCGACCTCCTCGGTGGACGAATGCATGCGCTTGTGCACCGACCGCCGCGTGCGCCACCTGCCGGTGGTGGATGGCGGAAAGATCGTCGGCGTGGTGTCGATCGGCGACCTGGTGAAGGCGGTCATAGACGACCAGGCCGTCGAGATCGACCAGCTGCAGCGATACATCGCCGGCTGAACCCGGGTGGGTGTCTACCCGCCACCACCTTGCTCAAGGCGGCGGGTCGAGGTCGGCCATAGCGGGACGAGTTTCGGAGCGGGCTTTATTTGAGAAGTGCGGCCAAGGATGGCCGCCTTTGTCGCAATCGAGGGAGGCGAATAGCTTGCCGAACACCCGGCGGGGCTAGGTGGCGCGATCCTGGACGATCGCAAAATTGACCGGGAGCGGACAGCCCAGCGCCGCGCAAGTGACGCGCAGCAGTTCCGATTCGGCGACGTTCACCACCCCGTCCGCGGCGATCGCGGTGGCCAGCGCGCGTACCGCAAGCTGCTTGCCTTCCGGCGCCAGCCGCGCCAGTTGCTCCAGCCCATTGTCCAGCGCGCCCTGCCAGTCGTCCGGAATCGCATACAGCGGCGTGGTGCCCGGCAGCGCTTCCTGCATGCCGAGCAGGAAGGCACGACGTGCAGCATCCTCGTCGTCGGCGCCGAAGTGCGCCACCAACGCGCACAGGTCGCGCAGCGCGTCCTGCGCGTCGTGCAGGCGCACGCTTCCGGCCTGGAAATGCGCGGCCGGATCGAGCGCGGCGATGACCTGCACCTGCACCAGTTTGGCGATGCAGTATTCGTCCAGTTCGACCTTGTCGTCGGCGCGGATCAGCGCATCCAGCGTGGCGACGAATTTTTCCAGCTCCGGTCGCGGCCGGCGCTTCAGCGCGGGAAACGCCAGTTGCGCCAGCGGCAGGCGCAACATCGGATGCATCTGCGCCACCTGCGCGAGCGCGCTGCGCGCGGCCTCCGCGGTGGAGGCATCGAAGGCCTGCGTGATGGCCTGCACCTGCTTCGACTGCACGTCGGGTTGGTCGGAGAGCACCAGCGCGAACACCACCGCGGGCGCGCCGCGCGAATCGCGGGTGGACGCGGCCAGCGCATCGGGGATGCGTGCGTGCAGTGCGGCCGCCGCGCGGTAATCGTCCGCGCCCGGCGTACCGACCTGGGCCGCCACCGCGCCCGCGGCGATCGCCAGCGTCGCGGCACGGTTCGGGATCGCCGCCTGGGCCGCGACCGCCGGGATGGCGGCAGCGGCCGATGCGCCTGCGACCGCCACTCCGCCGGCGTGCGCGAACACCGGCTCGTTGACGTCCACGTCGCCGTCCACGCGCGCGAACTCGTGCGCGGCCTGCGCGAAATCGTGGGCGCCGTGCTGCAGGTTGATCGAATCCGGATCGCCGCCGGCCTGCACCCAGTCGCGCACGATCTTGTCCAGCTCCTTCGGGTCGAACTGCGGCTCCAGTTCCTTGATCCGCTGCAGAATCGGCGGATGAGTCGCGAACAGCGAAGCTTGGTCGGCCTCGCCGAACAACATGTGCCGCACCTCGTCGCGACCGGAAGCCTGCAACTGCGAGCCGTCCACCAGCGCGGCGATCTTCTTGAGCGCGCCGGCGATGCCGGAGGTCTGCCGGGTGAACTGCACCGCCGAAGCATCCGCCAGCGATTCGCGGGCACGCGCCACCGCGGCCTGGATGATCTTGCCGAAGAACAGGCCGATATAGCCGATGACGAACAGCGCCAGGCCCGCCATCGCGAGGTTGCCGCTATTGTTGCGGCGACTGCGGCCGCTGCTGCTGTACATCATGAAGCGGCCGACGATGCCGATCGCGAGGATGCCGAACAGCAATCCGATCAGGCGGATGTTGAGGCGCATGTCGCCGTTCAGCACGTGGCTGAACTCGTGCGCGATCACGCCCTGCAATTCGTCGCGACTGAGCTTGTCCAGGCAACCCTGGGTCACGCAGACCGCGGCATCGGCGGGCGTATAGCCCGCGGCGAACGCGTTGATCGCCGGCTCGTTCTCCATGACCCAGATTTCCGGCACCGGCACGCCGGAGGCGATCGCCACTTCCTCGATCACGTTGCGCAGCCGCTTCCACGCCGGGTTGGTCGTGTCCGCCGGCACCGGAGTGGCGCCCATGCCGATCGCTACCGCCGAGCCGCCGCCGCGCAACGATGCAACGCGATACAGCGAGCACAACCCGATCAGCGCGACCACCGCGACGGAGATGGCCAGCAGCGCGCCGGGGCGCGGTCCCACCACGAAGAACGCGCAGATGAGGTCCACCGCCGCGACGATCGCCGCGACGGCCAGCACGAACAGCAGCACCAGCCAGCGGGCATTGCGCCGGACGCGCGCTTGTTGGGCGAAGAAGTCCATGGGCGTGTGAGTCGCTCGCTATGCTCGCTGGAAGCCGCGCCTGCGGCGCTGCAAGGGGTGGAGAGGAACTGCCCGATTCCGCTTTTCCTCTTTCCGTGCGGCGAGGCCGCCGATTTCGACCTTTGCAGCCCCGCGCAGCGGGACGACATGCTCAGGCAAAAGACACCTTTGGCGCCTCGCGCTTGGCCGGATCGTCTATCGCCAGCGGCTCGGCGGCGGCGAAGCCGGATGCGATCAGGTTGCCGGGGAACGTCTCGCGGCGGTTGTTGTAGCTCATCACCGAGTCGTTGTACGCCTGGCGCGCGAACGCGACGCGGTTTTCGGTGGAGGTCAGCTCCTCCGACAGCTGCATCATGTTCTGGTTGGCCTTGAGGTCCGGATATGCCTCGCTGACCGCGAACAGCCGGCCCAGCGCCTGGGTCAACTGGTTCTCGCTGCCGGACAATTGCTGCATTGCACCCGGGTCGCCCGGCTTGGCCTTGGCGGCTGCCAGCCCGTTCACCGCGGCGGCGCGCGCAGCCGTGACGGCTTCGAGCGTTTCACGCTCGTGCGCGATGTAGCCTTTGGCGGTTTCCACCAGGTTCGGAATCAGGTCGTGCCGCCTTGTAAGCTGCACGTCTATCTGCGCGAACGCGTTCTTGTATGCGTTCCGTGCGGTGACGAGTCCGTTGTAGATCGCGATGAAGTACACCACAATCACCGCGACGATGATCAGCACCACGATAATGCCTGTCATGCGTTTCTCCTCGCTGTTCCGCGCGCCCCGCGCATACCCGTCCTGCCTTGGTTGCCGCGAGCTTAACACGCGTTTCGCCGCGCTTCGCATCACCGCCGCGTGTGCGGCATTGTGCGCCGCGCTGTGCGCCTCGGTGGCAGCGGCGCGTCCCGCGGCACCGCCCCATGAGCCCACAGTGGTGCACACCGGTCCGCGCAGCGAACTGCCGCCGCAACGCATCCACGAAGCGTTGCAGAGCTACGACGACTGGCTGGATCAGGTGGAGGCCTCCAACCGGGTGTCGGGGCTCGCCACGGCCGTGGTCGTGGACGACAAGGTGCGTTACGAGCGCACGCTGGGCTGGGCGGACGCGCAGACCGGCGAGAAGGTGAAACCGGACACGGTGTTCCGGCTGGCTTCGCTGTCCAAGGCGTTCGCGACCGCGCTCACCGGATTGCTGGTCCGCGATGGCGTGCTGAGCTGGGACACGCGCCTGGCCGACGTGCTGCCGTTCTTCAAGCTGAAGGACGCCCACGCCACCGAGCAGGCGACAGTTCGCGACATCCTCGGGCAGCGCCTGGGCCTGCCCCGCAACGCCTACGACAACATGCTCACCGACGGCGTGCCCTACGCGGAACTGGCCCGCAAGCTGGACGAAGTGGACATGAGCTGCGGCGTCGGCGACTGCTACGGATACCAGAACGTCGCCTTCTCGCTGATCGGCGACGTGATCTATGCGGAGACCGGAGACTTTTTCTACCACCTCGTGGACAAACGGCTGTTCCTGCCGCTGGGCATGACCACGGCGACCTACGGTCGCGACGGGCTGGAGTCGAGCAAGAGCTGGGCGCATCCGCACTACCGCCACGGCAACAACTGGGTCGCCTTCGAGCCCAACGACAATTTCTACGTGCCGCCCGCGGCCGGCGTGAACGCGAGCATCCGCGACATGGAGCAATGGCTGATCGCGCAGATGGGCGGGCGGCCGATGGTGCTGCCGCCGGCCTTGCTGGAAGTGCTGCACGCGCCGGGGATCAGCACCCCGAGCGAACGCGTGGCCTCGCCCTGGCGGCGCGCCCGTCTCAAGGACGCGCATTACGCGCTGGGCTGGCGCGTATACGACTACGAAGGGCACACGCTGATCTTCCATGCCGGCGCGGTACAGGGTTTTCGCACGGAAATCGGCTTCTTCCCCGAATACCACGTCGGCATGGTGGTCATGTGGAACTGCGAGTGCGCCGAGCCGGCCGGACTGATGCCGATGCTGTTCGACAAACTGCTCGGCCTGCCGGAAGTGGACTGGGCGGGGCTCAAGGCCCGGCCGCGCGCGACGCACGCGCGCAAGGCCTCGCGGAAACACCGGCACGCAAAAAAGGCGGATTGAGTCCGCAAGGCCGGGTGACGAGATCGGCCGGTGATGCGAGCCGGGCCGATCGGGCAGACAGCCGTCAATGGTACGACGCGGTGCGCGCATCCATGCGCGTGAATTCGCCGGCGAGCGATCTGTCCCCGGCAGATCGCAAACGCGTCGGCTCATCCCCCCAGATTGAAGTCAATGCGGCGCTGCAGGGTGCTGGACACCGGCTGGCCATCCTTCAATGCCGGCTTGAACTTCGAGCGCGACACCGCCTGCAATGCCGCCTGGTCGAACACGCGACGGGGCTGGGATGCAATCACGTGCGCATTGCTGACCGATCCGTCGGGATTGACCGTGAACTCGACGGTCGCGTAGCCGGAGGTGCGATTGCGCGCAGCCTCGACGGGGTATTGCGGTGAAGCCGGGCTGACCACCTGTGCTGCACGCGTCTCACCCACCGGTTTTGGCGGTGGCGCGGGTTGGGGTGCGACCTGGACCGGCGCGGGTTGCGCCTGTTGCACCACCGGCTGCACCGGCGGCGGTGCCTTGGCGGCCTCTGCGGCCGCCTTCGCAGCCGCCGCCTGCCTGGCCGCCAGCTCGGCGGCAGCCTTGGCCTTCTGCTCGGCCTCGCGCTGCTGCTGCTTCTTTGCAGCGTCCAGTTTGGAGCGCAGGATCGTCAGCGTGTAATTGCTCGGGTCTGCCTTGGCGAGCAGGCCGATTTCGCGCTGCGCCTCGTCGAAATTGTTCTGGCCGATCGCGGTTTCGACGGCGTTGGCGCCGAACGGGAACGACTCGCGCAGCGCGTCCTGCGCGACCTGGTTCTTGGGATCCTTCTGCAACGCCTTCTCGTAATACTCGAAGGCATTGTCGCCCTTGGGGGCGACCAGCTTCTGCTGGCTCACGGCAGTGCGCGCCGCCGCAAGCAACTGGTCAACGCTCATGGCGTCGAGCTTGGCCTGCGCGGCCTGCTCCGCCTGCGCCTGCGCATGGGTCTGCGCCTGAGTCTGCGCGGTCGAGGCAGCGGCAGGCTTGGCTGCCGTGGTCGGTGCCGCGCCCGGCTTCGCCGTCGCGGCAGTATTCTGCGGCGCGTTGTTGTTGCCGCAGGCGGCGAGCGCGAAGGTGAGCGCGGCGAGCAGCGCAAGGCTCGCGGTGCGCGCGGACGAAACGAATCGGGCTGACTGGATCAATGCGGTCATGGTGTGAGCTCACATGGAACGCGCGACATCGCGCCACACCGGAATGCCTAGCATGAACCATTCCATGCGGCGCAATGCGCGCGCGGCCCATTCCGTATTCCGGTCCCCAACCGCGTCGAGCGGCGCGGGAAACATAACGCCATCGTCCGCGCACGGCAATCTTCGAGCGCTGCGACACATTGTTTGACACCCGGAGCCTTCGCGAGATAGCGCCGGCTTCCGCCTGCGCGATCACGCGACGCTGGCGCCGAAAAGCAAAACCCCGGCTTGGGGCCGGGGTTGGCAAACGAATCGTTCGGTTACCAAGCCCCCCCTGCGCTGGGCGAACCACAGGGAGAGCTTCGCTTGTTGTTATGGTGCGTCAGCTTGTTGCTTGACAGTGGACCCTTGCTTACTTCTTCTTCTTGGCTT
>DASVDY010000159.1:0-8350 GCA_036380855.1 Rhodanobacteraceae bacterium
GGCCGCGCGCTGGTTCCTGGTCGCGGCCGCGATCGGCTTCCCGTTCTGGCTGGTGTTCGCGTGGGTATTCGAGCTGACTTCGCACGGACTCGTGCGCGAAGACGAATTGCCGCCGGATCCCGCGCGCGTGCACTCCACCGCCCGGAGGATGGATTTCGCGATCATCGCAGTGCTCGCCATCGCGGTGGTGCTGCTGCTCACCAACACCTTCGTGTGGCGCAAGGGCGCGGGGCTGGACGATGCCGCCGACCTGTCGAAAGTCCCGCCGAAATCCGTCGCGGTGCTGCCGCTTTCCAACGAGAGCGGCGATCCGCGGCAGGATTATTTTTCAGACGGACTGTCCGAGGAGCTGATTTCCGACCTCACCCAGATCAACGGACTGAAAGTAGTCGGCAAGACTTCCTCGTTCCGGTTCCGCAAGTCGAACGAGGCCCCGGCGCAGATCGGCGCCGCGCTTGGGGTCGCCAATCTCATCGAAGGTTCGGTGCGGCAGAGCGGGCAACGGCTGCGCGTCGTCATTGACATGGTTCGCGCGCGCGATGGAGCCAGCGTGTGGTCGCACACCTTCGATCGCGACCTGAAGGACGTGTTCGCGATCCAGTCGGAAATCGGCGCGGCGGTGGCGAATGCGTTGAAAGTCAAACTGCTCGGCAAGCCGATTGTTTCCGAGGAGCGGCCGCCGAGCGGCAGCGTCGTGGCGTATCGGGCGATGTTGCAGGGCCGGGCCATCGCACGTCAGGGCACCCAGGATGCCTATCGCCAGGGGATCGCGTTGCTTGAACGCGCGATCGGTCTCGATCCCCGTTACGCCTACGTGTACGGGCTGCTCTCGAATTACTGGATCAATCTGGGCAGCACCTTGACGGGGCCGGCGCAGCAGCAGGCATTTGCGAAGGCCCGCGCTGCCGCGAACCGGGAATTCGAACTTGCGCCGAACAGCGCATCGGCGCACCTGGACCGCGCGTACGTGCTGTCCGTGCTCGATCTCGACCAGATGGCGGCCCTGGCCGAGTACAAGCAGGCACTGGCCCTGGCGCCCGCCGACGAGACCAGCATGGCATTCCTCGCCCTGCAACTCGGCACGGTGGGCCGTTGGCAGGATTCCGCCGACCTGTACAAGCGAGCGCTGGTAGACGATCCGTTGCGGCCGGACTGGTACGCGATCCTCGCCGACGACCTGATCATGCTGGGACGGTTGGACGAAGCCGAAAAGGCGCTCAGGACCGCGTTGGGATTGCAGGCCGATTTCCCGGGGCTGCACCAGGAACGGGTGGTCATCGATGTGCTGCGCAACGACTTTGCCGCCGCGCGGCGGGACGCCGCCCTGGAAACCGCGCCGGACTACAAGACCTGGGCCACTGCCATGGCGATGCAGATCAGCGGAGATCCATCCAGGGCGGATTCCGCACTGCGCCAATACCAGAGCAGGAATGCTTCCAGCCAGCCGTACGTGGTCGCAAGCCTGTACGCGATCCGCCGCGAGCCGGACAAGGTCTTCGAGTGGCTCGATCGTGCATGGAAACAGCACGACACCAGCCTGGCGATCCTTTTCTTCGACCCTTTCATCCTGCGCTACAGGGACGATCCGCGTTTCGCCGCGCTGTCTGCGGAGCTCGGCCTTTCATCGCGGCCGGCCGGCGGCAAGGCGCCTCCCGGCGCATCGCAGCCCTGAACGGCCGCGCGACCTTCACGGCGGGCCGGGCGACGCGCTCCTGCGGAGCCAGCGTGTAGCATGCATCGCGACTCTACGCCCGGCCCGAGCGAATTCCGAAGATGTCCGACTGGACCAGCTCGCTGAAATTCACCTTCGCGGAATTCCGTCGGCGCCGCGTTTTTCGCGTGGCCGCCGTGTACGTGGTCGCGGGCTGGATCCTGATCCAGCTCGGCAGCGCCACCTTCGAGCCGATCGGCCTGCCGCCCTGGTCCATGCGCCTGCTGCTGGTGCTGCTCGCGCTGGGGTTCCCGCTCGCCTGCCTGCTGGCATGGGTTTACGACATCGGCGTTTCCGGCATCGAGCGTACCGCGCCGTTGCCGAAAGCCGTGTCGGAAGAGGTGACGGCGCCCGAAGCCTCGGTGGCCATCCTGCCGTTCGCGGACTTGAGCGAAGCCCGGGACCAGGATTATTTCTGCGAGGGCCTGGCCGAGGAGATCCTCAACGTGCTGGCGTCGGTCCGCGGCCTGCGCGTGGCTTCGCGCACCTCTTCGTTCCGCTTCCGCGGCGGCGACACCGATGCGCGCGAAATCGGGCGCGCGCTCAACGTCGCGGCGATCATGGAAGGGAGCGTGCGCAAGGCCGGCGATCGCGTGCGCATCACCGCGCAGTTGATCGATGCGGCGAACGGCTACCACCTTTGGTCGGAGAATTTCGACCGCAAGCTGGAGGACATCTTCGCGATCCAGGAAGAGATCGCGCGCAGCGTGGCGAACGCGTTGCGCGTCTCGCTGCAGGGCGCCAGCAAGCTGGACCTGTGCGGTTGCGCGCCGCGCGACATGCGCGCCTACGAGTTCTACCTGCGCGGCCGGCAGATCCAGTCGGTGAAGAGCAGCGACAACTGGACCAAGGCGCCGGAAATGTTCCGGCGCGCGATCGCGCTGGATCCGGAATACGCGCAGGCCCATGCGGGCCTGGCCGATTCGCTGGCGCAGTTGCTGATGTGGCGCATCCTGCACGGGGCGGACGTGCTGCAGGAGGCGCTGTCCGCGGCCAGGCGCGCTCTGGAACTGGCGCCGGACCTGGCCGAAGCCCACGTCGCGCACGGCAACACGCTGTCGCTGGCCGGCGACAGCGAAGGCGCGATCGCCGCCTTCCGGCGCGCCATCACGCTGGATCCGGAACTCTACGAGGCGCACTACTACCTCGGCCGGCACGGCTTCGCGCAGGGGCAGCACGCGCTGGCCATCGAGGAATTCGAGGCCGCGCACCGCGTGCGGCCGGACGAATTCCAGGCGCTTGCGCTCGCGATCACTGCGGCCGACAACCTGGGCGACAAGGCGCGCGGGGACGCGCTGGCGCGAAGCGCGCTGCCCCCGGCACTGGCGGAGATCGCGGCGGACCCTGAAAACGGACGCGCGTTGTACCTGGCCGCGGGCATGCAGGTGCGGCTGGGCGACGCAGAAGCGGCCCGGCGCAACCTCGAAGCGGCGCTGCGCCTCCAGCCGGACGATTTCGGCACGCTCTACAACGCGGCCTGCACCTACACGCACCTCGGCGATCACGAGCGTGCGCTGGACCTGCTCGGGCGCGCGCTTGCGACCGGTGGCGGATTCCGCGAGTGGATCGAAAACGACTCCGATCTCGCCCCGTTGCGCGCGTTGCCGCGCTACCGGGAAATCCTGGCGCGGCTGGACGCCCCCGAGACGAAGGCATCCTGATGTTCGACACCACTCCTGCGCTCGATTGCGGCGGCCGTGCGCTGAAGCTGGATCGCCCGCGCATCTGCGGCATCCTCAACCTCACCGACGATTCGTTTTCCGGCGACGGCCTGGCGCGCGACGTGCGCGCGGCGGTCGGGCGCGGGCTGGAGATGGTGGAAGAGGGCGCCGACCTGCTGGACGTGGGCGGCGAGTCCACCCGCCCGGGCGCGCAGCCGGTGTCGGGCGAGGAGGAAATCGCGCGGGTGGTGCCGGTGATCGAGGCGCTGGCGCGCGAGACCGACGTGCCGATCAGCGTGGACACGTCCAAGCCGGAAGTGATGCGCGCGGCGGTCGCGGCCGGTGCCGGGATGATCAACGACGTGTATGCGCTGCGCCGCGAGGGTGCGCTGGACGCCGCCGCCGGATTGCACGTTCCGGTCTGCGTGATGCACATGCAGGGCGAGCCGCGCACGATGCAGGACAACCCGCATTACGAGGACGTGGTCGGCGAGGTGTATCGCTTCCTCGCCGAGCGCGTGTTCGCCTGCGAGATGGCGGGCATGGACAAGCGTCGCGTGCTGGTGGATCCGGGCTTCGGTTTTGGCAAGACGCTGGAGCACAACCTCGCGCTGCTGCGCGCGCTGGATCGCTTCCGCGACCTGGCCGCCGGCGTGTTCGTCGGGCTGTCGCGCAAGTCCATGCTCGGCGCGCTCACCGGGCGCGATCCCCGTTGCCGCGCCAATGCGTCGGCGGCGGCGGCGATGATCGCGGTGCAGCGCGGCGCGGCGATCGTGCGCGTGCACGACGTCGGCGCCACCCGCGATGCGCTCGCGGTATGGCAGGCCGTGCGCGAGGGCGATGCACCGCCGCCGCGCGCCCCGAAGCCCGAGGTGCCGCGCTGGCCCGATGAGGATTGACGAAGATCGCCGTCGGCCCAGGGGCGATTTCCGGGCTGATCCGAAAAGCGGAACCCGGAATCGGTTTTGGTTTCGGCGAAGGGAGCAAAATGGATGCAACGCCCTCCCTGGATGCCGCGCCCGGGTTCCCTGAGTGGCCATCCCTGGCAGAGCTGCCGTCGGCCGGCAGGAACTCCGTAGTCCGTGATTGATGAAATCGTGACACTCGGGTTTGCTAGTCTGTGACCTATTCGTTGGCTTTGCGTCGAACCGATGTCCGATTCCCGTAAACAGGTAAATCCTTCGCGGCGCTATTTCGGCACCGACGGCATCCGTGGGCGGGTCGGCGAGTGGCCGATCACCGCCGAGTTCATGCTGAAGCTGGGCCGCGCCGCCGGCGTGGCGCTGGGCGACGGCACCCGCGCCAGCGTCGTGATCGGCAAGGACACCCGCGTCTCCGGCTACATGTTCGAGGCCGCGCTGGAAGCCGGGCTGGTCGCGGCCGGCGCCGACGTGCTGCTGCTCGGGCCGATGCCCACGCCCGGCGTGGCGCAACTGACGCGCGAGCTCGGCGCCAGCGCCGGCATCGTGATCAGCGCCTCGCACAATCCGCACTACGACAACGGCATCAAGTTCTTCTCCGCCGACGGCGAGAAGCTCGACGACGCCCGCGAACTGGCGATCGAATGCGAAGTGGATGCGCCGTTCGTCACCGTCGCGTCGGAGCGGCTGGGCAAGGCGCGGCGCATTGACGACGCGATCGGGCGCTACGCCGCGTTCTGCCTCGGCACCCTGCGCGAGCCGCTGGATCTTTCCGGAAAGCGCATCATCCTCGATTGCGCGCACGGGGCGACCTACCAGGTTGCGCCGAAGGTGTTCGAAGCACTGGGCGCGGAGGTGCATTGCATCGGCTGCGCGCCGGACGGATTCAACATCAACCAGAACGTCGGCACGCTCCATCCGCAGGCGCTCGCCGCAGCGGTGCGCGAGCGGCACGCGGATCTCGGCATCGCCTTCGACGGCGATGGCGACCGCGTGCAGATGGTGGACCGCAACGGCGGGCTGGTGGACGGCGACGACCTGATCTATATCCTCGCGCGCGACGCGCACACGCGCGGCGCGCTGCGCGGGCCGGTCGTCGGCACGCTGATGAGCAATTTCGGCCTGGAGCAGGGTCTGGGCGACCTCGGCATCGCCTTCATGCGCGCCAATGTCGGCGACCGCTACGTGCTGCAGGCGTTGAAGCAGCATGGCGGCGTGATCGGCGGCGAGGCCTCGGGCCACATCCTGCACCTGGACCGCGTCACCACCGGCGATGGCATCGTCGCCGCGCTCGCCGTGCTGGAAGCGCTGTCCGCATCCGGCCAGCCGATGCACGAGGCACGCGCGCATCTCAAGCGCCTCCCGCAGACCACGATCAACCTGCGGGTGCGCGACGGCGCCGGGCTGATCCGCTCGCCGCGCGTGCAGGATGCGCTGCGCGAAACCCGCGACACCCTGGCCGGCCGCGGCCGCGTGGTGCTGCGCGCTTCCGGCACCGAGCCGCTGGTGCGCGTCACGATCGAAGCCGCCGATGCGGACGAGGTGCAGCGGTTGGCGAAGCGCCTGGCCGACAGCGTGCAGACCGCGGCCGAAACCGCCTAGCGCGATTCCGCGCGCATTCGCGCTAAAGTGGGGCATCGCAGGGGGGCATGCCGCATGGCGCGCACGCACACTCATACCGAAAAGCATTTCGGCGCATCCGAACTGGTGCGCGACGTCGTGATCGGCATGGCCGACGGCCTGACCGTGCCGTTCGCGCTGGCGGCCGGGCTGTCGGGCGCGGTCGCCGCGACCGGGTTGATCGTAACCGCCGGCGTCGCGGAAATCGCCGCGGGTGCGATCGCGATGGGCCTGGGCGGTTACCTCGCCGCACGGGGCGACGCCGAGCACTACGCCAGCGAACGCGACCGCGAGCTGTTCGAAGTGCGGGAGCTGCCGCGCGAAGAGGAAAAGGAGATCGTCGCGATCCTCGGCCGCTACGGCCTCACGCGCGAGCAATGCGCGCCGATCCTGGCCGCATTCCACAAGGACCATGAGGCCTGGGTGGATTTCATGATGCGCTACGAGCTCGGCCTGGAACGGCCGGTGCCGGGCCGCGCGCTGAAAAGCGCGTGCACCATCGGGGGTGCCTACGTGGTCGGTGGCCTGGTGCCGCTGGTCCCGTACATGCTGATCGCGCAGCCGGGCAGGGCGCTGTGGATTTCAGCCGCGGCAACGCTGATCGCGCTGCTGCTGTTCGGTGCGGGCAAGGGCCGCGTCAGCGGAACCGGCGCGTGGCGTGGCGCGCTCCAGACCGTGGTCGTGGGCGGGCTCGCCGCCTGCGCGGCGTTCTTCCTGGCGAAGTGGGTGGGGTCGCTGTGAGGAGCAGGTTGTGCGCGCTGTTCGCACCGTTCGTGTTGCTCGCCGCCTGCGCGCCCGCCGCGACCCGCATCGCCGATCCCTCGCGCCGCCCTGCGCAGATCCCGCAGGTGCGCCACGTCTTCGTGATCGTGCTGGAGAACGAGCCCTACGATGTCACCTTCGGGCCGCAATCGCCGGCGCCGTACCTCGCGCACGCCTTGCCCAAACAGGGCGCGCTGTTGCCGAATTATTTCGGCATCGGCCATTACAGCCTCGACAACTACATCGCGATGATCAGCGGGCAGGCGCCCAATCCCGCCACGCAGAACGACTGCCACGTGTTCAGCGACTTCGTGCGCACGCACCCCGGGCTGGACGCGAACGGGCAGGCGATCGGCGCAGGCTGCGTGTATCCGACCGACGTCAAGACGCTCGCCGACCAGCTGGAAGCGGCCGGTTACACCTGGAAGGGATACATGGAGGACATGGGCGCCGATCCAGCCCGTGAGGCCGCCGAATGCGGGCACGTGCCGGTCGGTACGGTGGACGTCACCAACCGCGCCACGCCGAAGGACCAGTACGCCGACAAGCACGATCCGTTCGTGTACTTCCATTCGCTCATTGACGACCCCGCGCGCTGCGCGAAGCACGTGGTGAACCTCGATGCCTTGAAAGGCGACTTGCGTGCAGTCGCCAGCACGCCGGATTTAGCCTTCATCACCCCGAGCCTGTGCCACGACGGACACGACGCACCGTGCGCGAACGGCGAGCCCGGCGGGCTGGTTTCGGCCGACACGTTCCTGCGCGAGTGGGTGCCGCGCATCCTGGCCTCGCCCGCCTTCAGGCAGGACGGCCTGCTGGTGATCACCTTCGACGAAGGGACCGATGGCGCGGCGTGCTGCGGTGAACGGGGCTTGCCGGGCGGCCCGCAACCCGGCCTGTTCGGCCCGGGCGGCGGGCGCATCGGCGCGGTGCTGCTTTCACCATTCATTGCGCCTGGCACCGTGTCGCAGGAGCCGTACAACCACTACTCGTTCCTGCGCAGCATGGAAGACCTCTACGGCTTGCCGCATCTGGGCTACGCCGCCGCGCCGCAGGTGCGGAGTTTCGGGTCGGACGTGTTCACGGGTGCGTCACCGAGAAAGACATCGGGCACGGATCAGCACGGATGAACCCGGCTCCTGATTCTGATCCGTGCTGATCCACGTCCATCCGTGTCAAGGATTTTTATTTCTCCACCCGGAAGTGCTTCGCCCGGCGCGCGATCAATCTGAGCGCCAGCCGGTCCGGCAGCAACTTGAACAGCCGCCGGATCGAGCGATTGATCCGCCCCGGCACGTACACGATCGCGCCTCGCTCGACCGCATCCAGCCCCTCGCGGACCACCCGGTCGGCATCCATCCACATCCAGCGCGGCATCTTCGAAACCTTCTCGCGCGCGCCGGTGACGTCGTGGAACTCCGAATACGTGAAGCCGGGGCATAGTGCGCACACGTTCACGCCGTGCGCGCGGTTTTCCAGCCCCAGCGATTGCGAGAACGCGATGAGGTACGCCTTGGCCGCTGCATACAGTGTGTGCCCGGGCGTGCCGGGCACCAGGCCCGCAAGTGAGGCGATGTTGACGATCCGGCCGTATCCGCGCTCGCGCATCGCGGGCAGCAGGCGATGGCTGAGCTCGGTCGGCGCGATCGTCAGCACGCGCATGAATTCCTCGTGCG
>DASVDY010000160.1:0-19013 GCA_036380855.1 Rhodanobacteraceae bacterium
CATGTTCGAACTGGTGGACAAACTTGCACCCAATGCGGTGATCAAGGTGATAGGCGTGGGCGGCGGCGGCGGCAACGCGGTCGGCCACATGGTCAATTCATCCATTGACGGCGTGGAATTCATCTGCGCCAACACCGACGCGCAGGCGCTGAAGAGCTCCGGCGCACGCACCACGCTGCAGCTCGGCGCCAGCGTCACCAAGGGTCTGGGCGCCGGCGCCAATCCGGAGCTCGGCCGCCAGGCCGCACTGGAGGACCGCGAGCGCATCGTGGAGATCCTGGACGGCGCCGACATGGTGTTCATCACCTGCGGCATGGGCGGCGGCACCGGCACCGGCGCGGCGCCGGTGGTGGCGCAGCTCGCCAAGGAGATGAACGTGCTGACGGTGGCGGTGGTCACCAAGCCGTTCCCGTTCGAGGGTCGCCGCCGCATGCAGGTGGCGCTCAAGGGCATCGAGGATCTCAGCCAGTACGTGGACTCGCTGATCACGGTACCCAACGAAAAGCTGCTGACCGTGCTTGGCCGCGAGGTCACACTGCTGAATGCCTTCAAGGCCGCGAACGACGTGCTGCAAGGCGCGGTGCAGGGCATTGCCGATCTCATCACGCGTCCCGGCCTGATCAACGTGGACTTCGCCGACGTGCGCACGGTGATGTCGGAGATGGGCATGGCGATGATGGGTACCGGCACGGCACGTGGCGACGACCGCGCGCAGGCGGCCGCCGAATCGGCGATCAACAACCCGCTGCTCGAGGACGTGAACCTCTCCGGCGCCTGCGGCATCCTGGTCAACGTCACTGCCGGCCCGAACCTCACCATGCGCGAGTTCGACGAGATCGGCCGCGTGGTGCACGACTTCGCCAGCGAGGACGCGACCGTGGTGCTGGGCACCGCCCTCGATCCGGAAATGCAGGACGACGTGCGCGTCACGGTGGTGGCGACCGGCCTCAACCGCGCCGCGCGTGCGCCGCTGCGCGCGGTGCCGCGCCAGGAAGAGGTGGTCACGCCGCCGCGTCCGGCCCGCACGCTGCGTACCGGCACAGGCAACGAAGTGGTGGACTACGCGGTTCCGGCGCGTGCGCCGGCGGCCCAGCCCAAGGCCGAAACCGCGCAAGCCGAACCGGCGATCGATTACCTGGACATCCCGGCGTTCCTGCGCCGTCAGGCGGACTGATCCCCGCCAGGTATTGCGATCCTTCGTGACCGCAGTATCAAAGTGCGGACACCGCAATCCGCACTGTTGGTGAAAGCCGGCACGGGACGTGCCGGCCCAAGACCGCCCCCGGGCGGCGCCCGCCCGACGCCGGGAATCCCGTCCCCGGCGTCGGGTGAGGAATCCAATTCCGACGCGATTGCACGCCTTCCTTTCGAAAGTGAAGACCGCGTCAAATCCTGAAGGCCGGTATTCGTATTGAATCGCACTCGCACGCGAGTGCTTCGGAGCGGGGTCACTCCTCGGGCCGGGGCGGCGTGGCCAGGAAGGCCAACGGTCGTCAGCAACGGGAACCTTTCCTTCGTTTTAACGACAAATACAGGTCCGGGCGGGGAAGGCACCGCGGGCGCGCAGGCCGGCCTTGCCGGCCGATAAACTGAACGGACAAGTTTGTTTATTTCACCTCGGCCGTGTGCTAGCATCACGTCCGTTTAGCGATACCCTAACAGGATTCAAACGAAAAATGATCAAGCAGCGCACGCTGAAGAATGTCATTCGTGCGACGGGCGTTGGTCTGCACACTGGCGACAAGGTCTACATGACGCTGCGGCCGGCGCCGGTGAATACCGGTATCGTGTTTCGCCGCACCGACCTGACTTCGCCGGTCGAGATCCCGTCCCGCTGCGAGTTCGTGGGCGACACGCGTCTGTCCACCACCCTGGTGAGCGGCGACGTGCGCGTCTCCACGGTCGAACATCTGCTTTCGGCGATGGCCGGCCTGGGTATTGATAACGCCTACGTGGATCTGTCCGCGGCCGAAGTGCCGATCATGGACGGCAGCGCCGGTCCGTTCGTGTTCCTGCTGCAATCGGCGGGTATCGAGGAGCAGGTCGCGCCGAAGCGCTTCATCCGCATCAAGCAGCCGATCAAGGTCGAGGAAGGCGACAAGTGGGCGCGCTTCGAGCCTTTCGACGGTTTCAAGGTCGGGTTCTCGATCGAGTTCCAGCATCCCATCTTCTCGCGGCGTGCATCCAGCGCCGAAATTGACTTCTCGACCACTTCCTTCGTCAAGGAAGTAAGCCGCGCGCGTACCTTCGGCTTCATGCGCGACATCGAGATGCTGCGCGAGCGCAACCTCGCGCTGGGCGGCTCGATGGACAACGCCATCGTGCTGGACGACTACCGCGTGCTGAACGAGGACGGTCTGCGTTACGAGGACGAATTCGTCAAGCACAAGATTCTCGATGCCATCGGCGACCTCTACCTGCTGGGCCACAGCCTGATCGGCTCGTTCTACGGTCACAAATCCGGGCACGAGTTGAACAACAAGCTGCTGCGCGCGCTGCTGGCCGACGAAGCGGCATGGGAAGAAGTGAGCTTCGACGATCCGGAGCTGGCGCCCATCTCCTACGCGCATCCCGCGCAAGCGGTGTAGGGCGGGTCTCGACCCGCCTGCTTTGATTGCGCATTCCGACGGCGGGTCAAGACCCGCCGCCTTGATCACGCATTCCGATGGCCGGCCAAGCCCCGCCTGACACTCGCGGTGAGTTCGCCCGCAGGCGAATACCTGTGCTATAACAACTGCTCGACCCGGAGCTGCCGGGCCGAAGCGGTGCAGGCAGTTCGCCAGTTCAGGAACAAGAATCCTTTTCGGCGAAGGACGCCAGCTCAAGGAACAGGGCCTGCAGTTCGGGGTCCGCAATGGCTTTTGCCGCAGCCCGCAGATGACGGGCGCTGGCGGCCGAAAGCGGCAAGGAGGCATTCGGTTCCGCCGGTGGTAGCGGGGCACTGACGACTTTGACCAGGATCGTCTCGGCCTGAATGCCGAGCGCGCGCAGGGCGGCCAGGATTTTCGGCTGTGCCATGCGGGCGCGCGAGGCCCAGGTCGGGCTGGGTGCCAGCAGCGTGGCGCGGGTGCCGCGCAAGCCGGCATAACGCAGTCGTTCGTTCAAGGGCGGCGGCAGGGAGCGCCGCAATTGCTGATCCAGATCGTCGAGCTCGCGTGCCCGCGCGCTCAGTGCCCTTACCGGGGCGCATTGCGCGACGGGCTTCGGCCCCGGAACCGGGCGGCGGGGCGGGGTGGAGTCTTCGGGAGGCATCGGCAGGAACGGTGGAGGACACGCACATGATACTCGTCGCACGGTCGGCCAAATCGCGTCAGGGACATGTCGCTCTTCTTGCCTGCCCGCGTACGCGCCGACGTGTGACCCTGGTGATGTGCGCGCTGATGCTGGCCTGTGCCGCCGCGGGGGCGGTCGCTGCGCTCAAGCTGGCCAACCCGCGCGATCGCGCGCTGGCCCGCATCGCCGACCTGCACGCGCAGGTGGCACGGCAGAAGAGCCAACTGGCCGACCTGCGCGCCAGCGCCCAGCGCGACATGGATGCGATGGCGGCAAAGCTCGGCGAGCTGCAGGCGCAATCCATCCGGCTGGATGCGCTCGGCGAGCGCCTCACCGAGGCCGGCAAGCTCGATCCGCGCGAATTCGACTTCCAGCACGCGCCGGCCCTGGGCGGCCCCGAGCAGAACGTCTCGCCGGCCTCGCTGCCGCCCAATCTGGCGGCGGGCCTGGAGGCCTTGCGCAGCCGTTTCGACCACCAGCAGACCCAGCTTGGCGTATTGGCCGACCTGCTGATGAACCGGCAGGTGGATGCGCGCGTGAAGCCCACGGGCATGCCGGTGCTGGACGGCTACATCGCTTCCTATTTCGGCTTCCGCGCCGATCCGTTCAATGGCCATCGCGATTTCCATCCCGGCCTGGACATTGACGTGCCCCTCGGCAGCCCCGTGCATGCCGTCGCCGACGGCGTCGTGACCTATGCCGGCGTGCGGCCCGGTTATGGCAAGGTGGTCGAGATTGACCATGGCAACGGGTACATGACGCGCTATGCGCACAACAGCAAGCTGATGGCGCACGTGGGCGAACGCGTCCATGCCGGTGACATCATCTCGGATGCGGGTTCCACCGGCCGCTCAACCGGACCGCACGTGCATTTCGAAGTCTGGTATCACGGCCGTGTGGTGAACCCGCTGGCGTTCGTGCGCGGCACGCGCAATCCGGTCAACAAGGGGTAGGGTGGGTTGCAATCCGCCGATCCGCTTGGCGGGCCGGGACGCGCACGACTTGAATCGGCCCGTTCGCGCCGCCATTCCTTTGCTTGGGCGCCTGCGCCCCGTATGATGGCGGGCTGAACCAGCCCGTTGTCCGCCCCGCGCGGGCCCTTCCCGAGAATCCAAAGCCAGCCTGATCGCCGATGTTCAACCGTGCCCTGACGAGCGTATTTGGCAGCCGCAACGAACGCGTGCTGCGTCAACTGTCGCGACAAGTCGCGCGCATCAATGCGCTCGAGCCGGAGCTGCAGAAACTCGACGACGCGCAACTGCGCGGCAAGACCGACGAGTTCAGGGCCCGCGTCGCGCAGGGCGAATCGCTGGACAAGCTGCTGCCGGAAGCCTTTGCGGTGGTGCGCGAGGCCTCGCGGCGCGTGCTGGGCCTGCGCCACTACGACGTGCAGCTGATCGGCGGCATGGTGTTGCACCAGGGCAAGATCGCCGAGATGCGCACCGGCGAAGGCAAGACCCTGGTCGCCACGCTGCCGGTGTACCTGAATGCGCTGGAAGGCAAGGGCGTGCACGTGGTCACCGTGAACGACTACCTCGCCCGCCGCGACTCGGGCTGGATGGGGAAGGTCTACAACTTCCTCGGCATGAGCGTGGGCGTGGTCTGGCCTGGCATGGACCACGCCGACAAGCGCGGCGCCTATGCCGCCGACATCACCTACGGCACCAACAACGAATTCGGCTTCGATTACCTGCGCGACAACATGGCGCAGTCGAAGGACCAGCGCTATCAGCGCGGGCTCAACTTCGCGATCGTGGACGAGGTGGACTCGATCCTGATTGACGAGGCGCGCACGCCATTGATCATTTCCGGCCCGGCCGAGGATTCGCCGGAGCTGTACATCCGCGTCAACCGCATTGTGCCGAAGATGACGCGGCAGGCGAAGGAGCCGCTGCCGGGCGAGCCGCCGGAACCGGGCGACTATTTCGTGGACGAGAAGCAGAAGCAGGTGCACCTGTCCGAAGAGGGCATGGAACACGCCGAGCAACTGCTGCGCGAAGCCGGCGTGCTGGAAGGCGATTCGGCCCTCTACGACGCGCGCAACCTCGCGATCGTGCATCACTTGAACGCCGCCCTTCGCGCGCACGCGCTGTACCAGCGCGACGTGGACTACATCGTGCGCGACGGCGAAGTGATCATCGTGGACGAGTTCACCGGCCGCACCCTCCCCGGAAGGCGCTGGTCGGACGGCCTGCACCAGGCGGTGGAGGCGAAGGAAGGCGTGCCGATCCAGCGCGAGAACCAGACGCTCGCCACGATCACCTTCCAGAACCTGTTCCGCATGTACAAGAAGCTGTCCGGCATGACCGGCACGGCGGACACGGAAGCTTACGAGTTCCAGCAGATCTACGGTCTGGAAGTGGTGGTGATCCCCACCCACAAGCCGATGGTGCGCAAGGACAACGCCGACCTGATCTTCCTCACGCCGGACGTGAAGTACAAATCGGTGATGGAGGACATCAAGGACTGCCACAAGCGCGGTCAGCCGGTGCTGGTCGGCACTACCTCGATCGAAACGTCGGAACTGATCTCCAACCTGCTGCGCAAGGAAGGCGTGCCGCACGAAGTGCTGAACGCCAAGCAGCACGAGCGCGAGGCGAAGATCGTCGAGCAGGCCGGCATGCCCGGTGCGGTCACCATCGCAACCAACATGGCCGGTCGCGGTACCGACATCGTGCTGGGCGGCTCGCTGGAAGCCGAATTGAACGCACTGCCGGAAGGCGCGACCGATGCGGATCGCGAGCGCGTGCGAGAGGCATGGCGCAAGCGCCACCAGCAGGTGCTGGAAGCCGGCGGCTTGCACATCATCGGCACCGAGCGCCACGAGTCGCGGCGCATTGACAACCAGTTGCGCGGCCGTTCGGGGCGCCAGGGCGACCCGGGTTCGTCGCGCTTCTACCTGTCTCTGCAGGACAACCTGATGCGCATCTTCGCCGGCGACTGGGTCGGCAAGTGGATGCGCGCGTTCGGCATGAAGGAAGAGGACGCGCTGGAAGACCGCATGGTCAGCCGGCAGATCGAGAAGGCGCAGCGCAAGGTCGAGCAGCACAACTTCGACATCCGCAAGAACCTGCTCGAGTTCGACGACACCGCCAACGACCAGCGCAAGGTGATCTACGAACAGCGCGCGGAACTGCTGGAAGCCGACAGCGTGGCCGACACCGTGGCCGACATCCGCCGCGACGTGTTCGAGACCATCGCCACCACCTACGTGCCGCACGACAGCGTGGACGAGCAGTGGCAACTGGCCGAGCTGGAGCGCGCGCTGGAATCCGATTACGGGCTGAAGCTCGATCTTCGCCACTGGGTGGAGAACGCCGAGGAAGTGGACGCGACCGCGATCCACCGCCGCGTCATGGATGCGGCGGACGAGATGTTCGCCGAGAAGGAGAAGCAGGTCGGCCCGGAAGTGATGCGCGCGCTGGAGAAGCACGTGATGCTTTCGGTGCTGGACAACGCCTGGAAGGAACACCTGGCCAGCATGGATTACCTGCGCCAGGGCATTTACCTGCGCTCCTACGCGCAGGTGGATCCGAAGAAGGAATACAAGCGCGAGTCGTTCCGGCTGTTCGAGGACATGCTGGCGCGGGTGAAGTCGGAACTGGTGCAGACGCTCTCGCGCGTGCGCATCCGCAGCGAGGAAGAAATCGCCGCGATGGAAGCGCAGCAGCAGCAGATGGCCGAGCGTGCCGCGCGTGCGATGCAGTTCCAGCACGCCGAAAGCGCCGGTTTCAGCGCGGAACCAGCGCAAGCTGCTGCCACCGACGGGATGGGGCCGCGCGCGGCCGCCGCCGCGGCCGGCGCCGCGCCGGTGATGCGCGAAGGCCCCAAGATCGGCCGCAATGAGCCGTGCCCGTGTGGCAGCGGCAAGAAGTACAAGCACTGCCACGGGGCGCTGAGCTAGGGATCTCCGGACAAGTTGCTGCAGTCGGCATCTTGCGCGCGTCTTCAATCCCTCATCCCGGCGCAAGCCTGGACCCAGCGACTTTGATCTTGATTCTCCCTTCCGATTCGGCGGGAGAGGAAGGGCGTCAGCCCTTGGCAGGGCTGGGGGAATCCTTCGATACCTTTCATCTGACGTCATCCCGGCGCAAGCCGGGACCCAGTGACTTTGCTGGTCGACATCCATGTCTTTTCCCCCGGCGCGGGCTACTGTTGTAGGAGCGCGCCTGCGCGCGACCGCAACCTCCGCGGTTGATGCCACGACATCCCTGTCTTTTTCCGCTCGTCTCCAAGCGAGCGGGCTACTTTTGTTTCGGCAAAAGCAGCCAAAACCATTGGCGCCGGCATGAGGTATCGCCAACGTCCGGTTGGCTCGACTCCGCTGCGCTTCTCGCGCCAAGCGGGCCGGCGAAGGAACGGCAAGCAGCCGTCCGTGGATCGCCTCCCCGCCCGCACATCCATGTGCGTGCGCTCGCCGGCGCGCGGCAGTGCCGCGCGAATTCCCGGCTCGCCCTTGCTCCCGCTTGGCGCTGCGATGCTCGCCGTCATGCGACGGCGCCGGAAAGCCCACTTCGAGACGGCCATCCACGGCCTGCTCTCGATAATGCGTCGCATCGTGGCCCGTGTCGTCCCCTCCGCTACAATCTCTGGATGCCTTCGCCTCCCCGCATCCACGCCACACGCCGCGCCGACAGCAGCCGCTTCCTGAAGGTCGAGGAAGTTGACCTCGAGTTTTCCAACGGCGAGCGGCGCACCTACGAGCGGCTGGCCGGTTCCGGGCTGGGCGCGGTGATCCTCGTTCCGATGCGCGACGACGACACCGTGCTGCTGGTGCGCGAATACGGCGTCGGGCTGGATCGCTATGAGCTCGGACTGCCCAAGGGCCGGCTCGATCGCGACGAAACCGTCGGACAGGGCGCCAACCGCGAAATGAAGGAAGAGATCGGTTTTGGCGCGCGCGACCTGCGTATCCTCACCACGCTGTCACTCTCGCCCGCTTACATGACACACATGACCCATGTCGTGTTGGCGCGCGATCTTTACCCCGAGCGTCTGCCCGGCGACGAACCCGAACCGCTGGAGGTCGTGCCATGGAAACTCTCGGAACTGCACACGCTGGTCGCGCGCCCGGACGTGACGGAGGGCCGCTCGATCGCGGCGCTGTTCATCGCGCGCGAGTTCCTGAAGGGCACGTTTCCGGCGATGTGCGCGCGATGAGCGAACTCGATCGCATCGGACATGAGGCCTGTGGCATCGCCCGCCGCGCCGGCGCGGCGATCCTGGAGATCTACGCCGGCAGTTTTGCGGTCGAGCACAAGGCCGACGATTCGCCGCTGACCGCCGCCGACATGGCCGCGCACCACGCGATCGTCGAGGGACTGCGTGCACTGACGCCGGACGTGCCCGTGCTGTCGGAAGAGTCCGCGGATATCCCGTGGAGCACGCGCGCCGCGTGGGCGCGCTACTGGCTGGTGGACCCGCTGGATGGCACCCGCGAGTTCGTCAAGCGCAACGGCGAGTTCACCGTCAACATCGCGCTGATCGAGGATCACGCTCCGGTGTTCGGCGTGGTGCTGGCGCCGGTGTCCGGCGAGCTGTATTACGGCTTGCGCGACGAGGGCGCGTTCCTCGAACCCGCGCCCGGCGCATTGCCGCACCCCCTGCAGGCGCGCCCGGCCGCGCAGCCGCCGGTCGTGGCAGGCAGCCGCTCGCACGCGCAGGAACGTACCGGCGCGATGCTGGCGAACCTCGGCGAGCATCGTTTGATGTCCATGGGCTCTTCGCTGAAGTTCTGCCTGATTGCGGCCGGCAAGGCCGACCTGTATCTGCGGCTGGGCCCGACTTCCGAGTGGGACACCGCCGCCGCGCAATGCGTACTGGAACAGGCCGGCGGCGCGGTGCTGGACCTGCAGGGCCAGCCGTTCCGCTACAACACCCGCGATTCGCTGCTCAACCCGGAGTTCGTGGCGGTCGGCGATCCGTCGGTGGACTGGCTGGCCCGCCTCGGCGCTTGAGTGCCTTTTGGCGCGGATTGGCGAGCAGAAAAAGCTTTTGACACGGATGGACGCGGATCAGAGCGGATAGAGCAAACAATGTTCAGAGCATTTGCTTTATCCGTGTTGATCCGTGTCAAAGTTGCTCTTCTTGCGCGGAGCGAATCATGTCCCGGCCCGAAATCGAAAACCTGCTGGAGATCATGGCGCGGCTGCGCGATCCGGAGCGCGGTTGTCCGTGGGACGCGAAGCAGGATTTCGATTCGATCGCACCGTATACCATCGAGGAGGCCCACGAGGTCGCCGATGCGATCCAGCGCCGCAACTATGACGACCTGCGCGACGAGCTGGGCGACCTGCTGTTCCAGGTTGTGTTCCACGCGCGCATGGCCGAAGAGGCCGGGTATTTCAACTTCGCCGATGTCGTTGCCGCACTGTCGGACAAACTGACGCGCCGGCATCCACACGTGTTCGGCGACACGCGCTACGCCAACGCAGAAGAGCAGTCGCGCGCGTGGGAAGCATTGAAGGCGCGGGAACGCGCGGAGCGCGGCGACGATGAAGATCGAAGCGCGCTCGCGGGCATCGCGGCGGGTTTGCCGGAGTGGCGCCGCGCGCTGAAGCTGCAGCAACGCGCGGCCACGGTCGGCTTCGACTGGCCCGGTCCGGAGCCCGTGCTGGACAAGCTTGCCGAAGAAATCGAAGAAGTACGCGCCGAGTTCGAGCAGGGCGCCGATCGCGACCGGCTGGAGGACGAGATCGGCGACGTGCTGTTCGTGATCGCCAATCTCGCGCGGCACGCCAAACTCGACCCCGGGCACGCGTTGCGCCGCGCCAATGCCAAATTCGAACGCCGGTTCCGGCGCATGGAAGCGCTCGCCGCCGAAGCCGGCGAGACCCTCGCCGGCAAGCCGCTCGCCGAACAGGATGCGCTGTGGGATCGGGCCAAAGCCGAGGAACGATCCTGACCCCCTGTCGTAAGTCATGCGCCGCGGCCCTAAACCTCGCGCGCACAATCGGCATCTCAAGCATCGGTACCTGTCAGGAGACTTCCATGCGCAAAGTTGCCGCTGCACTGATTGCATCCTCGTTGCTGGTCTTCGCTTCCGTCGCTGGCGCGGAGGAGTGCCGCTACAGCGCGCCGCGCAATGCCGACATTGACGCTGCCGGCCTGCATTCGCTGCTGCTGCGGCTGGGTTCGTCGGATCTCGACATCCAGGGCGTGCAGGGCTTGAACAGGATCGAGGTGCGCGGCACCGCCTGTGCCTCGGACCAGTCCTGGCTCAAGGACTTGCAGATCAGCACCGGCCGCAGCGGAGACCAGGCCACGGTGGACGCCCAGCGTCACGGCATCGGCACCAGCATCTTCAACCTGTTCGGCTCGTCCTACGCCTACCTCAAACTGCAGGTGCGGCTGCCGGCGGCCTTCGCGGTGCAGATACACAGTGGCTCCGGCGACGTGCAGGCGGGCAACCTCGCTTCGCTCGATTTCCACTCCGGCTCCGGCGATCTGGTCGCCGATCGCATCCAGGGCGCGCTGGAGTTGCAGCTCGGTTCCGCCGATGTGCGCGCGAATGATGTCGGCAGTGTCGCACTCAACGGCACGGGCTCCGGCGACGTGCACGTGGATGGCGTACGTGGCGACGCGCACGCCGACCACTCCGGCTCCGGCGACCTGGATTTCCGCAACGTGCACGGCAGCGTGCGGATCGGCTCCACCGGTTCCGGTGACGTCACGCTGGACGACATCGGCCGCGATGCCGAAGTGGGCAGCACCGGATCGGGCGACGTCACCGCCAACGGTGTGGGCGGCAACTTCACCGTGCGTTCCACCGGCAGCGGCGACGTGCGCTACCACGACGTGAAGGGCAGGGTCAGCGTGCCGAACCGCGACGACTGAAGAGCGGTTGAAAAGCTACTGCGCTCGGCAGCTTGCGCGCCGGCGGTGCTCGGAATCCTCATGTATTGACATATACACTTCGGTTCCTGCGCTCCGGCGACGCGCAATCTGCCTTCGCTCGTGACGCTTTTCAGTCCGCTCTTGTCCTTGGCGACGACTTACGCCCTGCGCAGGATCAGCAACGGCGAGGTGCGCAGCACCCGCCGCGTGCCGGTCAGCCCGAGCGCAGTGACGACTGCCGCTGCAACGACTGCAGCGATCGCCAGTGCGCCCCAGGGTTCGACGAAATCGTGGATGCGGAACACCGACGTTGCCAGCCACGCGCCACCGGCGGCCGCGCCGAACAGCGCGGTCGCACCGGCGATCAACCCGAGCAGCGCGAACTCGCACAGCGCGCTCAGCACCAGTTGCCCGCGCCGCGCGCCCAACGTGCGCAACAGCGCGGCTTCCTGCCGGCGTTCGGCGGCGCTGGCGGTCAGCGCGGCGGCCAATACCAGCGCACCGGCGAGCAGGCTGAAGCCCAGCACCCAGCGCGCCGCGCCGGTCACCTGCGCCACGATTTCGCGCACCCGGTCGAGCAGTTCGTCCACGTCAATCAGCGACAGGTTCGGGTAATCGCGCGAGAACGCGGCGAGTGCGCGCGAATGGCCGCGCGGCAGGTGGAAGCTCGCGATCCAGTCGTGCGGCAGGGTGCGCGCGTGCGCGGGATCGAGCAGCAGGAAAAAGTTGACGTTGAAGCTGCTCCAGTCCACTTCGCGGATGCTGGTGACGCGCGCGGTCAGGCTGCGTTCGCCGACCTGGAAGCCGAGCGTATCGCCCAGGTGCAGGTCGAAGGTCTCGGCCCACATCTTGTCTATCGAGACTTCCGGCTGCGGGGGCGACGCCGCGAACCAGCGGCCTGCGATGATGCGATTGGCCGGCGGCAACTGTTCGCTCCACGACAGTCGCAATTGGCGATCGGCGGTTTCCCTTGCGTGGCGATCGCCCGGATCGAGCTTGTCCACCGGCACGCCGTTGATCGCGGTCAGCTTGCCGACCGCGACCGGCAGCGAATTGAGCCGGGTGGCGCCAAGTCGCTGCAGTGCATCGAGGACCGGCGCCCGCTGGGCGTCCTGCACGTTCACCACGAACCAGTTGGGCGCGTCGGAGGGCAATTCGCGCCGCCAGTTGTCCAGCAGCGAGGGTGCGATCACCGCCAGCATCAGCAGCGCGGTGAGCCCCAGCGATATCGCGCAAGCCTGGACCAGGCTCAGCAGCCGCCGCCGCGTCAGGGCACTCGCGCCCAGACGCAGCGACGGATGCAATCGCGCGGCGTACTTGCGGATCAGCCACAACAAGCCGAAGGCGAGCGCCATGCTCGCGAGCGCCGCGCCGAGCAGGCTGGCCGACAGCACGCCCGCCAGTTTCCACGAGCCGCTTTCCAGTGCGATCAACGCGAGCGCCACGCCGAGCGGCAGCAGGTACAGCACGTCGAAGCGGCGCGGCGCGCGCGTCCAGATCCGCCGGAACACCGCGACCGGCGGTACTTCGGCCAGTCGCACCAGCGGCGGCAGCGCAAACCCGATCAGCACGGCGAGCCCGATTCCGGCCGCCGCCACGGCAGGGCCGATCGGCAACGGAACCTGCCGTGCTGCGGGTGGCAGCAGGTCATGCGCAAACACGAACGCGGCCGCGGCCAGGCCCACGGCAAGGCACGCGCCGATCGCCGCCGCGAGCACCGCGGGGACCAGCAACGTCAGCAACAGGCCGCCGAAAGTGAAGCCGCGCGACGCGCCGAGCGCGCGCAGCAGAGCGACTTCATCCAGCTTGCGCCATGCGTAGCGACGCGCGGCCAGCGCGATGGCGATGCCCGCGAGCAGGGCCGCGAGCAGGGCGGACAGGCGCAGGAATGCCCCTGCGCGATCGAACGCCACGCGCAACCGCTGCTGCACTTCCTGCGGTGTGACGAGATCCGCATCGGAGGGCAGGTTGGCCTTGGCCCAGGCGCGATACGCCTCCACCCGGGATGGTTCGCCGCCCACCAGCAGGCGATGGTGCGCGCGGCTGCCGGTCCCGAGCAGGCCGGCGGCTTGCGCGTCGGCCAGCGCCATCACCGCACGCGGGGCGAGCGCGAACAGGTCGCCGCCGTCGGGCTCGCGCTGCAACTGCGCGGTGATGCGCAGGTCGCGCCCGCCGAGCTGCACCCGATCGCCCAGGCGCAGGCCGAGTGCGACCAGCGCGCGGTGATCCAGATACACCTCGCCCTGCGACGGGGCATGCGCGTCCACGTCGTTCCCGCGCGCGCCGAGGATCGTCAGCTTGCCGCGCAACGGCCAGTGCGCATCGGCCGCGACCACTTCCAGCAACTGGCTGCGCTGATTGGCGAATGCGACGCTCGGGAAATTGGCGAGATGACTGGTTTCCAGGCCAAGCGCACGCGCGCGGGCCACGAACGCATCGGGCAGCGGCGTGGCGGCGTTCACACCCATGTCGCCGCCGATCACCTCGGCCGCGCTCATCAGTACCGCGCGCTCCACGCGCGAGGACAGCGTGCCGACCGTGCCCAGCGCCAGCACGGCCAGCAGCAGCGCCGCGACCAGCGTGCGCAATTCCGGCAGCCGCCATTCACGGCGGAGACTGCGAAAGGCATGCCGAAGCGCATTCATGCCAGCCGGCCTTCCACGATTTCGTACGCATGCAGGCAGCGTCCGGCCAGTTCGGCATCGTGGGTCACCACGACCAGCGTGGTGCGGTGCTGGCGATTCAAGTCGAACAGCAGGTCGGCGATGGTTTTCCCGGTGTGGCGATCGAGGTTGCCGGTGGGCTCGTCGGCAAACAGGATGCGCGGTGCATGCACGAACGCGCGCGCCAGCGCCACGCGCTGTTGCTCGCCACCGGAGAGTTGGTGCGGATAGTGCGCGCCGCGCTTGCGCAGGCCTACCGCGGCCAGTGCTTCGCGCGCACGCGGCAACGCGTCGCGCGCGCCTTCCAGTTCCAGCGGCAGCAGCACGTTTTCTTCGGCCGTCAGCGCCGGCAGCAGGTGGAACGACTGGAACACGAAACCCACCAGGCGCCGCCGCAGCGCCGCGCGCGCCTCCTCGTCCAGCGTTTCCAGGGCCTGGCCATCCAGACGCACGCTGCCGGTGCTGGGCACGTCCAGCCCCGCGAGGATGCCGAGCAGGGTGGTCTTGCCGGAGCCCGATGCACCGGTGATCGCCACGGTTTCCCCCGCATTCACGTCAAGGCTGACATCGTCCAGAATGTCGAGCCGGCCGCCCGGCCCTTCGACGTACTTGCCGACACCCTGCGCGGAGAGAAGCTGGATGGAGTCCTGGATGCCGTCGTACATGCGTCGTGGCCTCGTGTTGTTGCTGCTGGTCTGCGCGCCGTGGGCGCATGCGGCATCCACGCCGAAAACCATCCTGCTGCTGGGCGATTCGCTTTCCGCTGCCCACAATATTCCGCTGCAGGCGGGCTGGCCTGACCTGATGCAGGCACGCCTGACCCAGATGCGGCCGGAGTACCGGCTCGTCAATGCCAGCATCAGCGGGGAAACCACGTCCGACGGTTTGAGCAGATTGCCGGCGCTGCTGAAGCAATACCATCCGGCGATCGTCATGCTGGAACTGGGCGCCAATGATGGCCTGCGCGGACTGCCGTTGTCGGAGATCCGTCAAAACCTCGCAGCGATGGTGAAACAGTGCGATGAAAGCGGCGCGAAGGTCCTGCTGATCGGCATCGAACTTCCGGTCAATTACGGACCGCAATACCGGGACGGCCTGCGCGCGATCTACGCGCAACTGGCCAAGGACAACCACGCCGGTCTGGTGCCGTTCCTGCTGCAGGGCATCGCGCTGCGGCCGGACCTGATGCAGGAGGACGGATTGCATCCCACCGCGGCCGCGCAGCCGAAGGTACTGGACAATGTCTGGCCGGCGCTGCTGCCGTTACTCGGCAAGTCGCCCGCTTCGCGGCCCGGAAAAAGGCAGGAGTAGAGCGAAAGCTCGACCTTGCCATTATTGCCGTTCATGGGCGGTGACCCGCCGTGAGATAAGCGGCTTGCCGGCTTTTTGCGTGGCTTCACGCAACGCTCACCCACGTGAAGGCACATTTTCGGCCGATGATCGCCTTCCATTCCCATGCTTCAACCTTCGAGGGGCCTCGCATGAGCGCGAGAGAAGATCAGTCCGGACTGGTTCTGCTGGTCGAGGACAATCGCGGCATCGCCGAGATGATCGGGGAATTCCTGGAACGCCGCGGGTATTCGGTGGACTATGCCGCCGACGGCGTGACGGGCCTGCATCTGGCTGTCTCCGGCAGTTTCGACGTGGTGGTGCTGGACTTGATGCTGCCCGGCATGGACGGCCTGGAGGTTTGCCGCAAGCTGCGCAACGAAGCCAAGAAGTCCACGCCGGTGCTGATGCTGACTGCGCGCGACACGCTGGAAGACAAGCTGATCGGCCTCGACGCGGGCGCCGACGACTACCTGGTCAAACCGTTCGAACCGCGCGAGCTGGAAGCGCGCGTGCGGGCGCTGATCCGTCGCGACCGCCGCCAGGTTTCCGCGGAAGTGTTGCGCGTGGGGGACCTGATGCTGGATACCGCCACGCTGCGGCTCACCCGCAACGGCGAGGAATTGCAGGTGTCGCCGATCGGCCTGAAGCTGCTCACGATCCTCATGCGCGAATCGCCGCGGGTGGTCAGCCGGCGCGACATCGAGCGCGAAATCTGGGGCGACACGCTGCCCGATTCCGACACGCTGCGCTCGCACCTCTACAATCTGCGCAAGGTGATAGACAAGCCGTTCTCGCGGCCACTTTTGCATACGATCCACAGCGCGGGGTACCGGTTGGCCGACCTCGACGCCGAAATCGCGGCCGGATGAGGGGCCAGCCCGCGCTCTGTCCGGGGCTGCGCCGCCGGCGATTGCCCACGGGGCAAGGAAGAGCGAGGAAGATACATGTCCACACACAGACGAGCGATGGCATCGCATGCGGGCAACATCCGGGCCGCAGGGCTGCGGCGCAGCGTGCCGTCGCGCGTTGACGCGCGCCTTGCCGCCGGCGATCTTTGCCGACCCGCGCGGTTCGCCCGGATGGGCGTTGGCAGTCCCGGATGAGCGTGCGCCGCCGCTCGATCATCCGGCGCCGCCGCTCCACCGGACGCCGTGCACGCGATGCCCACACCGCGGTGACGTCGCTGGCCGAAGCCGTGCGCGGCTGGAACCCGCATCAACCCGATGCGTCCGCATTCGATCCTGCGAAGCTGGGCCTGGAACACGCCGAAGTCGCGGTTCTGGCCGAGGCACTGCGCAGTTTCGCCGCGCGGCTTGAAGCTTTCGCCGAGCGCGAGCGCAATTTCACCCGCGACGCCAGCCACGAGCTGCGCACGCCTCTGACCGTGATCAAGGTCGCCGCCGACGTGCTCGCCGACGAGGAAAACCTGAGCCCGTTCGCGCAACGTTCGCTGACCCGCATCAGCCGTTCGGTGCGCGAGATCGAGGCGCTGATCGAAGCCTTCCTGGTGCTGGCGCGCGAATCCGATACCGGCCTGCCGGAGCAGGATTTCCTGGTCAACGACGTGGTGCGCGAGGAGGTTGAGCGCTACCGCGACCTGCTGGGCGCGAAACCGGTTGACCTGCGATTGGAGGAAGAGGCGCGATTCGCCTTGCACGCCCCGCCGCGCGTGCTCGCGGTGGTGATCGGCAACCTCATCCGCAACGCCTGCCTGTACACCGAACGCGGCAGCATCGTGGTGAGCGTCCACTCAGGCAGCGTGCGCGTCACCGATACCGGTTGCGGCATGGACGCCGAAGAGCTGGCGCGCGCTTTCCAGCCGTTCTATCGCGGCAGCGGCAGCGGCGCACGCGGCCACGGCATCGGCCTGGCGGTGGTGCGGCGCATCGCCGACCGCTTCGACTGGCCGGTCGAGCTGGACAGCCGGCCCGGACACGGGACGGTCGCCACGCTCCGCTTCCCCAGGGCCATGGCGGTAAACGCCGCGCTGCCCTGATTGCCCCCGGCACTTGACGGCTGTCGTTTACAGGCGTAAACATGCGCCAACTGCTTACACACGTAAACGAAAAATGCCCGCCCCGATCAGCGAAGCCGAACGCGAAGTGATGGAAGTGCTGTGGCGGCGCGCGCCGCGCAGCGCCGAGGAAATCCTGGCCGAAGTCGGCCCGCGCCAGGGCTGGCAGGAAGGCACGGTGAAGTCGCTGCTCAATCGGCTGCTGCGCAAGCGCGCGGTCAAGGCCGCGCGCGATGGCCGGCGTTATCTCTATTCCCCGCTGCTCTCGCGCGAACGCTACGTGCTGGAGGAGAGCAAGGGCCTGCTCGACCGCCTGTTCGGCGGCCGGGTCGCGCCGCTGGTCGCGCACTTCAGCGAGCAGCACAAGTTGTCGAAGAAGGACATCAGCGAAATCAGGCGGCTGATCGCGGAGCTCGACGATGGACACGATTGACCTGCTGCAGCGATTGTGGACGGCCACGCTGGCCATGAGCGTGGCACTCATGATCGTGGCCGCGTTGCGCGTCCCGTGGCGACGCTGGTTCGGGGCCGAACATGCATGCCACCTGTGGTGGCTGCCGTTGCTGGCCCTGGTTGCCAGCCAGCTTCCGCACGTGGCGGCGCAGGCCGTGATCGTGCGCCTGCCGGCGGTGCTTTCCGCCGCGACGCCCATCGCGCCCGCGCCGGATTCCGCGGCAACGAATGGGGATTGGCGCCCGCTGCTGGCCTTCCTCTGGCTGGCTGGCACAGGCGCGCTGCTGGCGTTTGCGGTCGCGAGGCAATGGCGTTTCCTGCGCGCGTTGCGCGCGGCAAAACGCGAGCGGCCGGCGGCGCCGGATCGCATTTTCGAAATCCTGCGTGCCCGCGACGTCGCCACCGGCCCGGCGTTGGTCGGCGTGTGGCGCGCGCGCCTGGTGTTGCCCTGCGACTTCGAGCAGCGCTACGACGCCCGCGAGCGCGCGCTGATCCTGGCGCACGAGGCGATGCACGCACGCCGACGCGACGGTCTGATCGGTGCGGTCGGGACCGCGCTGCATGCGGTGTTCTGGTTCCATCCACTGGCGTGGTGGGCGTTGTCGCGCCTGCGCCGCGACCAGGAGCTTGCATGCGACGCGGCGGTGCTGCGCGAACGTCCGCGTGCGCGCCGCCACTACGCCAGCGCCATGTTGAAAGCCCAGTTCGCCGGCGCGGCCCTGCCCGCCGGAAGCTTCTGGCCCAGTCATCCGATCAGGGAGCGCATCCTCATGCTCAAGTTGCCGGTTCCGGGTGGCACGCGCCGCATCCTCGGCCGCGTTGCTGCCGGCGGTCTCGCCGTCGCGATCAGCGTCGCCTCGTACGCCGCCGGGCAACCGCCCGCGGTCGCTGCCACCGGGCCGGGCGCGCACGCGCCGGGCTATCAGCTGGCGCTGCGCATCAGGCGGGGCGATGCAGTCCTCGCAACGCCGATCGTCTGCATGCGCTCGGGTGGTTCGGCTTCGATTTCCCAGGCCGAAGGCGGCGACAAAGCCTGGAGTCTCGAGCTGAACCTGCGTGCGCAGAGCGCCGGATCCGGTGAAGTGCGCGTCGCGCTCGCGGGCTCGCTGCGCGATGGAGGCGCGACGAGCCGACTGAACCTTTCATTGCGCGGCCCGCTTGGCAAGCCAATGTCCGTGCGTCTGGACGGCACGCGCGCCGCCGAGCTGGAAATCCTGCCCACTGCCGGTTGTACCGCCGCCCGCCCGGCGCCGCCACCGCCCCCGCCACCGCCCCCGCCGGCTGCGCCGGCACCTCCGCCTCCGCCGCCCGCACCTCCGACATCGGGAGGAATGCTGATGCCCGCGCCGCCGGTGATTCCGCCTCCGCCGACATTGCCTCCCGCACCGGTAATTCCGCCTCCGCCGGCATCACCGGCAATGCCGCCCGCGCCGACGATGCCG
>DASVDY010000161.1:0-2964 GCA_036380855.1 Rhodanobacteraceae bacterium
GCGGGGGTGGGGTGGGGTGGGGGCCGCCGGTCGATGGCCGCCGAATCAGGCTCCAGCGCCCCGCGTCCTCGATGCCGCTCAGCATGTTCCGGCGCAGCCGGCGATGACGCGGCGCGTTGCGCTTCGACGACGGCAGCAGCAGCGCACGCAGGCCGGAGAAACTGTCGGCGCTGATCAGGCCCGCGCCGACCAGCTCGGCCAGCGCGTCTTCCAGCTCGACGCGCAGCAACCTCGTGCCCCCCAGCATTTCGTCGAAGAACGATGCGCCATGTTGCGCGAGGTACTCCGCAGCCATGCGCGCGCGCGAAGAGAGGGTCGGCGCTCCATCGGATGCGCCCGAACCGAGCGAGCTCCACGAGGCGAGCTGCCTGCGCGGCAGCAGCACGATCGGCGATGCGCGCACCGGCGCCGCGCCGCTGCCCGCGCGCAACCGCGTCCAGGCGACGCGGCCGGAGGCGCACAGCGCATCGAGCCAGCCGATGTCGTAGTCGCGCAGGCGCGCCGGAAGCAATTGCGATTCCCACGCGCCTGCCGGCGCCTCGAACCCTTCCAGTTGCGCCAGCACCGAGCCGAGCGCCTCGGCGCCGCGCAGGCGCGCATCCCCCGCCGCGTGCTGCCAGCGGAACAGGAAGCGCATGAACTCGTGCGCCTCGACCGGTTCGATCTCGCGGCGCAGGCGCTGCAGGGTGCGGCGGTGGATGCGTGCCAGCAGATGTCTTTCGCACCATTCGTCGTCTTGCAGCGACGCATTGGGCATCCTGCCGCAAGCGTCGCGTAAACGGTCGCGGCCGAGCCGCGCCACGTTTACCGAATCGGCGAGCGAGACCGCCGATTCGCCGGCACATCCCTGTGCCGTATCATTCCCGGGCGTCACGGGCGTGAAGCGCCCGCGCATGGCGAAGCCTTCGCGCTCCAGCGCGCCGAGCGCGAGCTCGATGTCCGCCTGCGGCACCGCCAAGATGTCCGCGATGACGCCCGCCTGTACCGGGCCGAGGCAACCCAGCCGCGCGCGCACGATTTCGACCAGTGCCTGCTCGCGCGTCCAGTTCCTGTTCGCAAATTCCGCCGGCGCTTCGACCGCCGGGTGTACCGATGCATCCGCGTGCACCGCGCGCCACATCGGCAGCGACTCGGTGGCGATCCAGAGACAAGCCCTCTCCCCCGCACTCATGCGGGGGAGAGGGTTGGGTGAGGGGGTGGGAGCTACGTTGGAAATACATTGCCGGAGTTGTCCGGATGCCTCACTCGCATCCGAGCCGGCGGACTCTGTGCGAGTCCCTTGCGCGCTGGCTTCGATTGACTTCGCCCCCTCACCCCAATCCTCTCGCCCCAACGGAAAGGCTGTTGGGGGGAGAGGGAGCTCAAGCAGCATCTTCGCTGCGCGACGCGTTCGCACCAATTCGTCCAGACGTTCGCGCCATCCGGCATTGCGCGCCGCTTCGTCGTCCGCGACAGCGCCCAGCGCCAGCAGTGCCTCGTGCATCTCGTCGGCATCGCGCGGCTGCGGCCAGGCTTCCTCGCGTACGGCTTCGATCGCATCGGCGTCGAGCCTGCCGAGGTCCTCGGCGCGCTGCGGATCGGTGAAGCCGCGCGAGGCGACTGCCTGGGTCCGGCGCTCTTCCAGCGGCGCATCGTCCAGATATGCATAGGGTTTCGCGCCCAGCACTTCGGCGCACAGCGACGACGGGGCGGTCAGGTCGCGGGCGACGATCTGCACTTCCCTGGCTTCCAGCTTCTTCAGCAGCGCGACCAGGCCTTCCAGGTCCATCGCTTCGTACAGGCAATCGTGCAGGGTCTGCTCGACCAGCGGGTGATCGGGAATCTGCCGTTCGCCGACGATGTTTTCCAGGCACGCGACCTGATCGGGGAACACCGTCGCCAGCAGGTCCTCGGACTTCATGCGCTGGATCTGCGGCGGCACCTTGGCGCCGCCGACGAAGCGCGGCAGCGCCAGCGCGGCGCTGGCGTTCCAGCGGAAGCGCAGCGCGAACATCGGGGCGTCCAGCAGCGCCTGCGTCAGCACGTCGCGCACCGTGTTCGAATGCAGGTAACGCGCAACTTCCTCCAGCGGGAAACTGTGGCTGGTGGAAAGCGACAGCACGATCGCGTCTTCGGTGGCCGCGGCCTGCAATTCGAAATTGAAGGTGCGGCAGAAGCGCTTGCGCAGCGCCAAGCCCCACGCGCGGTTCAACCGGCTGCCGTAAGGCGAGTGGATCACCAGCTGCGTGCCGCCGGATTCGTCGAAGAAGCGCTCCATCGCCAGCGTGGCGTGCGTGGGCAGCAGCCCCAGTTCCGTGCGCGCGGTCTGGTAATACTCGACCAGCTGCCGCGCCGCGGGTTCGACCACGCCGACTTCGTCGCGCAGCCAAGCGATGGCGGCTTGTGCTCCCTCTCCCCCAAGCGATGCAGTCGTTGGGGGGAGAGGGCTTTCTGACAGCCGCTCCGAAATCTCGTCGCGCAACCGCGACACCGCCCACGACAGTTCGTCGCTGCGCCCGGGCGCTTCGCCCAGCCAGAACGGGATCGAAGGCGGCGCGCCGTGCGCATCCTCGACGCGCACGCGGCCGCGTTCGACCTTCAGGATCCGGTACGACTGGTTGCCGAGCTGGAAGATGTCGCCGGCGATGCTCTCGACCGCGAAGTCTTCGTTGACGCTGCCGACCCGTTGCGCCGCGGGTTCCAGCACCACGTCGTAGTCGGCGGTGTCGGGGATCGCGCCGCCGGAGGTGATCGCGGTCAGGCGCGCGTTGCGACGCGCGCGCAACTTGCCGTTGACCGCGTCGCGATGCAGGTAGGCCGAGCGGGTGCCGCGCCGCGTGCTGTAGCCCTCGGCCAGCATCCGCAGCACCTCGTTGAACTTGTCGCGTGCGAGATCGCGGTACGGATACGCGGCGCGCACCAGCTCGAACAACTCATCTTCGCCGCGCTCGCCGCAGGCGACCTCGGCCACGATCTGCTGTGCCA
>DASVDY010000162.1:0-13184 GCA_036380855.1 Rhodanobacteraceae bacterium
CCTTCGCGCAGGCTTATGCGCAAACGCACGACGAGGCCGCGCGTTACGCGCTGGCGGGCGAGGTCAAGCGGCTGACGTTGCCGGGCGAGATGGGCGAGCGTTTCCAGGCGATGCTGTTCGCGCGCGACCTGGATTCGGAACGGTTGTTGGCGCCGCTGATCGCGGTGGATCGCAGTGAGCGGTTATGAAGGCTTCGGCACCGCCGCGATCGCCTCGGCCTGGGCGCGGCGCATCGCCTCCCCGATCGCCGTGCCCTGCAAACCGCGCTCGACGAAGGGCTGCGCGCTGATCGAAGCCGCCGCCACGCGCGCGGCGTGCAGGTAGTCCGCCTGCGGGTAGGCGTCATGTTCGTGCTGCAGACGGCCGCGCTTGTCGGCCATGCAGGTCAGCAGGAAAACCTCCAGCCGTTGCGGCCTGCGCAAGGCATCGAACGCAAGCAGCAGCTCCAGCACCGTGGCGGGTTTCAGTTCCAGTGCGCGATGCGCGAGCAGGTGGTGGCGGCAGGTGAGCTCGGCCAGTTGCGCATGCTCGGCCGGGACGCGCAGGCGTTCGCACAGCCCGCGCAGCGGCGCGACGCCGCGGTGCTCGTGCGCGATGTGCCTTGGCAACACGTCGGCGGGCGTCAGCGCCTTGCCCAGGTCATGCGTGAGCGCGCAGAAGCCGACCAGGTCGTTGCCGGGCGCGAGCTGCGCCGCCTGGTCCATCACCAGCTCCTGGTGCACGCCGCAATCCACTTCCGGGTGGTGCTGCGCGCTCTGCGGCACGCCGTAGAGTGCATCCACTTCCGGAAACAGCACCCGCAGCGCACCGCATTCGCGCAAGGCGCGCAGGAACGCGGAGGGTCGCGGCTCGGCCAACGCCTTGCGGGTTTCCGCCCACACCCGCTCCGGGACCAGGTGTTCGACTTCGCCGTTGGCGACCATCTCGCGCATCAGCGTCATGGTTTCGTCGGCGATGCGGAAGCCCAGCGGCGAGAAGCGTGCGAGGAAACGCGCCACCCGCAACACGCGCACGGGGTCTTCCACGAATGCGGGCGAGACGTGCCGCAGGATGCGTTGCTCCAGGTCGCGTCTGCCGTGGAACGGGTCCACCAGCGCGCCGTGTTCGTCGCGCGCCATCGCGTTGATGGTGAGGTCGCGGCGCTGCAGGTCTTCTTCCAGCGTCACGTCCGGATCGGCATCCACCACGAAACCGCGGTAGCCGCGCCCGGATTTGCGCTCGGTGCGCGCCAGCGCGTATTCCTCTTTCGTCCGCGGATGCAGGAACACCGGGAAGTCGCGGCCCACCGCGACGTAGCCCTGGGCAAGCATTTCCTCGGGTCGTGCGCCGACCACCACGTGATCGCGGTCGCCGTGGGCGCGACCCAGCAGTTCGTCCCGCACCGCGCCACCGACCAGATAAGTACGCATGCGGCGCATTGTGCCATGCGCCCGCGCTTGCCCCGGGCTGCGGAATCTTTGCCTGCGATCAGCCGACCCGTTCGTAGGCGTGCGGCGCGCTGTCGCGCTGGCTGGCGCGCGCCTCGTCCATGCGCCGTTCCCGCAGCGGGCCCGCCAGCAATTCCGGCAGCACCGCCGGGAATCGCCGCGGCGCGATGCCCAGTTCCGCCAGCCCGTCGCGGTTGCCGACCGCGTCCACTTTCAGCGACTTGAAATTGTCGGAAGAGAACGGCTTGCCCGGCACGAAATCGAACACGCGCGCCTGCAGCCAGCCCAGCGCATCCGGCAGCGGCAGCACGATGCGATGCAGGTGCGCCGCATCGCGGATCATCCGCACGATCGCCGCCAGCGTGTAAACGTCCGGCCCGTACAGTTCATAGATTCGTCCATGGCTCGCGCGGTCGTCCACGCAACGCGCGATCGCCTGCACTACGTCGCCCACGTAGACCGGCGCGATCTTCGCGCGCGGGCGCGCCAGCGGCAGCAGCGGGGAGAGCTTGAGCAGCGTGTGGAAGCGCGAGACCAGTCCGTCGCCGCGACCGTACACGACGCTGGGACGGAACAGGGTCCAGTCCAGGCCGGAGTTCTTGACCAGCGTTTCCGCTTCCCCGCGGGTCTTGAGGTATTTCGATGCGCTGTTGCCGGCGTTGACCGAGCTCATCTGCAGCAGCCGGCCGACGCCGGCCTCGCGGCAGGCTGCGATCACGGTCGCCGTGAGATCCACGTGCGCGCGCGAGAAACGCGCGCCGCCGGTCTCGTTGAGGATGCCGACCATGTTGATCGCCGCGTCGTGGCCGCCGAAGCGGTCCACCAGCGCGGCGCGGTCGTACACGTCGGTGCTGAGCAGCTTCACCGATGGCAGCACCAGCAGCCCGCGCTTTCTTTCGCGATTGCGCGTCAGCACCGTGACGGCGTGGCCCTGCGAGACCAGTTTCGGCACCAGGTGGCTGCCGATGAAGCCGGTGCCGCCCAGCACCACGATCCTTTGCGCTCGCATGTCAGTGCGCTCCTTGATTGGCTGCAGGGACGACGCTCGATGCCGTGGCTGCGGGCGTGTCGTGATCGAGGGCGCACGCCACCGCTTTGCGGGCGGCGGCGATCGGCAGCGCGAACGGCGTGCCGATCGCCGGCATGCGCGAGGTGATCGGCAGCGCGTCTCCGTGCATGCGCCAGTCGTACATCGTCTCGAACGAGAGCACGCGGCCGACGTAGTCGCGGGTTTCCCCGTACGGGATCGTGGCGATGAACACGTCGGGCTCGAGGTTGCCGCGCGCATCCACCCACCGCTGCACCGGGATCGGCCCCGCGTTGTAGGCGGCGCTCGCCAGCCACGGACTGCCGTCGTATCGCATCGCCATCGCCGCCAGATACCGGGTACCCAGCGGAATATTGACCGCCGGATCGTAAAGATCCTGTGCGCTGTCGTAGGGTAGGCCGTTTGTGCGCGCAACCTTCGCCGCGGTGCCGGGCAGCAGTTGCATCAGCCCGTACGCATCGGCGCCCGAATGCGCGTCGGTCTGCCAGGCGCTTTCGGCGCGGATGATCGCGTAGGCCCAGGCCGGATCAATGCCGGCGGCCCGCGCCGAGGCGACCACGCTGGACTCGTCCGCCAGCGGGAACCGCTGCGCGTAGAAATGCGAATCGTCGTCGTTGGCCAGGGCGAACACCGCGCGGTCGTACCAGCCGCGCGCAAAGGCCAGGGCCGCGGCCTGGCGGCGCCCGCCATCGTCCAGGCCGTCCATCGCGCGGTCCCACTCGCGCCGTGCCGGTTGCAGCATGCCCACCGCGAACAGCTCGAATGCGCGCGCAAAGCCGGGCATCGCCAGCAGGCGTTCCTGCGCGGCGGCGTCGGCCGCGAGCGGCTGCGGACAGATCGTGTACGGCAGGCCGGCGCGGTCCGCGGCCAGGAAGGCGTAATAGCCGGTCTGCCTGGCGAGCGCGGCGTATCCGGTCTGCGCCTGCTGTTCGCGTCCGAGTTTCTGCGCGATGCGCGCGTGCCAGTAGCGCCACTCGTCGTGTTCCATCTGCTGCGGCGTCAGCGCGTCAATCGCGGCCTGGGCGGCAGTCCAGTCCTGCCGCGCCAAGGCCACGCGCACCCGCCACTCGCGGGTCGTGTCGGTCTGCGCGGAAGCCGGCAATGCGATCAGCATTGCCAGCGAATCCGGCTCGAAATCGGTCGCGCTGTAGAGCGCGAGCGCGGCGAGGATGCGATCGCGTTGCGCGCCGTCGAACGCAAACCGCGGCGACAACCGCTGCCAGGCCGCCTGCGCCGCATCGTCATCGCTGCGCGCGTAGCGGGTCAGCGCGAGCGCCAGCGCCTGGCGCGTGCGCGGCCCGTCCGGCAGCTTGTCGGCATCCTTCAGGAAAGTCGCGGGCGAGCGCAGCGCCTCGGCCAGGTGCAGCGCGATCGCCGCATCCGCGCTCGACAACCAGGCGGCCGATTGCTCGATGGTCGCCGCCACGTGCGCCTTGGCTGCGCGGTCAATCCGCGCCCAGATGCGCTCCGCGCCCAGCAGGCCCTGCGCGTTCGCCGCGTCCAGCACGCCCGCGCATTCGTCGGGCAGGCTGGCCTTGTCCCACAACGCGGCGAGATCCTGTGCGAAATCCAGCTTGCCGCCCTGCGCCAGCTTCGCCTGCAGCGCATCGCAGGCCAGCGCGTCGCCGAGCCCGGGCTGGTAGAACGAGAGGAACCCGTTCCAGTCCTTCTGCTTCGCCAGCAGCGCCAGTTCGTCGCGGCGCAGGTCCTGCGCCGGGATCAGGTCGGGATAGCGCGCAAGATACGCAGCGACCTGCGCGCGATCGGCGTGCGCCAGATCCTGCTCGAGCGCCGCCGCTTCCAGGTACGGATACAGCGGATAGTTCTCCAGCCCTTGCGCCAGCGGCTTCCAATCCCTGCCGGCGTAGGCAGCGGCATAGGCGGCGCGAAACGCGTCGCGTTGTTGCTGGAGGGTGGCGGGCCGGGCGTGCGCGAGCAACGGCACGAACAGCAGCAGGAAAACCGCGCGTCGCGACGATCGAACGATTCGCCGCGACGCGGAAAGGAGCAATGCCGCGTTCATGCCGCGATTCTAGACGATTGCCGTCAAGCGATCGCGCCCGGCTTCGATCCGGGCGCTTTCATGCCACGGGCTTCACCGGCGAGGGCACGCGGATCTCGGCGGCGAGCGGCAGGTGGTCGGAGAAAGCGTCGGGCAGGGTCCACATTTTTTCGATGGCGATCCCCGAGGACACCAGGATGTGGTCAATCGCGCGTTGCGGCCGCCAGCTCGGGAAGGTCGGGCGCACCTGCAGCGGTTCGCGCAACGCCGTGCGCGAAAACAGCACGCGCAATTCCAGGCTGTCCGGGTCGCAATTGAGGTCGCCCATCAGCACCGCATTGGGATGGCCGTGCAGCAGTTCCGCGATGAACGACAGTTGCCGCAGGCGCGCCTGGGGGCCGAGCGACAGATGCGCAACCGCCACCAGCAATGCATCGCGATCGCTGCCGTAGCGCGCCAGCAGCACGCCGCGGCCGCGGCCCGGCAGCGAATAATCCAGCACCTCGGTGGGTTGCGTGCGGCTGATCAGGCCGTTGGCCGAATACGCCACGCGCGAGACGCGCCGGTTCGGCTGATGGCTCCAGAATGGCAGGCCGGACGTCTCCGCCAGGTACTGCGTCTGGTTGAGGAAGCCCGAGCGCATGCTGCCGGCGTCGGCTTCCTGCAGGCCGATCACGTCGAATTCGGAGATGGTGCGCGCCAGCCGGTCGAGGTTGCTGCGCTTGTGCTTGCCGGGCAGGATCGCGCTCCAGCTGCGCGTCACGTACTCGTGGTAGCGGCCCACGCTGGCGCCCGCCAGGATGTTGCAGCTCAGCAGGCGCAGGACGGAAGCGTCGGGTGCGGACGCGGGCGGGACCTTCATTTTTACAGCCTAGCATCAAGCAGGTGAAAACGATGATGGCCGATCCGGGGTCGTGGATCCGCCACGCGGGGGATCGCCCTCGCGCGAGCGGATCACGCGTTTTTCCCGATCACCGGCGCATGCATTCAGTGCTTCGCCTGCGTCTCTTCTTTCTTCACCAGCCAGTCGCCGAGTTGGGCCAGCTCGGCATAGCTTTCCACTTCGTTGCTGCGGTAATCCGCGACGAACGGCGCATCCGGCGCGTCGCTTTGCAGGCGACCCACCACCAGCGTCGGCGTGGCATCGATGCCCCAGCTTTTTTCCAGCGCCTGGTCGGCGCCCATCATCGCGTCGGTCTGCTTCGAATTGGCGGTGTCGAGGAACTTCTGTTCCGGCACGCCATGGCGGGCGTAGAACGCGGCCAGGTCGTCCAGCGAATTCAGCGGATAGTTTTCCCGCATCGCCTCGAACAGCGCGTCGTGGGTCTTGTCCAGCACGCCCAGTTGCTTCGCCGCGTAGAACGCGCGCGCATACGGCTCCCAGGCCGGGCTGAAGATCGCCGGCATGTAGCGCACCTGCACGTCCTTCGGCCACTGCGCGCGCAGCTTGTCCATGAACGGCGCGAATTCCGCGCAATGCGGGCACGCATAGGAGAACACTTCCACCACCGCCACCGGGCCGTTGGCCTGCTGCGTGCCCTTGATCCGCACGTACTGCTTGCCCTCGGTGTAGCTGCCTGCGCCCGGCTTGGCGCCAGATGCGGAGGACGGCGGGGCGGAAACGGACGCCCCGTCGGTGTCGTTGTGGGCCGAACACGCCGCGGTCAACAGCAAACCCGCGGCGAGCAGGATTCCGGTGAGGATGCGTGCGCGGCGCGCGCTCATTGCTTCTTCGCCTGGCGCTCGAGGTTGATCAGGTAGTTGGTCAGTTCGACCACCTGCTGCGGGCCGCCGGCCGAGGACATGTCGTAGCGCCACTTGCCGTCAACGACCATCGTCGGCGTGCCGGTCACGCCCAGCGCCTTCACTTCCGCGTCGGCGCGCTTCATCTTCATGTTCACCGCGAACGAATTGGCGGTGGCGACGAACACGTCCGGCTTGACGCCGTATTTCGCGTAGAACTTGGCGATGTCGTTGATGTCGGGCAGCGGGTTCTTCAGCCGGCCGGTGCGCACGTCGTAGGTCGCCAGTTCGCCGCCGGGCGCATGGATCGCCTTGAACATCGCGTCGTGGGTCTTGGACTCCACGCCCAGCGCCTGCGCGGCGAAAAACGCGCGCTGGAACACCGGGAAGTCCTCGACCGGATTGAACGACACCGGCAGGTACACCATCTGCGCGTCTGCCGGCAGGTTCCTGGCGATCTGGTCGGCGTAGGGCAGGAACCGGTAGCACACCGGGCAGGCGTAGGAGAACACCTCCATCACCTCGATCTTGCCGGCCGGAACGGTGGTCGGCTGCTGCGGCTCGACCCGGAAGTAGTTCTTGCCTTCCACCCATTTCTCGTTGGAGGCCGGTGCCTGCGCGGCGGCGACGCCGGCGAACGCAAGCAGCGAAAGGGAAAGCATCACGCGCTTGATCATCGCGGGTTCCTCGTTGACAAATTCAAGCCGGCAGTTTCGGGGCGCGCGGCTGAATGGTGATCGAAGCGCCGCGGGCCGCCGGGCCGCGCCCGGGCTGCATCGTGATCAAGACCGCCCGCGGCGCGAAAAGCTCACCGCGGGCAGGGCGGTCAGTGCCTGCTGCTGCCGCTGGCGGGCTTGGCCGTGGATGCCGCGGCGGGCGCGGCCCCGGTCTCGCCGGTCGGCTGTTGGACAGCGGCGGCTTTTTCGTTCGCGCTGGACGCGCCCGCGGGCGCCTTGGCCGGGGCCGCTTCCGGACCGCTCACCTTCTCGCCCGGCTTGGCGGCGTGCAGGCCTTCGACATAACTCGCGACCGCCACGATCTCGTCGTGGGTCAGCCGCTGCGCAATGGACGGCATGATCTGCGCGAACGCATCGCTGCCGCGGGAATTGTCGCCGTCGTGCCAGCCCTGCAGCTGCTTCTGCACGTACTCGGCGTGCTGGCCCGCGAGCTGCGGATATTTCGCGCCCGGATTGCCGCGGCCATCCGGCCCGTGGCAGGACATGCACGCAGGAATCTGGCGTTCCGGATTGCCTTCGCGGAACAGCTTGCCGCCCGGGCCGGCCAGCGTCTCGTCGGTCACGCCCGGCACCACCTTCTGCGAAGCGAAATAGGCGGCGATGTCGTGCATGTCCTGCGGCGACAGCGGCGCGGCCATGCCCTGCATGATCGCGTTGACGCGCGAGCCGCTCTTGAAGTTCATCAGCTGGCGGACGATGTAGCTCTCGTTCTGGCCGGCGAGCTTGGGATACTGCGCGTCGGACGAATTGCCGTCCATGCCGTGGCAGGCGGCACAGGCGGCAGCCTTGGCCTGGCCCGCGGTCGCGTCGCCGGGCTTGGTCGGCACCGCTTCCAGCTTGGCCAGTTCCGCGGCGGGTCCGGAGCTTGCCGACGAAGCGGGGGTCGCGCTGCTGGACGGCGCGGCCGGGCTGGCCGCGGTCGCGTTCATCGGCGTCTTGACCGGCGCGCCGGAAGGCGGATTCGCCTCGCGAGGGGTCTTCGGCGCCAGCGTCTTCGAACTGGTGGTCCGGGAGGGAGTCTTGGACGCCGGCGGATTGGCAGGCATCTGGGCGAAGGCCACACCGGCGAGGGCGAGCATGGCGACGGAGGCAAGCACTTGCCGGAAACTCATACACTCTTCTCCCACGGGAACTGTTGGGGCGCCGAGGGCGCCGCGACGCAACCGCGGGATTATCTCCGCACCTCTCAAAGTGGTCAAACACGTCGTCCCGGCCCGGAACGGTCCGGATCCGGTCACGCCACAGCGGCAAGCCCAACGGACACGCCATGCAAGCAAACATGCAACCGAATCCCCTGCGCAACGCGCGCTTCGTGCTGGCCGCGCACGAAACCCGGCAACTGCCCGGCGATGCGGGCGGCGAGGTCGCCTTCGCCGGCGTGTCCAACGCGGGCAAGTCCAGTGCGTTGAATGCGCTGGTGGGCCATGCCGCGCTGGCGCGCACCAGCAAGACGCCCGGGCGCACGCAGCAGATCGTGGTGTTCGAACTCGCGGACGGACATCGCCTGGTTGACCTGCCCGGTTACGGTTACGCCAAGGTGCCCGAGGCCATGCGCGAACACTGGCGCGTGGCCATTGACGCCTACCTGCGCGAACGCCGCAGCCTGCGCGGACTGGTGCTGATCGCCGACATCAGGCACGCCTTGAAACCCTACGATCGGCAGATGCTGCACTTCTGCGCCGACATCGGCCTGCCCTGCGTGGTGCTGCTCAGCAAGGCCGACAAACTGTCGCGGTCCCAGGCGCTCGCCGCGCAACGCAAGGTCCAGGGCGAAATGGACAAGGCGCAGTGGAACGCGCGCACCATCCTGTTCTCCGCCCCCGCCGGCACCGGTGTGGAGACAGCTCGCGCGGCGGTGGCGGACCTGCTTGCGTAGCGTGCGCTCCGCGCACGACCTTTCGCTTTGAAAGAGTCGGCGTGCGGGCAACCGGGCATTCGGGAGATCTGGCGTGCGCAAAGCGCACGCCAGCTCCCACCTGCTTCGCAAAAATTTCAACACCGGTCCGTTTGCAAATCGAATGGCGCGTCCCCATCCTGCGGCGATCACAGCAGCGGAAGCGCGCATGTCCGGCCCCAGCCACGTCGAGAAGACCCCGATCGAGCATCGCGCGCAGCTGGTGGAGTACCTCGCCTCCGGTTCGCGCCCTGCCGACCAGTGGCGGATCGGCACCGAGCACGAGAAGTTCGTGTTCCGGACCGACGACCTGCGCCCGCCGACCTATGAAGGCGAGCGCGGTATCCGTGCGTTGCTGGAAGGCATGGCCCATCGCGGCTGGGAGCTGGTGCGCGAGCACGACCTGCCGATCGCGCTCTCGCGCGGGCAGGCGTCCGTCACGCTGGAGCCCGCCGGGCAACTGGAACTCTCCGGCGCGCCGGTCGAGAGCATCCATGACACCTGCTGCGAGGTGCACGAGCACCTCACCGACGTGCGCGAAACCGCGGGCCGCCTGGGCCTCGGCATCCTCGGCATGGGCTTCCAGCCGAAGTGGCGGCGCGACGAAATGCCGTGGATGCCGAAGGGGCGCTACAAGATCATGCGCGAGTACATGCCCAAGGTCGGCTCGCTCGGCCTGGACATGATGACGCGCACCTGCACGGTGCAGGTGAACCTGGATTTCGCCTCCGAGGCGGACATGGTGAAGAAGTTCCGCGTCTCGCTGGCGCTGCAGCCGGTCGCGACCGCGCTGTTCGCCGATTCGCCGTTCACCGAAGGCAGGCCCAACGGCTATCTTTCCTATCGCTCGCACATCTGGACCGATACCGATCCGGATCGCACCGGCATGCTGGACTTCGTGTTCGACGACGGCTTTGGTTTCGAGCGCTACACCGATTACCTGCTGGACGTGCCGATGTACTTCGTCTACCGCAAGGGCGAATACGTTGACGCGGCCGGCCTCTCGTTCCGCGATTTCCTTGCCGGCAAACTGTCGGTGCTGCCGGGCGAGAAGCCCACGTTGCGCGACTGGTCGGACCACATGACCACCGCGTTCCCGGAAGTTCGGCTGAAGCAGTACCTGGAGATGCGCGGCGCGGACGGCGGCCCGTGGAACCGGCTGTGCGCGCTGCCGGCGTTCTGGGTTGGATTGCTGTACGACGATGAATCGCTGGATGCCGCGTGGGATCTGGTCAAGGACTTCAGCATGGAAGAGCGGCACGCGCTGCGTGACGGCGTGCCGAAACACGCGCTGAAACTTCCCTTCCGCGGCGCGAGCGTGCGCGAACTGGCGCTGGAAGCCCTGAAGATCGCCGGCAATGGCCTGCGCCGGCGCGCGCGCCGCAACGCCAACGGTGCCGACGAAACCATGTTCCTGCAGCCGCTGGTCGAATTCGCCGAAGCGAACCAGACGCCCGCCGAACGCAAGCTGGAGTTGTTCCGCACCGAATGGGGCGGCAGCGTGGACCCGGTGTTCCGCGAATTCGCGTATTGATTCGCCGGCGCGCGCGCCGTATCTCCGAGCCGTGCCCCTTGCCTGCGTGCCCGGCGCGAGCCGGAGGTGCCGTGCGTTGATTTCGATCAACCGCTGACCGGGACCGGGTGCTGCAATTTCTCCGAAAGTCCGCGCCGGATCGAAGGCGCCGCCGGAGATGCCCAATGTACGATTTCCTGGTTGACCTCGAAGGCAAGCCGGGCGAGGAATCGCTGCTGCGCTTCGCCCTGGCCTTGGCGCGCCAGCACGAAGCGCACCTCACGGGCGTCAAGGTGATCGCCTATGACGCGACGCTGCTCGCCATTCCCGAGCCGCTGCAACTGCTCGCGGACGAAGAGCGCGTCGCGCTGGCGCGGCGCGACTGGTGGGAAGCATCCTGCCGCGAGCACGGCGTGCAAGGAACCTGGGAAGTCCATCGTGGCTTCCACCGGGCCGTGATCGCACGCCGAGCGAGCTTCGCCGATCTCGTGCTCGGGCGCCTCGCCGGCCGCAATCCGCTGGGCTTCGATGTCCCGGATCTGCTCGAGCGCCCGCTGTTCGCCGACGCGGTGCCGGTGCTGCTGGTACCGCGGGACTGGGTCGGCGAAGGCGGCGTGCGCCGCATCGCGATCGGCTGGAACGGTTCGGTCGAGGCGGCGCGGGCGGTCAAGGCCGCCACCCCGTTGTTCGCGCGCGCCGACGAAGTGATCGTGCTCGATGGCTCGCCAGGCACCGGCGAGCCAGCGCAGCCTGCGCATCCGGTGCCGCTGTCGCTGGCGGCGTGGCTGCAGCACCACGGCATCGCCGCGCGCTGGCAGCCCTTGGGGCAGGCCCGGGACGCCGGGCTCGCCCTCCACGAACAGGCCGGCGCAGCGGGCGCCGATCTGCTGGTCATGGGCGCGTGGGGCCATGCGCGCGCCGGCGAGTGGCTGCTGGGCGGCGTCACGCGCCACATGCTCGGCAACAGCCGGCTGCCGCTGCTGCTCGCGCACTAGGCCATGCCGTCGGCGCGCCGGGCCACGTCGCCTGCACGCGCAATGTTGACATTGATCAAGACCCCATCCGCGGGGATCGGCACGCTGGACGCACGAGATCGGTGCGGCGTGTCCGGCGCAACGGAACCGGAAGCAAAATGAGCTACTACTTTTCCAGGACCCTGGCGACCGGCTTCGACGATGCCGTGCATCGCGTCACCGAAGCGCTCAAGCGCGAGGGCTTCGGCATCATCACCGAGATTGACGTCAAGGACACCTTCAAGAAGAAGATCGGCGTGGACTTCCGCCAGTACCGCATCCTCGGCGCGTGCAATCCGGCGCTCGCGCACGAGGCGCTGGCGATCGAGGACAAGGTCGGCACGATGCTGCCGTGCAACGTGATCGTGCAGGCGCTTGACGGGCGCGGCGTCGAAGTCGCCGCGATTGACCCGGTCGCCTCGATGCAGGCCATAGACAACCCGCGCCTGAAATCCACCGCCGAAGGCGTGCGCGCGCGCTTGCGCAAGGTCATTGACGGACTGTCGCCATGAATGAGGAGGCCGACCCATGAAGATCCTCCTGCCGGTGGACGGCAGCGCAGCGAGCACGCGCGCGGCGCGCTATCTGGTGAAGCACTGGCCGAAGGCGGACACGGTCACGCTGCTGCACGTGGACAGGCCGCTGGGACAGTCGGTGTCGCGCTATCTCGACGTGGATACGCTGGCGCGCTTCCATGCCGAGAATTCGAAGGCCGCGCTCAAGCCCGGCCGCCGCGTGCTCGGCGCCTCGGGCCACCGCTTCGACGCCGAGCAGCGGGTCGGCGATCCCGGCGCGGAAATCGTGCAGCTCGCGCGCAAGGGGCGCTACGACCTGGTGGTGATGGGTTCGCACGGCCGCGGCGCGCTGCGCAGCCTGTTCCTCGGTTCGGTGGTGGTGAAAGTGCTGGCGAACTCGAGCGTGCCGGTGCTGGTGGTGCGCTGAAAAACGGCCAGCATTTCCAGGGAGCGCGCCCCGGATGAGAGCATTCCGAGGCAGGCTCTGCGCGCGACAGGACCTAGAAGATCTCAGCCACGCAACAGCGCAGGCTGCCGCCGGCCTTCTCGATCTCGTCCAATTCCACCGCGCCGATGCGGCAGCCCCAGGATTCCAGCGCCGCGCGCTGCGCCTCGGTCAGCGCCGCGGCGGCGCGTGCGCTCATCCAGACGCGATCCTCGCTGACTGCAATCGCATTGCCGGCATAGGCACGCTTCTGCTCCGGCGTCAGCCAGATCGCGCGATCGCCGTGCGCCGCCGCGATCTCGCGCGGCACGTCCGGATCGCGGAAGCCGTCCTCGGCAATGATCGCCACGCGGCCGGCCAGCGAGCTCAGCACCACGTTGGTGTGGTATTCGGATTCCGCAAGTTCGAAGCAGAACATCAGCCGCAGGCCGAACGCCTCGTGCATTGCGCGCGCGCCGTTCATGTCGCAACGCTCGCTCAAGCCGCAGTAGCCGACGCCGCGCGAGTGATCCACCACCAGCGAACCGGTGAGTTCGGCCACGCAATCGCTGCGCTGTGACAGGTCGGTTTCGGCGTAACCCAGCACGTCGCGGAAGAAGCCGCGGATGTCTTCGCGTGAAGCTTCACGCTGGCGCACGGCGTGACGCATGCGGCCCACGACCAGCCTGCCTTGCGCCGTCGCGAACACGTTGTTGGGGAACATCGCATCCGGCGTGGACGCATCGCCCGGGAACACCACCACCGGCAGGTCCTCGCGCAGCGCCTGCGCCAGCGCGGCGTGTTGCACCAGCGCGCGCTGCGCGTCGAACGCGCTTTCCATCCGCATGTAGCGGTTGTCGCGCGCGGA
>DASVDY010000163.1:0-2715 GCA_036380855.1 Rhodanobacteraceae bacterium
TCGCCTTCCGCCGAAGTGCAGGGCCACGGCCCCGGCCAGCAGGTGCTGGTCGCCGGCAAGCGCGACGTCAACATTGACGCGATCGAACCGGTCGGCAATTACGGCGTGCTGCTGCGCTTCTCCGACGGCCACGCCACCGGCATCTTCTCGTGGAACACGCTCCACGAACTCGGCATCAACCACGAACGCAACTGGAAGGCGTACCTGGAGGCGCTGGAGAACAACGGGATGAAGCGCGAGCCGCAGCCATCCCCCTACGGGCATCCGGTGCCGATGCGCGGACCGCTGCCGAAATGACTCGGCGGGATCGGCCGGCCTTAGCTTGGGGTGAGTGGCTCCCTCTCGACCCAAACCGGGCCGCGCGGCCGACGCTTCACTGCCGTGCCAGCAGCGCCGCTCTGCGCTCCAGGCTTGCCTTCGGCCAGTATTTCTCGCGCTCGTAGTACTCGCGCATCGCGGGTACGCCTTCGGGCAGGATCACCCACGGCTGCTTCGACATCGTGTAGATGTGGATGTCCGGCGGGAAGCGGTCGGGGGCGTCCAATGTGCCGACGCGGACGAAGCTGAAAATGTCGCCCCCGCCGGGGTAGTGGCTCCACAACGCGATGCGGCAGTGCGGGCATCGCGCGATCTTCTGGCCCTTGCCGCTCGCGGACGGCGTCAGGACCAGCTCCGGCTCGCCGCTCAGCAGTTCGACGCGCTCGGTTTCGATCAGCGCGTTCATCACGAACGCCGAACCGGTTTCGCGCTGACACCAGCGGCAATGGCAGCAGTGCACGAACAGCGGCGTGCTCGACATGCGATAGCGAACGTGCCTGCAATCGCAGCCGCCACAAAAGGTTTCGGTGGTCATGGCAACCCCTCCAACGCGCGGGCGCCTCGTCTCGCACAGGCGCGCTTCCACAGAACAAATTTCCAGCCCGCACCGGAACGGCAACAGAGTGATTTGAGGGCGTCGCGAGCGAAGGCAGGTTGCGCGTCGCCGGAGCGCAGGAAGCGGAGTGTACACGCCAGTACATGAGCATTTCGAGCACCGCCGGCGCGCAAGATGCCGAGCGCAGCAGCTTTGAAAGGCTCTAATCAACGTACTCCACGACTTCCAGCCCAAACCCCGAAATCCCGACCAGCTTGCGCGGCGTGCCCAGCACGCGCAGCCATTGCGCGCCGAGGTCGGCCAGGATCTGAGCGCCGAGCCCGAGCTGGCGCCATTCCTGTTGCGCCTGTTCGCGTCCGGAACCTTGCCCCTCGTTCTCCGATGCGCCTCCGCGCGAGAGCTTGCCGAGCACTGTCGCGGCATCTTCCTCGCACGCCAGCACCACCGCCACCCCGCGCCCTGCTTCCGCGATGCGTCGCAGCGCCGAGGTGAGCGCCAGGCCCAGGTCGTCGCGCTGCAGGTGCAGCGTGTCGGACAAGGTGTTGCGCACGTGCACGCGCGCCAGCACCGGCGCGCCGTCGTCCACGCGCCCGCGCACCAGCGCATAGTGCAGATCGTTGCGCAGCGAATCGCGGAACACCACCAGCCGGAACGCGCCGAACCCGGTCTGCACGTCCGATTCATGCACGCGCGCGATCGTCTTTTCGGTCTGCAGGCGGTACCGGATCAGGTCGGCGATGCTGCCGATCTTCAAGCCGTGCTTGCGCGCGAAGACTTCCAGCTCCGGACGGCGCGCCATCGAGCCGTCCTCCTGCAGGATTTCCACCAGCACGCCGGCCGGCTCGCAGCCGGCAAGCGCGGCGAGGTCGCATGCCGCTTCCGTGTGTCCTGCGCGCGACAGCACGCCGCCGGGTTGCGCCATCAGCGGGAACACGTGGCCCGGCTGCACCAGGTCCTGGGGCTTCGCCTCCGGCGCGACCGCCACCTGGATGGTGCGCGCGCGATCGTGCGCGGAGATGCCGGTGGTGACGCCTTCGGCCGCCTCGATCGAAACGGTGAAGTTGGTGTGGTAGGCGGAACCGTTGTCGCGCACCATCGGCCGCAGCCCGAGCCGGCGGCAACGCTGCTCGGTCAGCGCCAGGCAGATCAGCCCGCGCCCCTCGCGCGCCATGAAATTGATGTCCTGCGCGCGCACCTTGTCGGCGGCCATGATCAGGTCGCCCTCGTTCTCGCGGTCCTCGTCGTCGAGCATCACCACCATGCGCCCGGCGCGCAGCTCCTCGAGAAGTTCTGGAATGGAATCGAAGGGCATGGCGGATGCGTCGAGAGGTGTGTCGCGGGCAGTGGGTTGCGGTCGGGGAGAAAGAGACTGTTCCATTCGCGCTCGCCGGTTCATTGCGCGCGCTCCTGCAGCAGCCGTTCCAGGTAACGGGCCATCATATCCACCTCGAGGTTCACCCGATCCCCGGCCTTGCGGTTCGCGAAGGTGGTGACCTCGATGGTGTGCGGGATCAGGTTGACCTCGAAGCGCGAACCCTCCACCGCGTTGACGGTGAGGCTGACGCCGTCCATGCAGATGGAGCCCTTGGCGGCGATGTAACGCGCCAGCTCGGCGGGTGCTTCGATCCTCCAGCGCTGCGAGCGCGCGTCCGGCTCGATCGAGGCAATGCGGCCGACGCCGTCCACGTGCCCGGACACCAAGTGCCCACCGAGACGGTCCTGGAGACGCAAGGCCTTCTCGAGATTCACCGCGTCGCCTTCGCGCAGCGCGCCGAGCGTGGTCAGCGACAGGGTTTCCTTGGAAACGTCGAAGGCCAGCGCATCGCCATCGCGCGCCACCA
>DASVDY010000164.1:0-3903 GCA_036380855.1 Rhodanobacteraceae bacterium
TCGGCGATCCGCGCCCGCTGCGTTTCGTCACCGGCATGCGCAAGCTGGCCTGGAACCGGAATTGCCTGGCGCTGGGACTCGCGGCCGGCTTCATGGAACCGCTGGAGTCCACCAGCATCCACCTGGTGCAATCGGGCGTGAGCCGGTTCCTGGCGATGTTTCCCGACCGTTACTGCGATCCGCGCGTGGTCAACGAATACAACCGGCAGACGCGCTTCGAATACGAGCGCGTGCGCGATTTCCTGATCCTGCACTACAAGGCGGTCGAGCGCGACGACACGCCGCTCTGGCGCGAGTGCGGGCACATGGACATCCCGCAGGAACTGGCGCGGCGCATCGCGCTGTTCCGTCGCACCGGGCTGATCTTCCGCGAAGCCGACGAGCTGTTCACCGAAACCGGCTGGCTGCAGGTGATGCTCGGCCAGCGCATCGAGCCCGCGCAATACCACCCGCTCGCGGATGAACTGGATGAGCGGCAACTGGACGGCTTCCTGTCCGACATCCGAACCCTGATCGGACGCGCGGTGAAGACCCTTCCGCCGCACGACGCGTTCGTCGCGCGCAGCTGCGGCGTACCGGATGCCGTCGATGCCTGCTGAATCGCCTTCGAGTCATCGCTGGAGTTCGCCATGAAACACGCACGCCTGGCGCTTTTTGCCCTGTCCGTCCTGTTGTGCGCCGCGGCGTCGGCCGCGCCGCCCCCGAGTCCGGGTCCGAAGGGGCCTTCCGATGTGTATTACGAAATCTTCGTGCGCTCCTGGTACGACACCAACGGCGATGGCATCGGCGATCTGAATGGCGTCACCGCCAAGCTCGACTACCTGAAGTCGCTCGGCGTGGACGGCATCTGGCTGATGCCGATCAATCCTTCGCCGAGCTACCACGGCTACGACATCACCGATTACTACGACATCAATCCGCAATACGGCACGATGGCCGACTTCGAGCGGCTGCTGCGCGAGGCGCACAAGCGCGGAATCAAGATCGTGATGGACATGGTGATGAACCACAGCAGCGACCGCGCGCCGTGGTTCAAGGCCGCGCAGGATCCGCACGGCAAATACCACGACTGGTACACGTGGGCCACGCCCGATACCGATCTCAAGGCGATCAGCGCGACCGGCGGGCAGGCCTGGCACACTGCGCCGAACGGCCATGACTACCTTGGCATCTTCACCTCGGAGATGCCCGACCTCAATTACGACAACCCCGCGGTGCGCGCGGAGATGATCAAGGTCGGCCGCTTCTGGCTCGGCAAGGGCGTGGACGGTTTCCGGCTCGATGCCGCGCAGCACGTTTACCTCGATTTCGAAACCGACTGGGGCAACCCTTCGGTGCTGCGCAAGAACCTCGCCTGGTGGAGCGAGTTCCACAAGGGCATCGACGCCGCCAACCCGCACGCCTGGGTGGTGGGCGAGGTCTGGCAGGATCGTCCGGACGAACTCGCGCCGTGGATGGGCGCATTGGACGCGGTGTTCGATTTCCCGCTGGCCAAGCGGCTGGTCGAGAGCGCCGCGAGCGAGACCGACCGCGACCTCGGCGCGACCATGGAGCGCACGGATGCGGATTACCGCGCCGCGGCGCACGGACGCTTCGACGACGCGCCGCTTTTGTCCAACCACGACATGGAACGCGTGATGAGCATGCTCGACGGCAAAGCCGACCACATGCGCACCGCCGCGGCGATGCTGCTCACCATGCCCGGTCACCCCTTCGTCTATTACGGCGAGGAGCTCGGGATGCGCGGCAACAAGCCCGACCCGCACCTGCGCGAGCCGATGCGCTGGTACAGCGCGGGCAAGGGGCAGGGCGAAACCACCTGGGAAGGCTGGAGTGCGGGTGACGGTCCGTCGGTGTCGGTGCAGGCCGAGGACAAGGATCCAGGTTCGCTGCTCAACTGGTACCGCATGCTGACCGGCTGGCGCCGCGACATCCCGGCGCTGCGCGAAGGCGTGCTGCACGACTGGCGCGACGACAACCTGAAGGTCGCGGCCTGGGAACTGGACGACCCGCGCGGCAACGTGCTGGTGCTGCACAACCTGTCGGGGCAGCCGCAGTCGCTGGCGCTTCCCGCACAGCGCTTCAAGCACCTGCTGCGGCACAGTCGGCCGGGCACTTCGCTTGCGGATGGACGGTTGCGCCTGCCGGCCTACGGCAGCGCGATCCTGGATTGAAGCCACGGGGTATCGGATGACGACATGGAAATTGCGCGCGCTCGCGCCCGCGCTGCTGCTTGTGCTCGGATTGATTCCGGCGGCGGGCCTGGCCGCGGTCACCGTACAGGTACGCAAGCTGGACGCCAATGGCGTCGAGCTTTCGCTCGGCAGGAATGTGCTCTCGCTGCAACTCGTCGCGCCCGGCGTGTTGCACGTGCATGACCTTCCGCATGGCCTTGGCACGCCGCCGGCGTTGGTGATCGATCCGCATTTCAATGCGGACACCGGATTCAGGCCGGAAGTGAAGCAGGACGGTGGTGCGATCACGTTGCGTTCGGACCGCCTGGCCGCGATCTGGAACCCGCGCACCGGCACGTTGAGCGTGACCGATGCGCAAGGTCATCCGTTGCTGCGGCAGGCGGACTTCGCCGCGCTGGCGCAAGGCCGGATCGAACTGGTCCACGCGCAGGGTGACGCGCTGTACGGGATCAGCGGTTTCGAAGCGAAGAAAAGCGTCGCCGCCGGCATGCTCCGCAGCGGGAATCAGATCGCCAAGGCCGGCAAGCAGGGCTGGGCCGGTGCGCCGCTGGTGTGGAGCACCGCCGGCTACGGCGTGCTGGTGGATTGCGATGGCGCGAAGTTCGATCTGGCCGATGGCCGGATCAGGATCAGCGACTACGCGCGCCCGGATGCCGACTATTACATCCTGGCCGGCACGCCGGAGGAACTGTTCCAGGAGGTCGCACGCATCAGCGGCCACGCGCCGTTGTTCCCGAAGTGGTCGCTGGGCTTCATCAACAGCCAGTGGGGGCTGGACGAGGCGGAACTGAAGAAGATCGTCGCGACCTATCGCGCCAAACACATTCCGCTGGACGCCTTCACCTTCGACTTCGACTGGAAAGCGTGGGGCGAAGACTGGGGCGAGTTCCGCTGGAATCCGCAGAAATTCCCGGATGCTCCCAGCGGCAAGCTGAAGGCGGAGATGGATGCACTCGGCGTGCACATGACCGGCATCATGAAACCGCGCGTGCACGTGGACACCGTCGAGGGCCGCTACGCGACCGCGCACGACCTGTGGCTGCCGGGTGAGCCGGCGACGCCCGACTACTTCTCGCACAAGCCGGTGAAGGACCTCGATTTCGACAAGCCCGGCACGCGCGCGTGGTTCTTCAACGCCGCGCTGAAGCACAGCTTCGAGACCGGCATCGTCGGCTGGTGGAACGACGAGGCCGACACCACCGACAGCAATACCCAATTCCTGAACATGGAGCGCGCGATCTACGACGGCCAGCGCGCGATCTCGCCGCTGCGGGTGTGGTCCATCAACCGCGATTTCTGGCTGGGCGCGCAGCGCTACGCCTACGGCATGTGGTCGGGCGACATTGACACCGGCTTCGCCAGCATGGCCGACCAGCGGGCGCGCATGCTGAGCGCGATCAACGTGGGCGAGATGCAGTGGGGCATGGACGGCGGCGGCTTCAACGGCCATCCGTCGGACGAGAACTACGCGCGCTGGATCGAGTTCGGCGCGTTCACGCCGATCTTCCGCGTGCACGGCACCTTCGGCGAGAAGCGCCAGCCCTGGATGTACGGACCGGTCGCGGAAGCGGCGGCGACGAAGGCGATCCGCCTGCGCTACACGCTGCTGCTGTACATGTATGCCTACCAGCATCAGCACCATGCGCAGGGCATCGGCCTGGTGCGGCCGCTCGCGTTCGAATGGCCGCACGATCCCAACGTGCGCAAC
>DASVDY010000165.1:0-16589 GCA_036380855.1 Rhodanobacteraceae bacterium
GCGCTGGCCGATATCGCGCGTCATCTCGATGTGCTGCACCTGGTCGCGCCCGACCGGCACCTGGTTGGCGTTGAAGATCAGGATGTCGGCGGCCATCAGCACCGGATAGGAATACAGGCCGAGGTTGATGCCGGCGTCCGGATCTTCGCCGCTCGCGGTGTTCGCATCCACCGCCGCCTTGTAGGCGTGCGCGCGGTTCATCAGCCCTTTCGAAGCGACGCAGGTCAGGATCCAGGTGAGCTCCGGGATTTCCGGGATGTCGGATTGCCGGTAGAAGGTGACGCGCTGCGGGTCCAGCCCGCACGCGAGCCACGTCGCCGCGATCTCCAGCCGCGAGCGCATTACCCGCGCGGGATCGTCGCACTTGATCAGCGCGTGGTAGTCGGCGAGGAAATAGAACGCGTCGGTGTCGTCGCGGCGGCTGGCCGCTACCGACGGCCGGATCGCGCCGACGTAATTGCCAAGGTGCGGCGTGCCGGAAGTGGTGATGCCGGTAAGGACGCGGGTTTTCATGGATCGGGAATCGGGGATCGGGGTGTGCGTAACTAGATTGCCGTCATTCCGGCGCAAGCCGGAACCCAGTGTCTTTCGTCACGATCAGGGTCGCCGGGCCCCGGCTTGCGCCGGGATTACCGGCATGGGTGGTCGCGAAGTGTACGTGATGCGCGCGGACCGTGCCGTCTTGCCCATGGCCGTGCACGGCGGGCCTGCTAGATTGTCGCGTCCACCCAGGCTCACCGACCGCCCATGTCCCGCACCGTACTTTCGCAAACCCTGGCCCTCGCGTTGGCTTCGCTGCTCGCCCCCGCTTTCGCGTTCGCGCAGAGCTCGCCCCCGACTCAAACCGGCGAGGCCCCGCCGCAACCGCTGCCGCAAGTGGATGTCTACGGCCTGCGCCGGGACGAACCGCCGGCCAAGCTGGAACACCAGATGCCGGAGGTGGACGGCGCGCGCATCACGGTCACCAAGAAGACCACGGTCACCAAGCTCGATCACGTGCCGACCATCGTCAACAACAACGTGCAGCAGTTGTTCGTGCGCTCGCCCGGCGTGCTGGTTTCCGAGCAGAGCAGCCCGACGCAGTTCAACCTCGCCTATCGCGGCATCGGCAACCCGCAGGAATCCGAATACGTGCTGGTGTTGCAGGACGGGATTCCCATCGAGAGCGACTGGATCGGCTTTCCCACGCTGTACTACATGCCGCAGCCGCAGGAGATCCGCGAAGTCGAATTGATCCGCGGCGGCGCCAGCCTGCTGTACGGTCCGCAGCCGGCGCCGGCGATCAACTTCGTCTCGCGCGAGCCGGCCACCACGAGACCGTTCGCCGGCTACAGCGAGAACGTCATCGGCAGCCACGGCCTGTTCGGCAGTTACGACGAAGTGGAAGGCGTGAGCGGTGACTGGGATTACCGGGTGGCCGGCTATTACCGCACCACCGACGGCGAGCGCGAGAATTCCGGTGCGCAGGTGCGCGGCGTGGACGCGCACCTCGGCTACACGCCCGATTCGACCAGGCACTGGGCGCTGGACCTGCACGCCAACACCGCCGATGCCGGCGACGCCGGACGCATCGGTTATCCGCAATGGCTGGCCGATCCCGACCTGACCAATTCGCCGTACAACCGCACCTGGGTGCAGCGCTACACGCTGGTGCTCTCGCACGAGCGCAATTTCGCCGACAACTGGCTGCTGGAAGGCAAGCTGTGGACCGGCTACCAGGATCTCGCCTCGCGCGGGGCCAGCGGCTTCGTGCCGCCGCAACCGCCGCCGCCGAACACCACCCTGCAGGACGAGCAGTTCCGCTACACCGGCGCCGACGTGCGCCTGCGCCACAAGTGGGGCCGCGGCAATGCATTCACCGTCGGCACCACGCTCTATCACGCCGACGCGCCCTTCCGGCAATGGACGGCCGACGACCTCGCCGTCCCGCGCACCGACCATTCAGGCACGCCGCGCCTGGACCAGGCACGCAGCTCCGACTACGCCTCGGTGTTCGCCGAGAACGTGTTCCGCCTGCCGCACCGCATCCATGTCGTGCCCTCGGTGCGGCTGGACCACGAGAAGATCGCGATCAACGAATCGGTGCGGCCGCCGTTCCTGACGCGGCCGCTGATCGACGAGACGGTCACGCGCACGATGCCGCTGTTCGGCATCGGCATCGGCAACGACTTCGGCCACCAGAACGAAACCTACTTCAACGTCAGCCAGGGTTGGCGGCCGATCCGCTACTTCGACGTTGCGTCGCCGTTCTCCAACCTGCAACCGGGCAACGTGGCCGATCCGTCGAAGTCGCTTTCGTACGAACTCGGCGCGCACGGCACCCCGGTGACGGGGCTGTACTACGACGCCAGCCTGTTCTGGATCGATTTCAGGAACCGGATCGAGACGCTGCACCTCAACGCCACCGACGTGATCAACGTCAACACCGGCGACACGCGCCATCGCGGCTTCGAAGGCGAGATCGTGTACGACTTCCTCGCTTCGGCCAAGGACGGCCGGCACCTGGAAGCGTTCGCGAACGTCCAGCTGTTGAACGCAACCTTCACCGGCAGCAACAATCCGGACCAGATCGGCAAGGTGCCGGCGTTCTCGCCGCGCTATCTGTTCAAGGGCGGCATCAGTTTGCGCGAAGACAAGCACTACAAGGTGTCGCTCACCGCGACCTCCGTCGCCTCGCAGTACTGGCAGGATTCCAATGCGCCAAGGGGTGCCGGCGATGCGTTCCTGCCGGCGAAGATTCCCGCGTACACCGTCGTGGATCTTGCCGCCGACTGGCAGGTCGCCCCGCGCCTGAAGCTGCTCGGCGGCATCTCCAACATTTTCGACCGCACCTACTACGACCGCGTGTTCGGGCCCGGCCTGGAGCCCGCACCGGGCCGGACGATCTACGGGGGCGCGTCGGTGTCGTTCTGACGAACGAGTGCATCATTCCGTCGTCATTCCGGCGAAAGCGGAAACCTGGCGACTTTGGGTCGGACGACAGACATGGATGTCGAACAGCAAAGGCACTGGATCCCGGCTTTCGCCGGGACGATGGTGGGAAAACTTCCCGCGAGTATCCCTCACATGCCAACCGCTGGCGCACTTGGCGAGAGTTGGCCGCACGACCGCGTGCGGCCCACGCGGCACCAGCCCGCGTCAGTGCGCCCGGTCCCGCGACGGCGCGCGGTCTTCCTCCGGCCGCCCGCGCTGTTCGAGGCGGTTGCGCAACAGCGCCTTGTCGGCTCGGCGCAAGGTTGATTCCAGCGGCTCGTCGCTTTCGCGCACGGCCCAGCCGAGCGAGAAGCTGGCCGGCACCGCGCTGGCGGAAGCGGCGGTGAGCCGCGCGGTGACGTCGCGCGCGGACTGGTCGGAGGCCTGTGCCAGGATCACCACGAATTCATCGCCGCCCAGCCGTACCACCGCGTCGCCGGTGCGCGAATTGCGTTGCAGCAGCGCCGCGACTTCGCGCAGCACCTCGTCGCCGCGATCGTGGCCATGCCGGTCGTTGATCTGCTTGAAGTGATCAATGTCCACCACCACGCAGCCCCAGCGCTGCTCGCGCGCGGCGCGCGCGGCGAACAGCTCGAGGTAGCGGCGGTTGTAGCACTGGGTGAGCGCGTCGCGCACGTTCTGCTCGCGCAGCCGCGATTCGTATTGCTGGCGAAGCGTCACGTCCTGCGCGGACCCGAGTACGTACGGCAGCGGTTCGGCGTCCGGGTAATACACGCTGCGGTACTGCCACACCCGGCGCTCGCCGTTGCGCGCGGTGAGGTGGATCACGCCGGCGTCGCGGCGCAGGTTGTGGGTGCGTTCGAGATATTCGTCGAACACCGCCTGGGACTCCTCGGCGACGAATTCGCCGAGGTTGCGGCCCAGCAATTCCTCGCGCTCGTAGCCGAGCGCCTGCGCCATCGCGCCGTTGACGCGCAGCAGGCGGCCATCCAGGTCGTGCATCCAGACCATGCCGAGGCCGGACTCCACCAGATCTGCGTAGCGGCGCTCGCTTTCGTGCAGGTCCTGCTGCAGGTGGCGTTCGCCGGAGAGGTCGCGCACGATCATCAGCCGCGCCGGCACGCCGTCGTAGCGCAGCGTTCCGGTGTCGGTCTGCACGTCGAATTCCTCGCCGTTCCTGCGCTTGTGCCGGTACGGCACGCTGCCGGCCGGCAGCTTGCGCGCGGTGACGCGCAGGTTTTCGCGCAGGCGCGAGGCGTCGGCCCCGGCGCACAGGTCCGGCAGGCTCAGCTTCAGCAGGTCGTCGCGGGTGTAGCCATAGCAGCGCAGCGCGGCCGGGTTGGCGTCCAGCATGCGCAGGTCGTGGCCGGCGAAGATCAACACCGGCAGCGGATTGCCGGTGAACAGGGCGCGCATTTCCTCGGCGCGGCGTTCGGCGAGCTGGCGCAGGTCCAGTTCCTCGGTGATGTCGCGCGCGATGCCGAGCAGGCCGGTGACGTTGCCGCGGCTGTCGTGCAGCGGCATCTTGGTGACCAGGAAGCTGCGCTCGCCCTGCCCCGGCACCTCCTGCTTCTCGCGGAACAGCGTGGGAATGCCGCGCTGCAGGCAGACCTTGTCGTTCTCCAGGTAGGCCGCGGCGCCCGCGACGCCGAGCAGTTCGTCGTCGCGCAATCCGATCACGTCCGCGGCCTTGCGCCCGAACAGCGAGGCCGTGGTGATGTTGGCGAAGCGGTAGCGGCTGTCGAGGTCCTTCACGAAGATCGCATCGCGGCCCTCGTCGCAGATGGACTGCATCAGTTCGCGCATCCGGCGCAGGCGGCGGCGGGTCATGTGCAGCCCGATGCCGGCGCCGACCAGGCCCGCCACGCCGACCGCGACCAGGGCGATCCGCCAGGCGTTGATCGGCAATAGTGCGAAATCCAGCGCGATCGGCAGCAGCAATGCCAGGGCGCCCATGCCCAGCAGCAGGAAGGCCGCGCGCATGACCAGCCGCGCGGTGCCCGACCTGCGACCGGGCACCGCGTCAATGCTGTCGTCAATGGCGGGCGTCTCGGCCACGCTACCCCCTGATGCACGCAAAAGTACGCGCTTGGGCGGATTCTGCAAGAGCCATGCTAATGCCGCCGTGGCGGAACGGCACTCCGGCCGCGTAACAGTTGTTGACGTTTGGCGGCGACCGGTGGTCCGGCAGGGCCGACGAGCGGCCGCTTCAGCGCCGCATCAGCGTGGACTTGCCGAAAAGACTCTCGACCAGGTCCACCGCCAGCTTCGCGGTGCGGTTGTGGTCGTCGAAGGCGGGATTCAGTTCCATCACGTCCAGCGAGCCCAACCGGCCGCTGTCGGCGATCATCTCCATGCACAACTGCGCTTCGCGGTAATTGGGGCCACCCGGCACCGTGGTGCCCACGCCCGGCGCGATCGAGGGATCGAGGAAATCCACGTCGAAGCTGACGTGCAGATGGGTGTTGTGGTCCATCCCGGAAAGCGCCTCGACCATCGCGCGCTTCATGCCGACCTCGTCCACGTAACGCATGTCGAGGATTTCCAGCCCGATATCGTGGACCAGCTTTTTCTCGCCCGAGTCAACGGACCGGATCCCGATCTGGCGGATGCAGGAAGCGTCCACCGCCGGCGACTGGCCGCTCAGGCCGGTGAGCGCGGCTGGCCCGAGCCCGCACAGGCAGGCCACCGGCATGCCGTGGATGTTGCCCGAAGGCGTGATTTCCGAAGTGTTGAAATCGGCGTGCGCGTCCAGCCACAGCACGCGCAGCTTGCGGCCATGCCTGCGGCAGTGCTCCGCGACCGCGCTGATCGAGCCGATTGCCAGGCAATGGTCGCCGCCGAGCAGGATCGGCAACCTGGCCTGCGCCAGTTCCGCCAGCACGGCGTCCTTGACCGCGCGGTTCCAGGCGACCACCTCGTCCAGGTGGCGATAACCCTCGGTCGGCGGCTGCCAGGGATTCAACGGTCCGCTCAGGTTGCCCAGATCAGCCACGTCCAGGCCGCGCGCGGCGAGCGCCTGCGACAAGCCGGCCACCCGCAGCGCTTCCGGGCCCATCGAGGCGCCACGGTCGGCGGCGCCGATGTCGGTGGGTGCGCCGATCAGGGAAATGCGCGTGGGTTCGGACATGCTGGGGCTCGATCCATGGAAATCGGACTGTCGAGCATAGCCGCATGCGGGCGTTCACTGCACCCCGGACGGCCCTGCTCAGGCAGCCGCGGAGGGCGCATCCAGGGCGGCCAGCAGGCAATCCACCCAGGGCGCCAGCGCGGCAACGTCACGGCACGGCAGCTTGCCGGAGAGCATCCGGTCCAGCCTGCGGGCGGCGATTCCGATTTCATCCAGTCCGTAACAAGGCGCCGACCCGGACAGCCGGTGCACCAGCGTGTGCAGTTCGCGCCACGCCGGCGACTGCGCATCCTGCATGCACGCGCGCCATTGTTCGGCGGCTTCGGAGCGGCGCTGCGGCAGCCCGGCGAAATAGGCCGTGCGCAACGCCTCGTAGCGCGCCTCGAAATCCAGATCGTCGGGTGTATTCCCCACTTCACCGAGCCCCAAACGGACAGGCGCCGCCTGCTCGAGAGGCGACGGAGAGCAATGATAGCGCGGTCCGAAGCGGGTTCCGTGAACGCGGCCGCCCCGGCGAGTCGCGCACCGGCGCGCCCACGATGGCCGCGGATTGGTAGCATGCGCGGAATGCCGCTTTAGCTCAGTTGGTAGAGCAACTGATTTGTAATCAGTAGGTCGTCCGTTCGAGTCGGACAAGCGGCACCATTCCCTCAGAAGCAATCCACCGTGCGAGCCTGCAGGTCGCTGCGGCCCGGCAGCCATGTGCGCCAGTCGAAACCCGGCTGAGGCGGCAGCACGAAATCCACCCAGTACACCGGCAGCGTCTCCATGCGCTCGCTGACCTGCGCGCCGAAGCCGAGCGCGGCGATCTGCGCGCGGCGGTTGTCGGCATTGCTGCGATCGTGGAACAGGCCCAGCGAAATCGTGTTCTGCTGGTCGCCGGCAGTCACCACGTAATAGTCGCGCACGTTTTTCGCGGACAGGGCGCGCGCGGTGGCGAGCGCGGCATCGCGGGTGGGCAGCGCGGGCAGGTACACCCAGAATCCGCGCGACTGGTGGGTCTGCTCCTCGCGGTACTGGATGCGCGGCACGTGCGGCGTGAGCGCCTGCATCGCCGCGCGCATGTCAACCTGGGTCGGGAACGGACCGATGCTCTCGCAGCGGTCGGAAGCTTCCGCCGCGCGCGATGCCGGCGCCGCCTGGGGGGGCGGCGTGCCGGCGCGCTCGGAGAGCAACTTCAATTCCGGAACGCCCGGATCGGTCGCGGGCGGCAACGGCGCGGCCGGCACGCGGCCGAACGCCAGCCACGCGGCTACGCCGATGTTGAACGCGATCAGCAGCAGGAACAGCAGGCGGTAGAACATCGGGAATCGGGAATCGGGAATCGGGAATCGGGAATCGGGAATCGGGAATCGGGAGAAGCCTACCAGCATCGGTTTCAGGACCGGTCGCTCCCTGTTTCGCGGTCTTCCGCCCAGATCGCCAGTCCCCGAAGGACGGCATGTTCCAGCAGATGCACGCGCGCGCCGCGCGGATCCTCTTCCAGCAGGGCGCGCAACGATTCCGCCCAGCCGCCGTGCAGGTACACCGGCGCGTCGTCCCCGATCGCGGCACGCTGGTGCGCGCAGTACCACGCCACCAGCGCCGCCGCCGAGCGCGTGCAACCTTCGCGCAAGGCCCGCGCGGTGTCGTCGTCGCCGGCTGGGGCGAAAGCGTCGCGGTTGGCATCCGCAATCGCGGTCGCACCTTGCAGCGAGCGCAGCATCAGGTCCGGCGACGGTGCGATCAATCCCCCGCGCTGCAGGCCGTTCGCGTCCACCGCATCCAGTGTCAGCGCGGTGCCGCAGCCGGCAATGATCGCAGCGCCGTTTCCGGCCCCGGCGCGCGCGGCGGCCATCGCCAGGAAACGGTCAATGCCCAGGCGTTCGGGAACGCGGTAATTGCTGCTGATCCCGCACCCCTGCCGCGGCGAACGCAGCCACTGCACTTTCGCATTCGGCCAGCCCTGCAACCCGGCCCGCAACCGGCTTGTGCGCGAATCGCCCGCGACGGAAGCGACCAGCACACGGGAAGGCACGGGCCAGCGCGCAAGCTGCACTTGCAACACCGCGTCGAAATCCGGTGCATCCCAGGCCAGCGCAAACGTCTGCGCGGGCTCGCGCCCTTGCGCCCACGCACCCTTGAGGCGCGAATTGCCCAGATCGAACAGCCAGGTGGCATTGCCGGATTGTCCGTTCATTGCGCGCGTACGCTCACTTCCGCACTGTCCACCAGCATTTCGCCACCGGGCGTGCGCACGCGCAATGCACCGCGCGCATCCACGCCCATCGCCACGCCTTCGAACACGCCGCGTGGATCGTCCACGCGCAGCATGCGTCCGCGCAGGGCATCGTAGCGCGCGTAATCGGCGGCGAAGGCTGCAAACCCGGAAGCCGCGAAGGCATCCAGCGCCGTGCACAGGTGTTCGACCAGGGCCGAAGCCAGCGCGTTGCGCGATGGGGCCGCGTCGCAAATTTCTGCGAGATCCGTCACCGGCTGCGCGATCGCGGCGCGCGCATCCGCCGGCACATTCACGTTGATGCCGACGCCGATCACCGCATGGCAGGGGCCGAGGAACTCGCCGCCCAGTTCGACCAGGATGCCGGCGAGCTTGGCGCCGCGGCAGACCAGGTCGTTGGGCCATTTCACGCCCACGCCCTCGACGCCGCAGGCCTGCAGCGCGCCTGCGGCGCTGACGCCGATCGCCAGCGACAGGCCGGACAACGCGGCGTAGCCCTGTTCGAAACGCTTCAGGCAGGAGAACGCCAGGTTGCTGGCCGGCGGAGACACCCAGTGGCGGCCACGCCGACCGCGACCGGCGGTCTGCATCTCCGCGAAAACGAAGGCGCGATCGGGCAGCTCTTCGACCCGGCGCAACAATTCGCTGGATGTGGAGTCCAGTTTCCAGTGCACTTCCAGCGCGCCGATCCCCTTGCGCACGGCAGCCGGCAACGCGCGCCGGATCGCGGCCGCATCCAGGCGGTCCAGCGGCCGGTCCAGCCGGTAGCCTTCGCCCGCCCGTGCCTGGATGGGCAACCCGGCAGCGCGCAACGCCTCGATCTGCTTCCACACCGCCGCCCGCGAGATACCCAGGCGTCGTGCCAGGTCGGCGCCCGACACCGTCGCCCCGGAAGAGAGCAGGTCCAGCAGCCCGGGGACGGGAATCATGCGGGGGCCTGTGCCGGTCTTGTGACGCCGCGCGCTGGCAGGCACCGTGAGGTTGTGCCATGATGCCGGGTGCGCTCGAATGCTGGGGGTGCCATGAAAACGTTTTCCCTGCTGTTGGCCGCGTTGTGCGCGGCCGGCCTGCCGCTGACCGCGGCTGCGCTGGATTATGGCCCCGGCGAACGCATGCTGGCCGCCGAAACCAGTGCGCCGGCGCTGCCGAACGCGCACGGCGAGGATAATTCGTTCCCGGAACTGGTGGCGCCGCACCGCGCCCGCCTGGGTGACGACGGTTCCGCGTCGTCCGCCAATGCCGGCAATGGCGATGCCAAGCCCGCGCCGCAGCCTACCGCACGCCGCGGCAATGCGCCGACGCCCGGACCGGCCGCAGTTTCGACGCAGCAGCATGGCGTGCTGTCCTGGCAGTCGCTGCTTCCGGGCTCAATCCAGTAATCCGAAGCAAGCGCGGGCGCTTTCGCTCGCGCCCATGGTGCGCTGCTTTTCCCCATCGTCTGCGTCGTCATGATCGCGCCCTCGGCAGGGGGCTGAACCGTCAAACCGCGATGAAACTCAACTTGAAGCGGCTGCCGCCGAGCTCTTCGGAGCGCTCGATCTGCAGTTCGCCGCGATAGGCGCGCATGATGTCCTGCACGATCGCGAGCCCGATGCCGTGTCCCTGCACGCGCTCGTCCCCGCGCACGCCGCGTTGCAGGTAGTTTTCCACCTGCTCCTCCGGAATGCCGGGGCCATCGTCTTCCACCGTGATCTCCAGCCCGGGCCGCCACATCCGCGCGTTGGCCGGCGGCAACACGCGCGCACCGAACAGCACCCGGTGCCGCGCCCACTTGAAGGCGTTCTCCAGCAGGTTGCCCAGCAGCTCCAGCAGGTCGCCCTCCTCCCCGTAGAAGCGGGCACCCTCGGCGATGTCGAATTCGCAGAGGATGTTCTTGGCCGCGTAGACCTTCTCCAGGCTCTGCACCACCGCCTCGGCATGTCCGGCGATGGCCACCGGCGCTGCGAACTTGGCGTGGCCGGAGGTGGCCGCGCGGGTGAGCTGGTACGCGACGATCTGGTCCATGCGCTGCACCTGCTGCAGCACATCTTCGCGCAGCGTCGCCGGATCGCTCGATTCGAGTTGCGAGCGCGCCACCGCAAGCGGCGTTTTCAGGCTGTGGGCGAGGTCGGCGAGAATGTTGCGATTGCGCTTGAGATTGTCGCGCTCGCTGTCAATGAAGTCGTTGAGGCTGCCGGTGAGGCCGCTCAACTCCTGCGGATAGGAACCGGGGAGGTGCTCGGCCTCGCCGCGTTCGATGCGGACCAGGTCGGAAGCCACCCGGCGCAGCGGCCACAGGCTCCAGCGCAGCAGGATCTGCTGCAGCACCAGCAAGACCAGCCCCAACGCCGCGAGCCAGGTGAAAAGCGTGCGCCGGTACGCCGCCAGTTGTTCGTCGAACTGCGCTTCGCCCTGCGCGATGTTGACTGTCATCCGGTAATCGCGATCCTGCAATGCCCAGGCAACGCCCTGGCTCAGCACGTACACATTGCCGGCATTGGTGGGCTGCGGCCCCTTGAACTGTGTCTGGCCGGGGTCGAGCAGCGCGTCGAAGGGCAATTCCCGGCCCAGCGCGGAAGGCGATTCCCAGCGGAAACCGTCCTGCCCGACCACCACGGCGTACAAGCCGGAACCGGGCCGCGCGAAATCCGGATTGGGCGGCACCTCGGGCAGGATCACCTTGTCCGAGCGGTTGCTGACGTCGGTGCCGGCGAGGTAGGCGTAGGCATAGCTTTGCAGGCGGTCGCGCAGCGCTGACAGTGCGGCCTGCGAATAGGCCCGGTCCAGCGCGAACCCGGCCAGGCCAAGGAAGCCGGCCAGCACCAGTCCGGTCGCGATGGTCGAACGGGCGGCAAGCGAGAGCGGACGCTTGGGGTCCATGGGCATGCGCTCAGTATGCCGCGCAACCGCAAGCGCGCACGCGCCGTCGGCGGACGCCGCGCGCCGGCGCGGCCACGGCGAGCTGCATCATGCCGTGGCGGCTTCCTCGTTGTTGTCGTCGCGCGGGATCGCGAAGCGATAGCCGCGTCCGCGCACGGTCTCGATCGGCTTCAACGTCCCTTCCGGATCGAGCTTGCGGCGCAGGCGGCCGATGAAGACCTCGAGTACGTTGGAATCGCGGTCGAAATCCTGCTGGTAGATGTGCTCGGTGAGATCGGCTTTCGACACCAGCTCGCCGGCGTGCAGCATCAGGTATTCCAGCACCTTGTATTCGTAGCTGGTGAGGTCGGCGTTCTTGCCGTCCACGGTCACCGTCTGCGCAGTGGTGTCCAGCCGGATCGGGCCGCACGAAAGGGTCGGCTTGGACCATCCGGAAGCGCGCCGCACCAGCGCGTTGATGCGCGCCAGCAATTCCTCGACGTGGAACGGCTTCACCAGGTAATCGTCGGCACCGTACTTCAGGCCTTCCACCTTGTCCTGCCACGACGAACGCGCGGTCAGGATCAGGATCGGAAAGCTGCGGCCCTGCTCGCGCAACTGCCGCACCAGGTCCATGCCCGACATTTTCGGCAGGCCAAGATCCACGATCGCGAGATCGAACGGCACCTCCCGACCCAGATACAAACCTTCCTCGCCATCCTGCGCGGCGTCCACCGCAAACCCGTCGCGCTTGAGCCTTGCGGCCAGTGTTTCGCGCAGCGGCGCCTCATCCTCGACCAGCAGTATGCGCATGTCTCATCTCCCGCCCGAACCGGAACGATCGCGCTTGCGATCCTTTTCCGGCATTCCGTCGTTGGAACGCAATTGCATCACGCGCACGTGTCCGTCCGGCGTGAGCACCTTGATGCGGTAAAGCTTGTTGCGGCCATTCGGAATGCTGTCGGCGGCAAGGATGCGGCCGTTGGTCTGCTGCTGCACCTGCTGCACTGCGCGTTCCAGGCTCAACTGTTCGTGGCTGTTCTGCCGTTTTGCCGGCGGCGCGCCACGCGCGCAGGCCGCGCCGACGTTGACGAGCAACGCGGCGCCCAGGGCTGCTGCGACTGCGAATGCGGGGCGATTCGGCATACCTGCATGATGCGGTGGGCCAATGAAATCATGCTGAACCGCATCGTCACGCGGCCTTTGCGGGCTGCGACCGCACGGCCTCCAATGCAGATTCGACCGTCTCCCAGCCGGCGTCATCGCGGTGCGCCTGTTCGGACAGCACGCGCCGGAACGCGCGCCCGCCGGGCTGGCCGTGGTACAGGCCCAGCAGGTGCCGGACGATGTTCTTCAGCCGCGTGCCGCGCGCCAGTTCCGCCTCGATGTACGGACGCATCGCGCGCAGCGCGTGTTCGCGCGTGGGCGCTTCGCCGCCGAACAGCGCCGCATCCACTTCCGCCAGCGCGTAGGGCTCATGATAGGCGAGCCGGCCGAGCATCACGCCATCCACTTGGCGCAGGTGTTCGTGCACGGAAGGCACCTCGGTGATGCCGCCGTTGATCACCACGGTGAATTGCGGGAATTCCCGCTTCAGGCGATGCACGCGCTCGTAATTCAGCGGCGGGACTTCGCGATTCTCCTTCGGTGACAGTCCCTGCAGCCAGGCCTTGCGCGCGTGGACGATCAGCACCTGCACGCCGGCTTCCGCCATCCGGCCGGCAAAGCGCTGCAAATCCTCGTACTCGTCCTGCTCGTCCACGCCGATGCGGCACTTCACCGTGACCGGCACGTCCACCGCCTCGCGCATCGCGCGCACGCAATCGGCGACGAGCGCGGGTTCGCGCATCAGGCACGCGCCGAAACGCCCCGACTGCACGCGATCGGAAGGACAGCCGACGTTGAGGTTGATCTCGTCGTAACCGGCCTGCCCGCCAAACTGCGCGGCGCGCGCCAGTTCGTCCGGCTCGGCGCCGCCCAGTTGCAGCGCCACCGGATGCTCCTCGCGGCTGTGCTCCAGCAGATGCAACCGGTTGCCGTGGACCAGCGCCGCCGAGGTGACCATCTCGGTGTAGAGGCGTGCATGCGGCGCGAGCAGCCGATGGAAGTACCGGCAGTGCCGGTCCGTCCAGTCCATCATCGGCGCGACGCACAGGCGCCACGGGCTCGAATCTCGCAGGGTCATCGCGCAAGCATAAGCGGTATGCTTGCGCCATTGCCAAACCGGGGAGGTCGGCATGCCTTGCCGTCAGCATGCGGCTTTGTTCCTGATGCTCGCAGGGACGCTCGCGATGGCCGGCTGCCAGCACTCGCAAACGGCTGATCCGCCCGTGGCGCAAACCGCCGTGTCGCGGGGTACGCCATCCGCCGCAAGCACGGGCGCGAATCCGCTGGAAGAGCATGTCGCCACCTCGCGCTACAGGATTGATATCGGCTATCCGGTCTTGAATGCGGACGAAGCGCCGTTCGCCGCGATGCTGCGCCGGATCGCCGGGGCGGCGAAACAGGATTTCCTGCGGGCGTTGCCGGATCCGAAACTCTTTCCCGAATTCGCCGACCGGCAGATGCAGTTGCGGATCGACTTCAGGCTGGCCGCGCGCACGAGCGATTTCGTCAGCGTGCGTGAAACCGGCTTCCAGGACACCGGTGGCGCGCATCCGGCGCCGATTGACGCGGCCATTGTCTATGACGCCCACGCGCGGCGCACGCTGCCACTGGACGACCTGTTCGCGCAACCCGATGCCGCGCGCAAGTCGCTGGCTGATTTCGCGCGTGCGGCGATCACGAGGAAGCTGATGGCGCAAGCGCCCAAACCCGGCCAAGGCCCGCAGCAGGCCATCGCGGAATGGAAGGACAGCGCGAAGCGGATGATCGAACAAGGCACGCAGCCCACCTCGCAGAACTTCGCCAATTTCATCGTGCGCACCACCGGCAACCCGCTGGACCCGAGCCCCGGCCTGACGCTGATCTTCCCGCCCTACCAGGTCGCGGCCTACGTGCATGGCACCCAGACCGTGTTCGTGCCGACCGAAGTGTTCGCACGCTATTTGAAGCCGCAGTACCGCAACGCATTCGGAATTCCGATCGTCAACTGAACCAGTCGGAGGGGAACACCATGCGCAAGGTTGTTCGGGGCAAGACGCTCGCACTCATCGCATTGGCGGCTTTCGCCGCGACCGCATCCGCGCAACAGCACACCGCCGCATGGCTGCTCGAGCTGATGCGCGGCCAGGCGACGCAACTCGCCACGCAGGCGCGCACCGCGCATCGCAACGACGATGCCGCGAACTGGCAGGCCTGGGCCGGGTTGTACGGCAAGCTCGCCGCCGACCCGCGCGTGCAGCAGATGGACGCCATTACGTTCTCGCGCAACAACGTCAAGTTCAACCAGGAGGAAGCATTGGTGATGACTCGCAACGGCATCGGCCCCGGCGCCGAGCTGTACAACGCCAGCGCGCAGATGTGGGCGGACCTCGCGCAACAACTCGAAAACGGCGGGGGCGCGCCACAGGTGCACTTCCCGGAACAGCAGATGCTGTATCCGATCCAGGGTCTGGCCGGCACGCCGTGGGTGGACATCGGCGGACGCCACGCCTCCGACTGTCGCGTGCTGCTGCAGCGCGCGCAAAGCTGCCGCGCGCAGCTTTCCCAACTGCAGCACCACAGCCTCGTGACGGGCGAGGACAGCGGCGACTTCCAGGTGGTCAGGCTGGGCCAGTGCGACGCCGCGGAGGAGCTTTACGTCGCCCAGTGCCAGCAATGATCAGTCGGCGAGATGCGAGATCGCGGCGGTAGCCGCGTCGCGATCGTTGTCGTCGAACAGGCTGAGCTCGTAACCCTGCAGCGTGCCTTCGTCCAGGCAACGAACGTTGACGCTGAAGCCGTGCGGATGCGAGCGCGGCACGTAGAACGGTTTCACGCCGCAATATTTGCAGAACAGGTGCCGCGCGGTGCCGGTGTTGAAGCGGTACTCGGTGAGCGCGTCCCCGCCCTGCAACAGGCGGAAGCGCGACGCCGGCACGATCAGGTGCAGGAAGCCGGTCATGCGGCAGATCGAGCAGTTGCACTCCTGCACGGCAGGATGCGCCGGCGCGTCCACTTCGAAGCGCACGCGTCCGCAGTGGCAGCCGCCGCGATGGGTGATGATGTCTGTCATGCCCGGCATCGTACTTCCGACACATTTGCGCGGCCAGCGCGCACACTAGGCTCCTCTGGATCACCGGCAAACGGCAGCTTTCAAGTTGCCCCAAGGAGTGTCCCATGTTGAAGCCCGCACTGACCGGATTCGCACTCGCCCTGGCAGCCTCGCTCGCGCAAGCCGCGGCCCCTTCGAGCTCCAGCGCGCAGGCCAAGCCGAACCTCACTCCGGACCATCCGCCGGTACCGGCGCCAGCGTGGGTGCGCAAGAGCAACGCCGATGCGATGGTGCTGATGAACGTGCTGGCGCAGTTCAACCCGGAATTCGCCTCGCGCTTCGGCCTGCCCGGCTACGACACCAGGGTGGTTGACCTCAAGCCGAACGTGGACCAGCGTTCGATCGCGGCGCTGACCCAGGCCCGCGACACGCTGCAGAAGGACCTGGCGACCGAGAAGGATCCCAACGTCCGCCAGGACCTGGAAATCATGATCAAGGCGGCCGACCGCCAGGTCGAGCGCATCAAGCTGGATGACCGCTACCTGCTCGATTACAACGACGTCGGCGAGATCATCTTCCAGGGCGAATTCGGATTGCTGCAGGACGATGTACCGGCCGAGCGTCGCGCGCATGCGGTGGACCGCCTGAAGTGCTACGTGGGCATGGCGCCCGGCTGCAAGCCGGTGACGAAAGAAGCCGAAGCGCTGTTCACCGCGAAGCTGGACAACAAGAAGCTGATCGGCCCGTACAAGGCCGAGGTCGAACAGAACCTCGCCAACAACGCGCGCTACGTGGACGGCGTCCGCAAGCTCTTCGCCAAGTACAAGCTGGGCGGCGAGGATGTGCTGAACGCGTACGAGAAACAGATCGGCGAATACGAGGCGTGGGTGAAGTCCACGGTGCTGCCGCACGCGCGCGCCGATTTCCGCCTGCCCGAACCGGTGTACGCCAACAACCTGAAGGACGTCGGCATTGATATCAGCCCCGAAGAGCTGATCAAGAAGGCCGAGCTGGAGTTCATGGAGACGCAGAACGAAATGCAGATCCTCGCGCCCTACGTCGCCAAAGCCGAGGGCATCAAGGCCACCGATTATCGCGACGTGATCAAGGCGCTGAAAAAGGACCAGCTCGACCGCACCTCGATCGAACCCTACTACCACCAGGTGATCGGCAAGATCGAGGACATCATCCGCACGCAGCACCTGGTCAGCCTGCCCGAGCGGCAGATGCAGATGCGCGTGGCGTCGGAAGCCGAGAGCGCCTCGCAACCGGCGCCGCACATGGATCCGCCCCCGCTGATCAACAACCACGGCCAGCGCGGCACCTTCGTGCTG
>DASVDY010000166.1:0-2561 GCA_036380855.1 Rhodanobacteraceae bacterium
TGGATTCCGGATCGCCGCTGCGCGGCGTCCGGAACGACGAGCCAGACAATGGATTCAAATGATTCACCGGGATCAAAACGGCCACATCTTCGGGATGATGTACATGGACAGTCCGCAGAACAGCGCGATCAGCGGGATGCCCACCTTCATGAAATCGGTGAAGCGGTAGCCGCCCGCGTAGTACACCATGGTGTTGGTCGGATACCCCACCGGGGTCGCGAACGAAGTCGCCGCGGCGAACGCGACCGCGACGATGAACGGATGCGGATCGGCGTGCACCGCCTTCGCGACCGTCACCGCGATGCCGACCATCAGCACCACCGACGGGTTGTGGCCCATCAGCTCGGTGAGCAGCGCAGTCAGCAGGTACACCATCAGCAGCGCGGCCAGCGGGCCGTGGTTGCCTACCAGGGCCAATCCCGCATCCACCACGTATTTCGAAAGCCCGGTCTTTTCGATCGCGATACCGAGCGGCAGGATCGCGCCGAGCAGGATGATGATCTTCCAGTCCATCGCCTCGTACACATCCTTGCGGCCGAAGCAGCGGGTCAGCGCCATCGCCACCACGCCGCAGATCGCCGCGATCGGGATCGGCAGCCAGCGGAAGCCCGACACCACCACCACGCCGACCATGATCGCGACCGCGATCAACGCCTTGTACGGCGGGCGGCGCGCGTCGTCGCGTTCGTTGAGCACGATGAAGCGCTCGTCGCCGCGCAGCTTGGCCGTCACGGTCTCCGGCACCAGCAGCATCAGCACGTCGCCGACTTCCAGCGGGATGCGGCTCATTTTCTCGCGCAGCACGTGGCCGCGCCGGTGGATGGCCAGCACCGTGGCGTCGTAGCGCGATTGCAGGTCCAGCTCCGGCAGGGTGCGCCCTTCCATCGGGCTGGCCGGCGTGACCAGCACTTCCAGCAGTACGCGCGCTTCGCCGTCGTCGCGCGCGTGCTTGAATTCCGGATCGATCTCCAGCTTCGCCTGCTTGCGGAATTCGTCCAGCTTCTCCCATTCGCCACGCATCAGCAGCACGTCGCCGACCTGCAGCTTCTGCGTGCGCGGCGACCACATGTGTTCCTCGCCGCGCAACAGTTCCAGCGGATACACCCCGTGCTTTTCGCCCAGCCGCGCTTCCGCGATCGTCTGTCCGACCAGCCCGGAATCCGACATCACCTTGAGCTCGGTGACGTACTTGCCGACCTGCATCAATTCGGGCGTGGAGGCCTCGATCTGGCGCGGCAACAACCAGCGCCCGATCACCATCAGGTAAAGAATGCCCGCGACCGCCAGCAGTACGCCGAGCTTGGTGAATTCGAACACCCCGAGCGGCGCCAGCCCGTGCTTCTGCGACAGCGTATCCACCAGCAGGTTGGAAGAGGTGCCGATCAGCGTGCACACGCCGCCCATCTGCGCCGCGTATGCCATCGGCATCAGCACCCGCGAGGGCGAGGCGCCGGTGCGTGCGCACACGCGAAGCGCGAGCGGCAGGAAGGTCGCCACCAGTGCGACGTTCTTGATGAAGGCGCCGAGTGGCGCGATCGCGAGCATCACGCCCAGCGTCAGCAGCCACGGCTTCTTGATGCGCGAGAGCAGCCGGATCAGCGGATCCAGCGCGCCGGACCGCTCGATGCCCATGGACAGCGCGAACATTGCCGCGACAGTCACCGTGGCCTCGTTGCTGAAGCCGGCGAGCGCTTCTTCCGGCGTGACGATCTGCAGCACCATCAGCAGGGCGAGCGCGATCAGCGCGACGATGTCTATGCGCACCTTTTCGCTGGCGAACAACGCCATCGCAAAAAGGATGATCGCGGCGGTGGCCCAGGCCTGCCAGGTCATGCGCGGTCGCCTCGCGGCTCGCGCGCATCCATCCTTGCGTCGCCGTCGTTCAACTCGACGCGATGCCCGGGCGCTTGCGGCTGCGGATCGCGCTCCAGCCGCACGCGCAGGTCGAACCAGGCGGCCTGTCCCGTCACCGGATCGGCATTGCTGTAGGCGCCGCGCGCATCGCGTTCGCCGATGAGGTCGTTCAGCAGGAAGCCGTCCACGAATTCGGGCGCGTTGCGATCGAGCTTCCACGCGCCGCGCTTCTTGCCGAGCGCGTTCCAGGTCCACACGCTGCCGGGTGCGGTCGCCGCGTGCGCGCGCACCTGCACGCGGATGCGCCCGCGCCGGGACGCGATCCACGCCCAATCGCCATCGTTGACGCCGTGTTCGGCGAGGGTTCGCGGATGGGCGTACAGGTAATTGCGCGTGGCGATCTGGCGCAGCCAGCGGTTCTGCGAGCCCCACGAGTGGTACATGAACATGGGCCGCTGGGTGATGGCGTGGAGATCGAAGCCTTTCGAAAAGCCCTTGTCCGCCCGCAGGATGGTTTCGGGCGAGGGTTCGGCACCCGCGGATTCGTACCAGAGTGGTATCGGATCGAAATACTTCTCCACCCGCGCACGTTCGCGTTGCGGCGGCTGCACCGCGCCGTGGCCCTGTGCGGCCAGCCGAAAACGCTGCAGCGTCTCGCAATACAGTTGCAAGGTGATCGGTTCGGTCGAGCCGACGAAGCCCATCCG
>DASVDY010000167.1:0-4552 GCA_036380855.1 Rhodanobacteraceae bacterium
GGCCGCTTCGATCTTCGCGGGTTCGATCTGCACGTTCGCATCCGCCGCGGCCAGGTGCGGCGCGATCGCCGGCTCGAATGCATAGGGATTGCACAGCGCGTAATCGGGCTGCGGGTCGCTGGCCGCGATCAATGCGAGCGCATCCTCGTTGCGCAGGCCATCGGGCGTGCGCTCGCAACCGCTGGCGACCGGCTTCATGCCCACACTGCGCACACCCGCCTCGCGCAGCGCGTGCAGCAGGGCGCAGGCGACGTGCGTCTTGCCGATGCCGGTGTCGGTGCCGGCCACGAACACCCCGCGTGTGCTCATGCGCGTGCGCCGGCCGCGGCGATGCCGCGCCGCAGGTTCCGCCGCAGCAGCGGCCCGGTCAGTGCGAGCAGCATGTAGAAGAGTCCGGGCAGCACGTACAGCCCGCTGGCCGCGTGCAGGTCGAGCACCGCGGCCAGCAGCGCGGAACACACGCCCACACCGGTGCAGATCGCCCAGCGCACCACGCCGGAGCGCGTCACCAAACGCTCGGCGTCGTCCAGGCCGAGTGGATCGCGCAGGCTCCGGGCATGCAGGTACAGCAGCAGGATGACGGCGGACATGCTGGCGTAGGCGATGCCGAACACCTCGTACATGATCCTCCAGTCGGACCACGAGCGTACCTGGAACGCGCCCGCACCCGCGCTGCCGCCCGCGGAGAAAATGGCGGCGCTGAACATCATGTGCAGCGGGTACACGAAAATCAGCACCAGGAACACCAGCAGCAGGCTGAGCACGATGCTGCGGCGATCTTCGATCCCGTAGCGGCGATACCACAGGTAGTGCGCGTACCAGAACAGGCACAGCAGCAGGAAGCTCGCGGCGTAGCCGGGCAGCTCGCGCAAGGCGGCGAGCAGTTGCGTCACGTTGGCGGGCACGTGGCCGCCGCCGATCATCAACAGCGTGACGGCGAACGCGAAGGCCGCGTCGGTGAATGCCTCGATGCGGGTGTTCTCGCCGCCGCGGTAGCGGAAGCCGTAATGATCCGTGGTCTGACGGTGGGCCATGCGCGATGCAGTATGCCAGCGGGCGCTAAAATGCGTGTTTCAGGCTCGGAGCGCACCATGTTCACCGCCGCCGCGATCACCGCCGACAGCAAGCCGCAGCTTTACGCCGAACTGGCGCAGCAGGCGCAAGGTTTGCTGCACGGCGAAAGCAACATGATTGCCAACGCCGCCAATTTCGCCGCGCTGGTGTACCACGCGCTGCCGGACATCAATTGGTGCGGCTTCTATCTGTACGACGGCAACGAGCTGGTGGTCGGGCCGTTCCAGGGCAGGCCGGCCTGCGTGCGGATCGCGATCGGGCGCGGCGTGTGCGGCGCGGCGGCGGCCTCGCTCGCGACGCAACTGGTGCGCGACGTCAACAGGCATCCGGACCACATCGCCTGCGACGCGGCCTCGCAATCGGAGATCGTGGTGCCGCTGGTCCGCGCCGACGGCTCGCTGCTGGGCGTGTGGGACGTGGACTCGCCGCACGTCGCGCGCTTCGACGAGGACGACCGCGCCGGCATGGAAGCGCTGTGCAAGGTGTTCATGCAGGCGCTTGCGTGATGACCCTCTCCCTTCGGGAGAGCCGCCATCCATGGCAAAGAGCTCCATGGTGGCGCGAAGCGCCGGGTGAGGATTCGGTTTTCGCGAAGGAAGATATAGGTTGCCAAGCCTCGCGAGTGCGTACCCTCACCCCAACCCCTCTCCCGGTGGGAGAGGGGCCAAAAGCTTGAGCGCTTCCTCCGGCGTCTCCGCCAGCCGCCAGATCTCGCCGTCCCCGGGCCGCATGAAACCTTGCGCGATCACCCCTTGCATGAACGCCTGCCACGGCGACCAGTAATCGAGCGTGTTGAGCAGCACGATCGGGTTTTCATAAAGCCCGAGCTGCTTCAGCGTGATCGCCTCGAACAGTTCCTCCAGCGTGCCGCAGCCGCCCGGCAGCGCGATCACCGCATCGGAATCGGTCAGCAGGCGGTGCTTGCGCTCGCGCATGTCCTCGACCAGTTCCAGGCGCGTCAGCCCCGGATGGCCCCACTCGCGATCGGCCATGAACTTCGGCAGCACGCCCAGCACCTCGCCGCCGCGCGTCAGCGCGCCATCGGCGACCGCCCCCATCGAGCCCACCGAACCGCCGCCGTAGACGATCGTGCAATGCGCATCGGCCAGCAGTTCGCCGAGCCTGCGCGCCGCTTCGCGGTACGCGGGATCCGTGCGATCGCTGGACGCGGCGTAGATGCAGATGCGCATGGAGTCAGGCGGTTTCGTGCGGCCGGGCCTGCCAAAGTGTGGAATGATCGGGACGCTTCTCGTCCGCCGGTCGGCCGTTGGAGTAGTAGTACAGGGCCAGCGAACGGCGCGTCCGGCCTTCCGGGCAGGCCAGTGGATCGGGCATGCCGTGGAAGGACGTGCTGGTGGTGGAGAAGACCACGCAGCGGTTGGCGAGCGGCGGTACCCGAACCTCGCAACGTTGCATGTGCTCGTCCCAGAGTTCCAGGTCGCCGCCCCATTCGGGCCGCCAATCCTCGTTGAGGTAAAGCAGAAGATTGAGCCGGCGGTCGAGGTTCATTCCCGGCAGGCGGTTGAAATCCGCATGCACGCGCAGCACTGCGCCCGGCAGATATTGATGCAAACCGCCCCCGGTCAAATGCGGGTCCGGGATCAGGCCGTCAATACCGGTCAATTTCTCCAGATAGCGAAGAAACGGCCCGCCGTTGAGCTCGTGCACGAGTTGCCACAGCGTGCGGCTGAAATTCTGTTCGCGGCTATAACCAAGTTTGAGCGATTGCGCCACCCGCCCGCGGGCATCGGTGCTATCGGCCCGCCGCCAGTCGGTGATTTCTTTTGGAGTCGGGAAATCGGCGACCGCTTGCGCCAGTACATTCGCAGGCAGGAAATCTTCGAGCACGATGTGCCTGAAGGGATGCGCGGATGCATATCTCGCGCTGTCCTCTTCGACTGTCGCAGCGAGGCGGTCCAGGTCAACCAGCGGTTCCATCGGGTCTCGACTCAAGTCAGGCCAAGCGCCTCATGGTACCTGCAGCCAGTGCACCGAACAGCGGTGCGTATCCGCCAGCAGCCAGCCCATCCATGCGCGGCCTCGCGGCAGGCGGGATCCGTGCGATCGCTGGACGCGGCGTAGATGCAGATGCGCATGGAACAAAGTGAGAGCAAGGAAAAAAACATCTCACCGTCGTCATCCCGGCGAAAGCCGGGACCCGGCGACTTTGATGTTGATCAGTGGACAGCCAAGTCACTGGGTTCCGGGTTCCACGCCGGACTTCGTCCGTCGTAGCCCCGGAATGACGAAAATTTGCGCTGACCCGAGTCCCCAGTCCCGAACCTACCGCTTCATCGAATTGAAGAACTCGTCGTTCGTCTTGGTGTTCTTCATCTTGTCGAGCATGAACTCGATCGCGGCGAGTTCGTCCATCGGATGCAGGAGCTTGCGCAGGATCCAGATCTTGGCCAGGAGGTCCGGCGCGATCAGCAGTTCCTCGCGGCGGGTGCCGGAGCGGTTGATGTTGATGGCCGGGTACACGCGCTTCTCGGAGATGCGGCGGTCCAGGTGCACTTCCATGTTGCCGGTGCCCTTGAATTCCTCGTAGATCACCTCGTCCATCTTGCTGCCGGTATCAATCAGCGCGGTGGCGAGGATGGTCAGCGAGCCGCCTTCCTCGACGTTGCGCGCCGCGCCGAAGAAGCGCTTCGGGCGCTGCAGCGCGTTGGCGTCCACGCCGCCGGTCAGCACCTTGCCGGAGGAGGGCACCACGGTGTTGTAGGCGCGCGCCAGGCGGGTGATGGAATCCAGCAGGATCACCACGTCGCGCTTGTGCTCGACCAGGCGCTTGGCGCGCTCGATCACCATCTCGGCGACCTGCACGTGGCGCACCGCCGGTTCGTCGAAGGTGGAGGACACCACTTCCGCCTTGACGCTGCGCTGCATCTCGGTGACTTCTTCCGGGCGCTCATCGATCAGCAGGATGATCAGGTGCACGTCCGGGTGGTTGTGCACGATCGCCTGCGCGACGTTCTGCAGCATCATGGTCTTGCCGGCTTTGGGCTGCGACACGATCAGGCCGCGCTGGCCGCGGCCAACCGGCGCGATCAGGTCCAGGATGCGGCCGGTGATGTCTTCGGACGATCCGTTGCCGCGCTCGAGGTGGAACGCCTTGCGCGGGAACAGCGGCGTCAGGTTCTCGAACAGCAGCTTGTTCTTGGTGGCTTCCGGCGGATCGCCGTTGATGGTGTCCACCTTCAGCAGCGCGAAGTAGCGCTCGCCTTCCTTCGGGTGCCGCACGCGGCCGGTGACGTAGTCGCCGGTGCGCAGGTTGAAGCGGCGGATCTGCGAAGGCGACACGTAGATGTCGTCGGGGCCCGCGAGGTACGACTCGTCGGCCGAGCGCAGGAAGCCGAAGCCGTCCTGCAGGATTTCCAGCACGCCTTCGGCCCAGATGCCGCCGCCGCTGCGCGCGTGCGCCTTCAGGATGTTGAAGATCACATCCTGCTTGCGGGCGCGCGCCACGCCTTCCTGGATG
>DASVDY010000168.1:0-4524 GCA_036380855.1 Rhodanobacteraceae bacterium
ATTCCATTACCTGCACCACGCGCCGGACGGCAAGCCGTATGCCGATCCCGCGGCGATGTCGCTGGCGCTCATCGAGGCGGCGAAGGAGGCCGGCATCGGCCTGACCCTGCTGCCGGTGCTGTACATGACCGGCGGATTCGACGGGCGCCCGTTGAGCGATCGCCAGCGCCGCTTCGGCATGGATGTGCAGGCGTATTTGCGGCTGGTCGAAAACCTGCGCGCGCTGGAAACCTCATCGCTGCGCGTCGGCATCGCGCTGCACTCGTTGCGCGCGGTGCCGGAGGTGGCGATGCGGGATGTGCTTGGGTGGGATTCGTCGCAAGGATCCCTCCATGGAGCACCCTCCAGTCGGCATCCTGCCTCCTCCTCAGTTGCTGCGCGCGATGCCATTCAAGGCATCGCGCAAGCGCAGCAACTTCGACCCTCACCCCAACCCCTCTCCCGGGGGGAGAGGGGCTTCATGCCCATCCACATCCACATCGCCGAGCAGACCGCGGAAGTCGAAGAGTGCGTCGCGCTGCGCGGCGCGCGTCCCGTGCGCTGGTTGCTCGATCATGCCGACGTGGATGCGCGCTGGTGCCTCGTCCACGCCACGCATCTCGATGAGAGCGAAGCGGCAAGCATCGCCAGGTCCGGCGCGGTCGTCGGCCTGTGCCCGACGACGGAAGCCAACCTCGGCGACGGCCTGTTTCCGCTGGCCGGTTACCTGGACGCGTACGGAACGCTCGGCATCGGCTCGGATTCGCACATTTCGGTGTCGCCGGTCGAGGAATTGCGCTGGCTTGAATACGGCCAGCGGCTCACCGCGCGCAAGCGCAACGTCGCCGCGCGCGCGGCGGGCGCGAGCGTCGGCGAAACCTTGTGGAAGGCGGCAGTGCAGGGCGGCGCGCAGGCTTCCGGCATCGCGCCCTCCGGAGAAGGCGGCGGCGCGGACCCCGGATCGGGATTGGGGCACGGCCTGCTGGTGCTGGACGACGCCTCGCCACTGCTGGCCGCGCGCGACGAGCGCAACGTGCTCGACACTTTCCTCTTCGCCGGCAACGCACCGCTGGTGCGCGACGTGATGGTGGGCGGCGAGTGGGTCGTGCGGGGGTTTCGCCATCGCGACGAAGAACGCATCGCAGCGCGCTTCCGCAAAGCGGTGGATACGCTCGCTAGCGCGTGAAGCGGAAGCTGCGCAGCACACCGTCCATTGCGGCGAAGGCCTGTGCCTTCGAGAAGGGCGGCCGGGGCGGCGGGTCGTACACCTGCGGATTCACCCCGTACACCAGCAGGTCGAGCGCATAGCACGCGCCTTCGTGCACGGCGCGGTAGCTGTGCACGTCGAGGTAGTGGCTCATCGCCGCGTCGCGTGCGTCGAACCTCACGAAAGCCGCGCCGTCTATCTGTACTTGCGCCATGCTGCCATGGCGCGCCGAGGACGGCAGCGCCGCGCAAGCCCGGACCTCATCCTGCCCCCGGCTCACGCCGATGCGCAATTCCGCATTGGTGATGTGGTTGGAGTCGGGAACGACCAGCGCCGCCACCGGCGTGCCCTGCGAACCGGGCTCCGCATAGGCCTTCCAGTCGTCGTTCGCGAGATAGCCGCCGCGGAAATCGCGCCGCGCGGTCCAGCCCTTCGGATAGGCGATCCGGAAGCCGAAGGCCGCGCTTTCGAGCACCTGCAGGTTGCCGGCCGATTCGCTGGGCGCGACGCCGACCGTGGCGTCGGCATCCTGGTGCGAGCTGCTGCACGCACTGAGTGCCACCGCGCCTGCCAGCAGAATCGCCGGGCCTTGATAGCCGCGCACGCGGACTCCAGATAATCGCGGAATCGTTACCAGTTTTTGCCCATGGGAGGTTCCCGTCAAGGGCCTGCCCAAAACGGTCGTACGAAGGAGGTTCACGATGCAATCCCGCACACTCGGCCCGAAAGGCCCGCGCACTTCGGCCATCGGCCTGGGCTGCATGGGCATGAGCGAGTTCTATGGCGCGCGCGACGACGCCGAATCGCTCCGGGTGCTGCATCACGCGCTCGACGAAGGACTGAATTTCCTCGACACGGCCGACATGTACGGCAGCGGGGCGAACGAACAACTGGTCGGCAAGGCCATCCGCGACCGCCGCGACGAGGCCTTCCTCGCCACCAAGTTCGGCATCGTGCGCGATCCGGACGATCCCTCGAGGCGCCGCATCAACGGCCGTCCCGAGTACGTGCGCGCCGCCTGCGACGCCAGCCTGAAGCGGCTGGGCGTGGACCACATTGATCTCTACTACCAGCATCGCGTGGATCGCGACGTGCCGATCGAGGAAACCGTCGGTGCGATGGCCGAGCTGGTGCAGGCGGGCAAGGTGCGCTTCCTCGGCCTGTCCGAGCCTTCCGCGCAGACGATCGAACGCGCGCACGAGGTGCACGCGATCGCCGCGGTGCAGAGCGAATATTCGCTGTGGACGCGCGATCCCGAGGACGGGATCCTGCAAACCTGTGAAAACCTGGGCATCGGCTTCGTGCCGTATTCGCCGCTGGGCCGCGGTTTCCTCACCGGCGCGATCAGGAGCCCGGACGATTTCGGCGCGGATGATTTCCGCCGCAACAATCCGCGCTTCGAAGGCGACAACTTCGCCAGGAATCTCGCACTGGTGGACAAGGTGCGCGAACTTGCCGACGCGAAGGGCTGCACGCCGGCACAGTTCGCGCTGGCCTGGGTGCTGGCGCAGGGCGAATACATCGTGCCGATTCCCGGCACCAAGCGCGTGAAATACCTGGACGAGAACCTCGGCGCGCTGGAAGTCGAACTGTCAGGCGACGACCTCGCCGCGATTGACGCGATCTTTCCGCGCGATGCCGCGGCGGGCGCGCGTTATCCGGAAGCGGCAATGCGCATGCTGCGCGGTTGAACGCGCGCGGCGGCGCTCGCCTGCTCGCAGGCTGCCTGCTTCGTAGGGCGGGTCTTGACCCGCCTTGAAGGCCTTCAGGGTCTTGGCCCGCCTTCTGAGCCTTGCCTTGGCGCGGCTCGGCTTTGCCGGACCACCTCCACTACGTCATTCCGGGGCTGTGCGCAGCACGGAACCCGGAATCTGCTTTCCTCCGGACAAGAGCAGATTCCGGATCGCGGCTTCGCCGCGTCCGGAATGACGAGGTTTGTGGGGCGTCAGCGCTTCCGCAGCTTGTACACCGCAGTGTGCAGCGCGGTCACGCCCTGTTCGGCGAACGACGGCTGCGCATCCAGGATGTCTCGACGCTCGAGCAGTTCGATGTCCCAGTGTTCGCCGAACAGCCGATGCACCTCGCGCTCTTCCACCGAGAACGGCGGGCCTTCCATTTCGTGCTGCGGATATTCCAGTACGATCAGCAGGCCGCGGCAGCCGGCGGGCAGGGCGCCGTACACGGCGCGCGCATAGCGCTCGCGCATCGGCGGCGGCAGCGCGATCAGCGCGGCGCGGTCGTAGATCGCGCCGCAATTCGCGAACTGGGCCGCATCCACTTCGAAGATATCGGCGTTGATGATTTCGATGTCGCCGGCGCTGCAATGCGTGCCGTAGGGCAGTTCGCGCGACCGCGGCGAGAGCTTGTGTTCCGCGAAGAATCGTTCGACTGCCAGAGGCGACAATTCCACGCCGCGCACGCGCAAGCCCTGTGAGGCGAGCCATGGCATGTCCAGCGACTTGCCGCAAAGCGGCACCAGCACGCGCGTGCCGTGCGGCACCTGCAGCGCCGGCCAGTGCTTCTCCAGCAGCGGCATTACCGCGTCGCGATGCCAGCCGGTGCGATCCTCCTGCCAGCGCTGCAACCAGAAATCGGCGTCCATCTTCCACCTCGGCCTGCGATGCATTGCCGTGACTATAATCGCGGATTGGCCGTTGTTGCAGGAGTCTGCCCATGAACGCACCCACCCGCATTGACACCACGCGCGAGATCCATCCGCCGCGCGGCACGCAGCTCACGTGCAAGAACTGGCTGATCGAGGCGCCGTACCGGATGATCCAGCACAACCTCGACCCCGAGGTCGCGGAGAATCCGGCCGAGCTCGTGGTGTACGGCGGCATCGGCCGCGCCGCGCGCAACTGGGAATGCTTCGACGCGATCCTGCGTTCGTTGCGCGAATTGAACGAGGACGAAACCCTGCTGGTGCAATCGGGCAAGCCGGTCGGCGTGTTCAAAACCCATGCCGATGCGCCGCGCGTGCTGATCGCCAATTCCAACCTGGTGCCGCACTGGGCGACGTGGGAACACTTCCACGAACTGGACAAGAAGGGCCTGATGATGTTCGGCCAGATGACGGCCGGCTCGTGGATCTACATCGGCAGCCAGGGCATCGTGCAGGGCACTTACGAGACCTTCGTCGAGATGGGCCGCCAGCATTACGGCGGCAATCTGCAAGGCAAGTGGATACTCACCGCGGGCCTGGGCGGCATGGGCGGCGCGCAGCCGCTGGCGGCGGTGATGGCGGGCGCGTGCATGCTCGCGATCGATTGCCAGCAGTCGCGCATAGATTTCCGCCTGAAGACCGGTTACGTGGACGAGCAGGCGACCGACCTCGACGA
>DASVDY010000169.1:0-5413 GCA_036380855.1 Rhodanobacteraceae bacterium
CAACGACATCGCCAAGCAGCGCATCGAGGACGCGACCCAGCACCTCAAGGTCGGCGACAAGGTCGAGGCCAAGTTCGTCGGCATGGACCGCAAGGGCCGGATGCTGCAGCTGTCGATTCGCGCCAAGGACGAGGAAGAACTGCAGCAGGCGCTGGAGGAATACCAGAGCGCCTCGGGCGGCACCACCAAGCTCGGCGCCCTGCTGAAAGAACAGATGAACAAGTCGGAGTAACGAGCAACAAGCGGGGCGGCGTCATGCCGCCCCGCCGTTTCGAGTCAGCGAAACCGCGCATCTTCGTGCGCAGCGACCCCGACGGGAACAGGGGAACCATGACCAAGTCCGAACTGATCGAGGCGCTTGCCAAGCGTCAGACCCATCTTGCGTTCGGCGACGTCGAGCTGGCGGTCAAGAGCCTGCTCGAGCAGATGAGCCACGCGCTGTCTTCCGGCGAACGCATCGAGGTACGCGGCTTCGGCAGCTTCTCGCTGCATTTCCGGCCGCCGCGCATGGGCCGCAACCCGAAGACGGGCGCCACGGTCGCGCTGCCCGGCAAGTACGTGCCGCATTTCAAGCCGGGCAAGGAAATGCGCGAGCGCGTCAACCACGCCGCAAGCAGCGGCGAACCGATTGTCTGAACCGGCCCCGAAAGGCGTCCCGGTGCGCCTGTGCGCGCCGTGTCCGTTCAGGTAAAGTCGGCGCGTTGAGGGAACGTCAATGCGCCTCGCCATCGTACTCATCCTGCTGCTGTTCGCCGTGCTCGGCGCGGCTTTCGGCGCGGTCAACGCCGACAGCGTCACCTACGATTTCCTGATCGGCCGCATCGATCTGCCGAAAGGTGCGGCCCTGTTGGCTGCATTGCTGCTCGGCTGGCTGCTCGGCGGTGCGCTCGCATGGGCGGGATTGACCACCCGGCATCGGCGCCGGGTGCGCGATCTCTCGCGCGCGCAAACCGATACGGCCGGCACACCTGAAGTTCGCGCATGACGCTCTGGTACGTGGTGCTGTGCCTGCTGCTGCCGGTGGCGGCCTGGTCGGGCTGGCTGATCGGGCGACGCAGCCTCGCGCGCAGTTCGGGCGCGCGGGTCAACGAACTTTCGTCCAGCTACTTCCGTGGCCTCAACTATCTGCTGAACGAGCAGCAGGACAAGGCCATCGAGGTGTTCCTGCAGCTGGCGGAGTTCAACCGCGACACGGTCGAGACGCACCTGGCGCTGGGCAATCTGTTCCGCCGCCGCGGTGAGGTCGAGCGCGCGATCCGCGTACACCAGCACCTGATCGCGCGCCCCAACCTCAGCGACCGCGAAAAGACCGTCGCCCTGCTGGAGCTGGGCGAGGACTACATGCGCGCCGGCCTGCTCGATCGCGCGGAGACGTTGTTCTCCGACCTGGTGGCGATGAACGCGCACGCGCCGTCGGCGCTGAAGCACCTGATCGCGATCTACCAGCACGAGCGCGATTGGCACAAGGCGATCGACCACGCGCGCCGGCTCGAGCAGATGACCGGCGAATCGCAGGCGGCGGTGATCGCGCAGTTCTATTGCGAACTGGCGGAGCAGTCGCGTACGCACGGCGCACGGGCGGATGCGCACGCGTATCTCGACCAGGCGTTCGCCAGCCAGGCCGACTGCGTGCGCGCGCATCTGATCTGCGGCCACCTGCGCGCCGACGAGGGCGATCACGACGGTGCTATCGAGGCGTTCGAGCGCGCCGCCCGCTGCGACGTCGAGTTCGTGCCGGAGATCCTGCCGCCACTGCTCGACTGCTACGCGCGCGCGCAGCAGATGGCGCGCGCCGAGGTATTCCTCACCGACATCCTCGAACGCTACCAGGGCATTTCTCCGGTGCTGGCGCTGACGCGGCTGTACGCGGGTCGCGACGGCGAGCGCGCGGCCATCGACTTCCTCACCCACCAGTTGCGCCATCGGCCATCGGTGCGCGGCCTGATGGCGCTGATCGACGCGACCCTCGACAAGACCACCGGCGAGGCCCGCGAGAACTTCTTGATCCTGCGTGACCTCACCCGCAAACTGCTGGAAGGGCAGGCGATGTACCGCTGCAGCAAGTGCGGATTCGGGGCCAAGGCGCACCACTGGCAGTGCCCGAGCTGCAAGAGCTGGGGCAGCGTGCGACCGATCCACGGCGTCGCCAACGAGTAGCGCGATGACGATGGCGCAGCAGGCAGCCGCAATCCTGCTGGCGTGCGCGGCGGCCTTCGGTCTGTCCGCCGTGCTGGTGTGGGCGACGCTGGCCTACGCGCAGCGGCGCGGCATGCTCGACCACCCCGGCCGCCGCCGCTCGCACTCCATGCCGACGCCGCGCGGCGGTGGTCTCGGTTTGGTCGTTGGCCTGCTGCTGACCGCGCCGGCGGCGTTGCTGGGACTGCCCGGCGACGTCCCGTCGGCGACAGTATCGGGACTGCTTCTCGCCACCGCCATGGTGGCCGCGATCGGCTGGTGGGACGATCATCGCTCCCTGGCCGTGCTGCCGCGGCTCGGCGTGCACCTGCTCGCGGCCTTGCTGGCGGCGATCGCCGTGCTGTGGAGCGTGTCGCCTGCGGCATTCGACGGCATTCCACCCGGCCGCTGGCCGTGGTTGCTGGCGACGGCGCTCTTCGCCGCGTGGTCGATCAACCTCCACAACTTCATGGACGGCATCGACGGACTGCTCGGCCTGCAGACCGTGTTCGTCGGTGCGGGCATCGCGACGCTGGCGCAGCAGCGCGGCGATGTCGCCCTGGCCGGGGGCGGCCTGGTAACGGCGGCGGCAAGTCTGGGTTTCCTGCTGTTCAATCGGCCACCCGCCCGCATCTTCATGGGCGACGTCGGCAGCGGTGCGCTGGGCCTCTGGCTGGCTGCGCTGGCCGGCTTGCTGGCGACCCGTCATCCAGAGCTGGTGTGGGCGGTGCTGGTGCTGCTCTCGACCTTCGTCGTGGACGCCACGCTCACCCTGTTCGACCGCATGGTTCGCGGCCGGGCTTGGTACACTGCGCACCGCGAACACCTGTACCAGTGGCTGGTGCGCAGCGGCTGCACACACGCGGGGGCGGACGCACGCTATCTCGGCTGGAACGTGCTCGCCGTCGTGCCCGCCACCGCGGCAGCTGCGATCTGGTCAAGCTTCGCAGCAATGATTTGCATCGGGTTCTACGGCCTCAGCGGCCTGGCATGGATGATCGGCAAGCGCGCCTGTATCGCGCGCGTGCATCGGAGGGCACTGCATGAGCTTGCGTAAGCTGATCCGCGCGATCCACCCGCGCAGCGCCGTGGTGCTGCACGACCTGTTGATGGTCGCCGTCGCCTGGATGCTTGCCAACGCGGCGCGCTACGCGCTCGTGCCGAATGCCCAGCCGATGCCCTGGCTGTCGATCGACCTGCTGATCGTGCTGGCGGTACAGGGCGGCGTCTTCGCCTGGACCGGGCTGTACAAGGGGCTTTGGCGGTTCGCCAGCCTGCCGGATCTGTGGAATATCCTGCGCGCGAGCATCGTCGGCTCGGTGGGCATCGGCCTGGCGTTGTTCCTGTACAGCCGTCTGGCCGGCGTGCCGCGTTCGGTGCTGCTGATCTACCCGGTTCTGTTGTGCGTGCTGCTGGGCACGCCGCGTCTCGCCTATCGCTACTGGAAGGACAGCCGGGTCGACCTGTTCCAGACCACGCCGGCCAAGCGCGTGCTGATCCTCGGCGCCGGCCGCGCCGGCGAGACGCTGGTGCGCGACTTGCGCCGCGACACCCGCTACGAACCGGTCGGTTTCATCGACGACAGTGCGCAGCTGGTCGGCGCCCGTGTGCATGGCGTGCCGGTATTGGGTGAGTTGAAGGACCTTGGCGTCTTGGCGCGCGAGGTCGCGGCCGAGATGCTGCTTATCGCCATGCCCTCGGCCAGTACCGCGCAGATGCGGCGGGTGGTGCAACTCTGCGAAACGACCGGCCTGCCGTTCCGCACGGTGCCGCGACTGGACGACGTGATCGCCGGACGCGCGCAGTTCAACGAGCTGAAAGAGGTTGCGATCGAGGATCTGCTCGGCCGCGAGACCGTCACGCTCGACTGGACCGCCATCCGCAAGCAGATCAGCGGACGCCGGGTGATGGTGACCGGCGGCGGCGGCTCGATCGGTTCCGAGCTGTGCCGCCAGGTGGCACGGCTCGGCGCCGCTTCGCTGACCGTGCTCGAGACCTCGGAATTCAATCTCTACCGCATCGAGCTCGAACTGCGGACCACCTATCCCGAACTGGAAATCCAGCCGATCCTGGCCGATGCCAGCGACGCCGCGGCGGTGGAGCGCGCCTTTGCGATCGCGCGCCCGCAGGCGGTGTTCCACGCTGCCGCGTACAAGCACGTGCCGCTGCTGCAAGGGCAGTTGCGGGAAGCCTTCCGCAACAACGTGCTGGGCACGCGTTACGTCGCGGACGCCGCCGACCGCCATGGTGCCGAGACCTTCGTGCTGATCTCCACCGACAAGGCGGTGAACCCGACCAGCGTGATGGGCGCATGCAAGCGCCTCGCCGAGATCTGGTGCCAGAACCTGGCGGCCCGTTCGCGCACGCGTTTCATCACCGTGCGGTTCGGCAACGTGCTCGATTCGGCGGGATCGGTCGTGCCGCTGTTCCGCGAACAGATCCGCCGCGGTGGACCGGTCACCGTGACCCACCCCGAGATCTCGCGCTACTTCATGACCATCCCGGAAGCCTGCCAGCTGATCCTGCAGGCGGCGGCCCTGGGCAGGGGCGGCGAGATCTTCGCGCTGGACATGGGCGAACCGGTGAAGATCCGCGACCTCGCCGAGCAGATGATCCGCCTGGCGGGCAAGGTGCCGGGCCGCGACGTGGCGATCGTCTTCACGGGATTGCGGCCCGGCGAGAAGCTGTTCGAGGAACTGTTCCATCCGCTCGAGAACTACAGCGCCACCACGCACGCCAAGATCTTCCTGGCGCAGCCGCGGGCGGTGGCGTGGGAGCTGCTCGAGGCGCAGTTCGCGCGCGCCGCGCAGGCGGTGACGGCGTTCGACGAGGATGCGCTCAGGCAGTGCGTGTCCAGCGTGCTGCCGTCGTACAGCTGGCGCGATGCTCACGAGAGTGACAACGTGGTGCCGTTCCGGCGCCATGACGCAGAGGAAGCAGGATGACCAAGCGTTTGCGCAAGGTAGTCTTCCCGGTCGCCGGTCTCGGCACGCGGTTCCTGCCTGCCACCAAGGTGGTGGCGAAAGAGATGCTGCCGGTGCTGGACCGTCCGCTGATCCAGTACGCCGTCGACGAAGCGGTGGAGGCGGGCGCGGACACCCTGGTGTTCGTCACCAACCGCTACAAGCACGCCATCGCCGACTACTTCGACAAGGCCTACGAGCTCGAGGCGAAGCTGGCGGAGAAGGGCAAGGACGAACTGCTGGCGCTGGTGCAGGGTACGCTGCCGCGGCATGTG
>DASVDY010000170.1:0-33286 GCA_036380855.1 Rhodanobacteraceae bacterium
TATGTGCGCGCCAAGGTCGAAAACCAGCTGATCAACCAGAGCCTCGAGGCCGACGTCCAGCAGGCGCTGGAGAACAAGCATCAGCACCCCGACCAGCCGCTGCGCTCCAAGTTGGTGGAAGGCTGGTTGTGGAGCGACCGCACCGTGTACCAGGCGCCCTTGGCGTGGCAGGGGCTTGCGCCTGGCGTGTATGACATGCATGGCGGCAGCGACGGCAAGCCGCGGCACTACAAGTTGGCGGTCGCCCACAAGTACGGCCTGGATGCGTTCCTCACCTACGACATCAGCCGTGAGAGCCTGGGCAAGCGCCAGTTGATCACCGGCGTGATCGCGGTGGTGGTCTTGTTCACGTTGCTGTCGCTGGCGGTCGGCTACTGGCTGTCGCGGCGGGTGATGCGTCCGGTCACCGACCTGGCGCGGCGCCTGCGTGCGTTCCGCAGTGGCCAGCAGCTGGAACCACTGGCGCCGCACTTCGCGGAAGACGAGGTGGGCGAGCTGGCGGTGGCGCTGGACGACTACGCGCAGCGCCAGCGCGCGTTGATCCAGCGCGACCGGGAATTCAATTCCGACGTCAGCCACGAATTGCGCACGCCGCTGGCGGTGATCGCCAGTACCACCGAATTGCTGATGTCCACGCCCGATCTTCCGGAAAAGCTGCACACCCGGCTGCAACGCATCGAGCGCGCGGTACGCCAGTCCACCGAACTGACCCAGGCGCTGCTGCTGCTGTCGCGCGCCGAGAAGTCCGGCCCGGTCGATGGCGAAACCACCGACGTGGCCAAGGTGGTGGAAGAAATCATCGACACCCACCGTCCGGATCTTGGCCGCAAGCCCATCGAACTGCGTGCGGAGGTCGAGGCCCGGGCGACGGTGGAGGCGCCGTCATCGGTGGTGGCGGTGGCGTTGGGCAACCTGGTTGGCAACGCCTGCAAGTACACGCTGGAAGGCGAGGTGGTGGTACGCGTGCAGGGCGACCGCGTGCTGGTCGAGGACACCGGGCCCGGCATCAAGCCCGACCAGGCCGAACACCTTTTCGAGCGCGGCGTGCGTGGCGAAGGGCAGACGGTGAAGGGCGCCGGGCTGGGCCTGGCGATCGTGCGCCGGCTGTGCGAGCTCTACGGCTGGCGCGTGTCGCTGACGCCGCGCGCGGAACGCGGGGCGGTTGCGACGCTGGATTTCCGCTCGTCGTAGGAGCCGGCTTGCCGGCGACTGGCGCGAGGCGCCATTCCGGCAAGCAACCGTCCCTGGTGCCTTCTCCGATCGGCATCCATGCCTCACCCTCACATGCGGCGCGATCTGCCATTCAAGGCAGATCGCAAACGCCGAATGTTCGACCTACAACGGTTCCAGCCAGCCGTATTCGTCGTGAGTCCGTCCGTCGAACAGGCCGAAGTACAGTTCCTGCAGCCGGCGCGTGAGCGGGCCCGCCTTGCCGGCGCCGACTTTCTTGCCGTCCACTTCGCGGATCGGCGTGATTTCCGCGGCGGTGCCGCACATGAAGACTTCGTCCGCGAGATAGAGATATTCGCGCGGCAGGTCGCGCTCGATCACCTCGATGCCATCGGCGCGCGCCAGCGTAATCAATGTGTGGCGGGTGATGCCGTTCAAAAGCGCCGCACTCACCGGCGCGGTGTGCAGCGCGCCGTCCATCACCAGGAAGAGGTTTTCGCCGGCACCTTCGCTGAGCAATCCGGTTGAAGCCAGTGCGATGCCTTCGCCGAAACCGAGTCGGCGCGCCTCGCGTGCGATCAGTTGCCCGGAAAGATAATTGCCGCCGGCCTTGGCCCCGGCCGGAATCGTGTTCGGCGCCATCCGTTGCCAGGACGATACGCACGCGGTGATGCCGTTCGCCAGCGCCTCCGGGCCGAGATACGGGCCCATCGGCCAGGTCGCGACCGCGACGTCGGTGGGCGTTTCTGCGGCCAGTCCGAATCCGCCCAGTCCGCGGAACGCCACCGGTCGCAGGTAGGCCTGTTCGAGCTTGTTCGCCTTCAGCACCTCCCGGCATGCGGAGGCCAGCTCTTCCAGCGCGTACGGGATCGCGATGTCGTAAACCCTGGCCGAAAGGTACAGGCGCTTCAGGTGATCGGACAACCGGAAAATCGCCGCGCCGTTCGGCGTCTTGTAGCTGCGGATGCCCTCGAATACCGACGAGCCGTAGTGCAGCGCATGCGCCATCACGTGCACGGTCGCCTCGCGCCACGGTTTCACCGCGCCGTTGTGCCAGATCCATTCGGGGTAGGTTTGCGCGGGCATGCGTGCGCTCCGTGGGAAAGCGCGAATGATAACCGCGCCGCATCGCTCAACGAAGCGTCAGAACGACAACCACCAGCAACCACCTCTTTGCGCAAGCCCGAAGCTGCGCGCATCCGACGATGTCAACACGGTGAGACCTGACGGGTCCACCGGTGCGTAGTCGAGGTCATCGGGCCGGGCGCCGGAAGGATCCGCCGCGCCGGAAAATTGCACGCCGACGAGCGGCTGCCTCAACCAGCGCGTGAAGTCTTTCAGCCGCGCGTCGGCGCCGGCGTGCGAAAAGCCGCGCCAATCGAACAGTCCGGCCAGTGCATTGACGTTGTCATCGTTGAACGCCACCGCGATGCGGTCCCGCACCTCTTCGGGCGACTGCGGGCAGGCGGCCGCGATGAGGCTGCCACCCTGGACCATCGTATCGTCGGCATTCGCCTGGGCGTCGCGATCGAGATCGCCGCTCACCACGCCCGCCGACAATTCGGCCGAGCCGCAAGGCTGGTCGGTGAACACCGGCTCGCCGCGCGCGCCGAGGCAGCGATGGATCTGCGCGTGCGCGCCGCGTGCAATGCACAGCAGCGGGACCGCCAAAACGAGCAACAGGAGCGCGCGCATTGCGGCAAGGTAGGTTCCGGCGGGTGCGGAAAGCGTGATGCCCGGAGCGATGGAGAGCAAAGGGTGCAGAGCAAGCAAGCGGGCGCGCGCTCGTGCTCTTTCCAGTGCGGGTGGCGCGGCTGCGGGTAAATCTATTCAGCGGGCAGGGCGAGCGGTGTGCAGCCTCTCCAGCACGGCCACCGTCGCGCGCGCACGGTTGAGGGTGTACACGTGCAGGCCAGGTGCGCCGCCGTCCAGCAATCGCTGGCACAGCGCGGCGACGATATCCGCGCCGAACTCGCGGATCGCGTCCGCATCGTCGCCATAGGCGGCCATGCGCTTGCCGATCCAGCGCGGGATCTCGGCGCCGCACATTTCCGAGAAGCGCCGCAACTGCGCGAAATTGGAAATCGGCATCACCCCTGGCACGATCGGGATGTCCACCCCCGCGCGGCGCGCATCGTCCACGAAACGGAAGTACGCATCGGCGTTGTAGAAGTACTGCGTGATCGCGCCATTGGCGCCGGCGTCCACCTTGGCCTTGAAATGCCTGAGGTCCGACTGCGCGTGTTCGGATTGCGGGTGGCATTCCGGATAGCACGCGACCTCGATCCGGAAGAATCCGTCGTGCCCGCGGCGGATGAAGTCCACCAGTTCCGAGGCATAGCGGAAATCGCCGGGCGTGGCCATGCCGGAGGGCAGGTCGCCGCGCAGCGCGACGATCCGCTTGCAGCCCATCGCCTTGTACTGTTCCAGCAAGGCGCCGATCTCCTCGCGCGAACCGCCCATGCACGACACGTGCGGCGCCACCTCCAGACCGTGCGCCTCGCGCAGGTGCCGCACCGTGCGCGGCGTGTGCGTCAGCGTGGAACCGCCGGCACCGAAGGTGACGCTGACGTACTCCGGCGCCAGCGCCTTCAGCCGCGGCAGCGCGCGCTCGAGTTGGCTGATCTGCTCGGGAGTTTTCGGGGGGAAAAATTCCAGGGAGATGGCAGGTGGAGTCATGAGCGCTTGCCTGTCAAAAGTCAAAGGTCAAAGGTCAACCAGATCCGGCTTTCGCTTTGATTTGCGATTCGATGCGATCAAGCTGTTCAGCTTGATGCAAAGCGCTTCAATTCGAGCCCGCAATGGAGGGTGATCCAGGTCGTAGCCGAGTTCCCGTGCCAGCCATAGCTGGGTATCGAGTTCCAACAACGACCCTCGCGCGATCAACAGGAAGCGGCCAAGCTCAGGCAAACTTCCGCGAGCTGCGCCTTCAGCAATATTGGAGGGAACGCTGACCGCGGCGCGCCGCATCTGGCTGGCAAGTCCGTAGCGGTCCTCTTTCGGGAATGTTGCCGATGCGGCGTACACATCCTTCGCAAGCCGCATCGCTTCCTGCCAGACGATCAGGTCGTAGTGCGAAGGCCGAAAGCGTTGCCGGGTTGCCCCGACGACGCTTTCTTTTGACCTTTGACTTTTGACCTTTGACTCCACGTCGTCTCCCAGGTCAATACCGGTAATGCTCGGGCTTGTACGGCCCCTCCACCGGCACGCCGAGGTAATCGGCCTGCTCTTTGGTCAGGCGCGTCAGCTTCACGCCGATCTGCTCCAGGTGCAGGCGCGCGACTTCCTCGTCGAGCTTCTTCGGCAGGCGGTAGACGGTCTTCTCGTAGGTGTCCTTGTGCTGCCAGAGGTCGATCTGCGCCAGCGTCTGGTTGGAGAACGAATTGGACATCACGAACGCGGGGTGCCCGTGCGCGCAGCCGAGGTTCACCAGGCGCCCTTCGGCCAGCAGGTAGATGGCATTGCCGTTCGGGAAAACGTAGCGATCCACCTGCGGCTTGATGTTCTCGCGCCGGGCGGTCTGCTGCAGGCGATCCACCTGGATCTCGTTGTCGAAGTGGCCGATGTTGCACACCAGCGCGTTGTGCTTCATGCGCTGCATGTGTTCCAGCGTGATCACGTCGCGATTGCCGGTGGTGGTGACGTAGATGTCGCCGATCCCGAGCGTTTCCTCGACGGTGGTCACCTGGAAACCTTCCATCGCCGCCTGCAGTGCGTTGATCGGATCGATCTCGGTGACGATCACGCGCGCGCCGAAGCCCTTCAGCGAATGCGCCGAACCCTTGCCGACGTCGCCGTAGCCGCACACCACCGCGACCTTGCCCGCGACCATCAGGTCGGTGGCGCGCTTGATGCCGTCGGCCAGCGACTCGCGGCAGCCGTAGAGGTTGTCGAACTTGCTCTTGGTGACCGAGTCGTTGACGTTGATCGCCGGCACCAGCAGCTTGCCCGCTTCCATCATCTGGTAGAGACGATGCACGCCAGTGGTGGTTTCCTCGGACACGCCGCGCCATTCGCTCGCGACCTTCTTCCAGAAACCGGGGCGCTCGGTGCGCGTCTTCTTCAGCAGGTCCTTGATGACCTGTTCCTCGTGGTTCGCACCGGGCGAGTCCACCCAGTTCGAACCGTCTTCCATCTCCACGCCCTTGTGGATCAGCAGCGTGGCGTCGCCGCCGTCGTCCACGATCAGCTCGGGGCCGCGCATGCCAGGATGCGTCAGCGCGTCCAGCGTGCAGTCCCAGTATTCCTCCAGCGTCTCGCCCTTCCACGCGAACACCGGGATGCCGGCGGCGGCGATCGCCGCGGCGGCGTCGTCCTGGGTCGAGAAGATGTTGCACGAAGCCCAGCGCACCGAGGCGCCGAGCGCCGCCAGCGTCTCGATCAGCACCGCGGTTTCCTTGGTCATGTGCAGCGAGCCCGTGACGCGCACGCCTTTCAGCGGCTGCTGCGGCGCATAGCGCGCGCGGATCTGCATCAGGCCCGGCATTTCGGCTTCCGCCATCCCGATGCGTTTGCGGCCGAGGTCGGCGAGGGTGAGGTCGCGCACCTTGAAGTCGTGCGAGGCGGAATCTTTGGCGACAGCGTTCATGGCATGGCTCCGTTGTGGTGAGTCCGGACGGACTCCTTGAACGGGCGCGGTTTGTCAAAAAACAACATCCGCCGAGCCTGGCTCCGGTTTGCACGGAGTCGCAGCGCCCCTCGGCGGCGAGGACGAAATTGTATATCCTTTCGTCGCGATGAAAGGATGAATGGGACTGGCACTGCGGATCCAGAGCTGCCATCCCTGGCAAAGAACTCCGTGGCCGCAAGCGGCCCGTTTCAAAGCAGATTCCGGATCGCCGCTGCGCGGTGTCCGGAATGACGGTTCGGGTTATTTCTTGAGGCCCGCCGCCTTGCGCAGTTCCTCGGCGCGGTCGGTCTTTTCCCACGAGAAGGCGGTGGCGACTTCGGACTTCTTCACTTCCTTGCCCTTCTCGCGCTCGGTCCACTTGTAGGTGTGCTTGAACGGCGTGCGGCCGAAGTGGCCGTAGGCGGCGGTGAGCTGGTACATCGGGTGGATCAGGTCGAGCATCTTGATGATGCCGTACGGGCGCAGGTCGAAGTGCTTGCGCACCAGCTTTTCGATCTTCTCGTCGCTGATCTTGCCGGTGCCGAAAGTGGTGACCGAGATCGAGGTCGGCTCGGCCACGCCGATTGCGTAGGACACCTGCAATTCGCAGCGATCCGCGAGGCCCGCGGCGACGATGTTCTTCGCCACGTAACGCGCAGCATACGCGGCCGAGCGGTCCACCTTCGACGGATCCTTGCCGGAGAACGCGCCGCCGCCGTGGCGGGCCATGCCGCCGTAGGTGTCCACGATGATCTTGCGGCCGGTCAGGCCGCAGTCGCCCACCGGCCCGCCGATCACGAACTTGCCGGTCGGGTTGATGTGCACCTTGTTCTTGGGCAGCGCGGCCAGCCACTTCTTCGGCAGCACGGGCTTGAGGATCAGCTCGCGCACGCCTTCGGCCAGATCGGCGTACTTGATCTCCGGATCGTGCTGGGTGGAGAGCACCACGGCATCGAGGCCGATCACCTTGTGCGCGTCGTCGTAGCGCAGCGTGACCTGCGACTTGGCGTCCGGGCGCAGCCACGGCAGCTTGCCCTTCTTGCGCACGGCCGCCTGCTGCTCGACCAGCCGGTGCGAGTAGTAGATCGGCGCGGGCATGAATTCCGGCGCCTCGTTGCAGGCGTAGCCGAACATCAGGCCCTGGTCGCCGGCGCCCTGTTCCTCGGGCTTCTTGCGATCCACGCCCTGGTTGATGTCCGGCGACTGCTTGCCGATCAGGTTCAGCACGCCGCAGGTCGCGCCGTCGAAGCCGACGCGCGAGGAGTCGTAGCCGATGTCGAGGATCACCTTGCGGGTCAGCGCTTCGAGGTCGATCCACGCGCTGGTGGTGATCTCGCCGCCGACAATCGCCACGCCGGTCTTGACCATGGTTTCGCAAGCCACGCGCGCGCGCTTGTCCTGCGCGATGATCGCGTCCAGCACGGCGTCGGAAATCTGGTCGGCGACCTTGTCCGGATGGCCTTCGGAGACCGACTCGGAAGTGAACAGGTAGCTGCTCATCGTGGCTTGTATCCCTATATACGGATGGAAGGATGAATCAAGCCGGCCATGATACATGGGCGCGGCCGGGTTTGCGTGAATCGTAGCCCGGATGCAGCGAAGCGGAATCCGGGACTTGCTCGATACCGGATGATCGTCATTCCGGGGCCATCGCAGCTTCATCGCGATGGAACCCGGAATCTGCTTTTGCCTTCGGAATTGAACAGCAGATTCCGGGTTCGACCCTTCGGGTCGCCCCGGAATGACGAAGAAGCGTCTGGCCTCACGCCGCCGCGGCGAACTCCGTTTCCGCGCCGGCTTCCAGGGCATGGAAATACTCCGCGGTGAGTCGCAATTGTTCCGAAGCGGTTTCGGCACGGTTGACCACGGAGCGGAACGCGACATTTTCCGGACGATCTTTCGCATACCACCCCAGGTGTTTGCGCGCGATGCGCAGACCATGCGCTTCGCCATAGAACGCGTACAGCGCGTGCAGGTGGCCGAGCAGGAGGTCGCGTACCTCGCGCACGGAGGGTTCGGCGAGCAATTCGCCGGTGGCGAGGAAATGCGCGATCTCGCGGAAGATCCACGGCCGGCCCTGCGCCGGGCGGCCGATCATCACCGCGTCCGCTTTCGTGTGATCCAGTACGAACCGTGCTTTCGCAGGTGAATCCACGTCGCCATTGGCGATCACCGGAATCGCAACGCTCGCCTTCACCGCGGCGATGGTGTCGTATTCGGCGGTGCCTTCGTACTTGTCTGCGCGCGTGCGGCCGTGCACCGCGAGCGCGGCGATGCCGGCGTCTTCCGCGATGCGCGCGATGCTCAGCGCGTTGCGATGCTCGCGATCCCAGCCGGTGCGGATCTTCAGCGTCACCGGCACGTCCACTGCTTGCACCACCGCGCGGCAGATGCGCGCGACCAGCGGCTCGTCCTGCAGCAGCGCCGAACCCGACCACACGTTGCACACCTTCTTCGCCGGGCAGCCCATGTTGATGTCGATGATCTGGGCGCCGTTGTCGGCGTTGTAGCGCGCGGCTTCCGCCAGCATGGCCGGGTCGTAGCCGGCGATCTGCACCGAGACCGGGTCGGGCTCGCCGGCGTGGTCCATGCGGCGCAGGGATTTCGTCGTGTTCCACAGCCGCGGATCGGCGCTGGTCATTTCCGACACGGCCAGCCCCGCGCCGAGCTGCTTGCACAACTGGCGGAACGGCTTGTCGGTGACCCCCGCCATCGGGGCGAGGATCACCGGCGGTTCGATGGAATAGGGGCCGATGCGCATCAGGCGGCGTTTTGCATGTGCTCCTGCACCAGCGCCTGCACTTCCGCAGGCGTCTTCAGGCGCGCACCGCGGAAATAACACACGCGCAGATCCAGCCCGCGCGGACTCTTGCCGATGTAGGAGAAGCCGGTGGAGTTCCAGTGCGCCCATTGCAGCGCAGTGGCAAATCCCGCGTTCTCGAGCTCCAGCAGCACGCCGATGCACGGGAAATCATGCTCGCGTGCGTAATCTTCCAGCACGCGCTGCGTTCGGCGCATCAGCGGCCGCACCAGCCGGCCGGAACGCCAGGCCTTGCCGACGAAACAGCGGTAGTAGTACAGCGGCTGGCCCAGGCGCGGCAGCACTTTCGGCGTCGCGGTCGCGACCGCCGCGATTTCGTCGTTCTCGTCCACGACGTGCAGCACGACCTGCTGCACGCGACGCAATGCCTCTTCGCCTTCGACGTTGGCGTTCTCGCGCGTCCAGAATGCGCGGATCGCATCGCCCGTTTCCGCGTCGAGCTGTTTCCAGTCGGTGACGTAGCGGTAGGTGTGCTTTTCGGACATTTGCATCCCCTGTTTCAAACTGCCGTGCGACAAGCGAGATTAGGGGACGCCGAAGTAGACGGCAACTAACGGAGCAGGATCCACGCGCCCAGCGCCGCGAACAGCAGCGACGCGCAGATTCGCGCAGCGCGCAGCGGCAGCTTCGCCGCGAAGCGCGCGCCGAGGAACACCACCGGTACGTTGGCGACCAGCATCCCCACGGTGGTGCCGGCGACCACTTCCCACAGCGGGTGGTATTGCGCGGCCAGGATCGCGGTGGCGATCTGGGTGCGGTCGCCCATCTCGGCGAGGAAGAACGCGATCACCGTCGCGACGAAGACGCCGTGGCTGTTGCGCCCGGTCGGGTTTTCCTCCGCCTTGTCCGGGAACAGTGCCCAGATCGCGACGAGGATGAAGGATGCGCCGATCAGCCAGTGCTGCACTTCGGGTGTCAACCAGTGCGCCAGCCACGCGCCGACCTCCGCGGCCATGGCGTGGTTGACCAGGGTGGCGATGAGCACGCCGAGGCAGATCGGCCATGGCTTGCGGTATTTCGCCGCGAGCACCAGCGACAGCAACTGGGTCTTGTCGCCGACCTCGGCCAGTGCGACCGCGCCGAGCGAAATCAGGAAAATTTCCAAGGACGCTCCGATGGGCCGGGTGTGCGACGCGATAATCCGCACGCGATCTCCCGGCCCGGGCGGATCGCGCGTGAACTATCGGTCTCGCCGCATCGCGTGCTTCGCGACTATCCGCGCCATGGCCGGCAGGCCAAGCATGTTGACGCGGATGCTTCGGATCAGCCGGAGCCGGCTACTCCCCGATGGAGCGCGGGCAGTGTAGCAAAGAGGTGAGGCGTGAGGCGATGGGCGCACCGCAACTCATGTCGGCGAGCGTTCGGCGGCTCATGACCGTCATCCCGGCGCAAGCCGGGACCCCGTGACTCTTCTGCCCCTTTCCGCACGACATCCATGTCTTTTTCCGCGCCGTCCAGCGGCGCGGGTTACTTTCCTTTCGGGGAAAGTAACCAAAGCCATTTGCGCTGAGCGCGATGGTCCCGCCGACGTCGTGTCGGCTCGACTGCCCTTGCTCCTCGCCTCGCGCGCGCCGGCGCGAACTCGCACGTCCCTGTGCTCAAACAATCGCGCCTTGCTCGCGCGCTCGGCGTCGTCGCTGCGGCATCGCGACAGCGCTGGAATGCTCACTTCAACACGGCCTTCCATGGCCTGCGTCTCGGGTGCGGATGTCTTGAGATTGAAAAGCGTGGCACGATGTCACCTTTGGCTTCGCAAGGAGCACGCCATGCAATACCGTCGCCTCGGATCGTCCGGCCTGCAACTGTCCGCGCTGTCCTTCGGAGCGTGGGTGACCTTCGGAACGAAAGTGGATCGCGGCGGCGCGCGCGAGTTGCTGGCCTGTGCCTGGGACCACGGCGTGAACTTCTTCGACAACGCGGAAACCTATTCGCGCGGCGAGGCCGAGCGGATCATGGGCGACGCGCTCGCCGACCTGCGCTTCCCGCGCGATTCGTGGTGCGTGTCCAGCAAGGTGTATTTCGGTGCGGTGCGCGATCCGGCGCCGACCCAGCGCGGGCTGTCGCGCAAGCACGTGATGGAAGCCTGCCATCAGGCATTGCAACGCCTGCGCGTGGATTATCTGGATCTCTACTTCTGTCACCGCCCGGACCCCGACACGCCGATCGCGGAAACCGTGTGGGCGATGGACACACTGATCCGCCAGGGCAAGGTGTTGTATTGGGGTACCTCCGAATGGCCGGCGGAGGCGATCCGCGAGGCGCACGCAGTTGCCCGCGCGCATCACCTGCACGCGCCGACGATGGAGCAGCCGCAGTACAACCTCTTGCATCGCGAGCGCGTGGAAGTGGAATACGCGCCGCTGTACCGCGAGTTCGGCATGGGCACCACGATCTGGTCGCCGCTGGCTTCCGGCGTGCTCACCGGAAAGTATTCGCAAGGCGTGCCGGCGGATTCGCGGATGAACACGCCCGGTTACGAATGGCTGCGCGGGCGCGTGGACTCGCCGGAAGGACGGGCGGACATCCGGCGCGCGGAGAAACTGGTGGCGATCGCGAAGGAGCTCGGCGTCTCTCCCGCGCAACTCGCGATTGCGTGGTGCCTGAAGAATCCGCACGTTTCCACCGTGATGCTCGGTGCGACCAGGCGCGAGCAGCTGGAAGAGAACCTCGGCGCGCTGGAGGCGGTGGACAAGCTGGGCGAGGCGGCGATGCGGCGGGTGGACGGGATCCTTGCCGCGTGACTCGCGCGCCCGCACGGAGCGCGCGATCTGCGAAGCTAGGACATTCCCTTCGGCGGCGGCGGCAGCGGTGGTGCGGCCGGTGCGACCGGCGGAGCGGGCGGCGCCGGTGGCAGCAGGACGTCGCGCGGGGGCATCCTGATGTCCAGCGCGATCTGCTTGCCCTGGCGCAACACCTTCAGGTGCGCCTTCGCCTCCGCGGGCAACGCCTGCAAGGCGCGCATCACGTCACCCGGACGCGTGACCGGATGGCCCTCCACTGCGGTGATCACGTCGCCGGATTGCAGCCCGGGAAAGCTCTTGTCATCGGCGGAGAGCACCAGTGCGCCACTGTCGGTTCCGAAGTAGCGGCCGAGCTGCGGGTTCAGTGAAGCCAGGTTCAATCCCCACCACGGCGCGAACCAGCGGCCGTTCACGGCGAAGCCCTTGGCCCGTTGCGCGGCGATCTGCGCGCGCGCCTTCTCGGTCTGCTTCATCGCCTGCTCGATGTCGCGATCGAGCTGCGCGCGGAACTCCGGACTATTCATCTTCGCGAGCGACTGCCGCGCGGCCGCCTGCGCGGTTCGCGCCAGCGCCTGCCAGTCCGCGGCCTGGAAACGTTCGGGGGTCATGCGGAACTGCAGGGTCTTGCCGCTGCGCAGCACCGAAAGGCTCACGGGTTTGCCTGCGATCAGGTGGCCGGCGAGTTCCGAATCGCCGCCGTTGCGCACCGGCTTGCCGTCCACCGAGGTGATCACGTCGCCGACGCGAATTCCGGCACGTTCCGCCGGCCCGTCCGGCGTCACGGCTCCCACGCGCAGGCCCGCCGCATCGTCATCCAGCGCGATACCCAGCATGCCGCGCTTGTCGTCGGCGAGATAGCGCAGCGCGCTGGCGCTGGCCTGGTCGCCGAGCTTCGCGGACAACTCGGCCATGCGCTGTGCGAGTTCGTTCATGCGTTTCTGCAGTTCGGCGACTTTCTGCGCTTCGGCGGCCTGGCGCGCCGCTTCTTCGCTCGCGCGTGCAGCTTCGTTGCCGGCCCGTGCGGCGTCATCGCCGGCGCGCGCTGCTTCGCGCGCGGCCCGGGCTGCCTGGTCGGCGGACGAGGTGGTCGGCTGGGCGGCTGTCGTGGCGCATGCGAACAGCAACAGTGGCAGGAAGATGAGTCGTTTCATGACGGGTCTCTCAAAGGATGGTCGTTTCGCCGCGCGTGGGCCGGGCGTGCTCGGCCACGGAGTACGGTTGCAGGTGCAGCAACCCGAGCTGCTGCAGCAGGAGGTTGCGCTCCTGCCACAAGGATGCGCGGGCCGCCGGATCGGTCGCGGCACTCAGCTGCAGGTCCACCAGTCCGATGCGATCCTGCACCGCGACCGCGCCGGCAAGTGCATCGCCGCTCAGGGGCGCGCCATCGTGCTCGAGGGTGCGCACCCATGCCTGCAAACGTCGCGATTGCGCGCGCAGCACGCCCACGTCGGCCGCGGTACTTGCCGAAACGTTCTCCTGTTGCGCCACCCGCGGTGCGGAGGGCGCGCGTGCGGGCCACAAATGCGGCAAGGCGGCGGCGAGTGCCACGCCGGCCGCCAGCGCCGCGGGCACGCCAACGCGCAGCATCGCGCGCATGCGACGGCGCCTCGCGATGCGCGCGGCCAGCGCCGGCCAGCCGTCGTGCGGTGGCGCCGCATCGGGCATGGCGCGCAAGGCCGCGGCCAGCGCGGCATCGTCCTTCATGCGATCGAATTCAGCGTGCATGGCGTTGTCTCGCTTTGCGTCCGCAGCAATTCGCGCAGGCGCCGCGTGGCGCGCGCGAGCTGCGATTTGGAAAAACTCACGGTGCGCCCGAACTGCTCGGCGATCTCGACGTGCGTGCAGCCCTCGACGTGATACAGCCACAGCACCGCGCGCGCGGTGTCGGGCAGGCGGTTCAGCGCGCGATCCAAAGCCGTTGCGTCCGCCTGCGTCCAGGGTTCGGCTGCATCCGCATCCGGTTCCGTGTCGGTGAATACCTCGAAGACGTGCATGCGGTCGTGGCGCAGGCGCATCAGCGCCTCGTTGATCACCAGCTTGCGCAACCACGCCGGGAATGGCGCGTCGCCCCGGTACTGGCGGGCGCGCTCGTAGGCTTTCAGCATCGCGTCCTGCACGACTTCCTGCGCGACGTCGGCGCGTCCGGTCAGGCGCAGGGCCAGCGTCCAGGCCGCGCGTTCGAACTGCCGGTAGACGCGTTCGAACGCGGCGAGGTCGCCGCGCTGCAGCCCGGCGACCAGCTCCGGTTCGACCTCTTGCCTGAAGGAAGATGACGGTTCCACACGGCTAGGATGCAGCATCCAGGCAAAAGGTCGCAGCCACCTGTCCGCTGCGATCGAACGAGCCGTCCGGCCCCTCGTCCGGCCCTGTCCGCGGACACTCCTGTTTCCTTCCGGATCGCCTGAAAACCGCATTCCCAAGCCGTTTTGCCACTTGGCATCGCGATTGCAGAAACGGCTCGTGATCGCGCATCGCGATCGAGAACGGAGCGGAGCAGCAACCATGGCGATACGCGACACCTCGGCGCAGGACCGGCTGATCGAGCGCAAACCTTCCACGCGCAAGCGTGCGCTGTGGATCGGAGGGGGCGTGGCGGCATTGATCCTGCTGGCAGTGCTGGTGCCCTGGGCGAAACGCATGCTTTCGGCCGATGCCTCGGTGAGCGCCTCGCGCATTTCCATCGCCACCGTCGAGCGCGGCCCGTTCGTGCGCGACATCGCCGCCGAGGGTCGCGTGGTTGCCGCGGTCAGCCCGACGATGTACGCCACTTCCGGTGGCGCGGTCACGCTGAAGGTGAAGGCCGGCGACACGGTCAAGCAGGGCCAGGTGCTGGCGGTGATAGACAGCCCGGAACTCACCAACAAGCTCGCGCAGGAACAATCCAACGCCGACGCGATGCAAGTGGATTACGAGCGCGCGCAGATTGACGCGCGCAAGCATCGCCTGGAGCTGCAGAAGGCGCACGAGAACGCGGTGATCGACGAGAAGACCGCGGAAAAGGATCTGGATCGCAACAAGAAGGCATTCGCGAAGGGCGCGATCGCGCAGATGGAAGTGGCGCACGCGCAGGGCACGCTCGAGAAAGCGCAGATCGCGCTGAAGCATGCGACCGAGGACCTCTCGCTCGACAACGACAGCCTGAACTTCGACATCAAGGCCAAGAAGCTTGCCTGGGAGCGCCAGCAGCTGCTGGTCAAGGACCTGCAGCGGCAGGTGGATGATTTGAACGTGCGCTCGCCGGTGAACGGCCAGGTCGGCCAGTTGCTCATCGCGCCGCGCGCCACCGTGGCGAAAGACGCGCAATTGCTCACCGTGATCGACCTGTCGGCGCTGGAAGTGGAAGTGAAGGTGCCCGAGAGCTTCGCGCGCGACCTCGCGGTCGGCATGGCCGCCGACATCACCGGCAACGGCGGCGCCTGGAAAGGCGCAGTGAGCGCGATCTCGCCGGAAGTGGTGGATGGAGAAGTCGCCGCGCGCGTGCGCTTCACCGATGCCAAGCCGGAACACCTGCGCCAGAACCAGCGTCTCTCCGTTCGCATCGTGCTGGACAAGCGCGACAACGTGCTGACCGTTTCGCGCGGTTCGTTCGTGGATGAATCCGGCGGCAACTTCGCCTATGTGGTGAAGGACGGCATCGCCACGAAGACGCCGATCCGCGTGGGCGCCAGCTCCATAGACAAGGTCGAGATCCTGCAGGGCCTGAAGGAAGGCGATCGCATCGTGATCTCCGGCACCGACGCGTTCAACGGCGCGCAGCGGGTCGCGATCAGTGATTAGGGCGGAAGCCGGAAATCGGGAATCGGGAGTGCGAAACATGACTTCCGGTCCCCCAGCTTTCATTCCCCGCTTCCCGCTCCGGCTTCCGCTTTGAGTCCATGCAACCCGAACAGTGACATCCGCATCCAAATCCAAACCATCGAGGAACCCACCATGCTCAAGATGACCCATCTCTCCAAGGTCTACCGCACCGAAGTGGTGGAGACCTACGCGCTGCGCGACTTCAACATTGACGTGAAGGAAGGCGAGTTCGTCGCGGTCATGGGGCCGTCGGGTTCCGGCAAGACCACCTTCCTCACCATCGCCGGCCTGCTGGAAAGTTTCAGCGGCGGCGAGTACCTGCTGGACGGCGTGGACGTCAGCGACATGAACGACAACGCGCGCTCGAAGATCCGCAACGAGAAGATCGGCTTCGTGTTCCAGAGCTTCAACCTGATCCCAGACCTCAACGTGCACGACAACGTCGAAGTCCCGCTGCGTTACCGCGGCATGAAATCCGCCGAGCGCCACAAGCGGATCATGGAATCGCTGGAGCGCGTGGGCCTGGCTTCGCGCGCGAAGCATTACCCGGCCGAGCTCTCGGGCGGCCAGCAACAGCGCGTGGCGATCGCCCGCGCGCTGGCCGGCTCGCCGCGCCTGCTGCTCGCGGACGAACCGACCGGCAACCTGGATACGCAGATGGCGCGCGGCGTGATGGAGCTGCTGGAAGACATCCACCGCGAGGGCGCCACCATCGTGATGGTGACCCACGATCCGGAACTCGCCACCCGCGCGCAACGCAGCGTGCACATCGTGGACGGCCAGGCCGTGGACATCGTCGAAGAACCGCGTTTCCACGCGCGCGCGCATGCGCTGGCCAACGAACGCGGGTGACTGGTTTTCACCCCTCCCGAACGGGGAGGGCTCGAACGAAGGAGATCGTCATGGACAAGAACCAGATCGTTGCCATCACGGGGGCCTTCCTGATCGCGAGCGCAGGCGTTGCGGGCGTGCGCGCCTGGGCCAACGCTTCGGCACGCGCCACCCTGGAGGAACCGTCGGCGGCCGTGGAGAACATCCACACCCTGGCTCCGATCGAGGTGCGGCCCACGCGCGAGCAACTGCAGATGCTGCATCCGGAGGCCTCGCGCGTCGCGCCGTCCGGCACCATGCCGGGCGGCGGCGGCCTGGCCATGGACATGCCGTATTACTCGTTCGGCGCGACGGCGATGCGGGCGAGCAAGGGGTGAAGCGGGAGTGGGGGCGAGTAGTGAGGGCGCTCCGAGCAACGAATCGCTTCGATAGTGCGCCCTCGCTACTGATCCCTCGCCCCTCGTTCCTCGTGCCGGCGCCACTCATTCCAAAGGCCAACACATGTTCCGCTACTACCTCGATCTCGCCCTGCGCAGCCTGAAACGCAGCAAGGGCCTTACCGCGCTGATGATCCTAACCATCGGTTTCGGCGTGGCCGCATCCATGACCACCTGGTCGGTGTTCCGCGCGGTCTCGGGTGATCCGATCCCGTGGAAGTCGGCCAAGCTGTATGTGCCCCAGATCGATGCGTGGGGTCCGTCCGCGCGCGGCAAGGATCCCACCGATCCGCATTACGGGGAGCCGGCGGACGCGCTCACCTATAACGACGCGGTGGCGTTGATGCACGATCACCGCGCCGATCTGCAATCGGCGATGTACATGATCACGCCGTCGGTGGTGCCGACGCGTCCGGGCACGCACCCGATCAACACCGGAGGGCACGCGGTGTTCAGCGAATTCTTCGCGATGGTGGACGCGCCGTTCGAATACGGCAGCGGCTGGAGCGCGGCCGACGACGAGCATCGCTCGGAAGTCGTGGTGATCAGCCACAAGCTCAACAACAAGGTCTTCGGCGGCGGCAACAGCGTCGGCAAGACCCTGAACATCGAGGGTCGGGATTACCGCGTGGTCGGCGTGCTCAGGGACTGGCATCCGCAGCCGATGTTCTACGACATCGTGAACACCGGCGGCTTCTACATGGATGGCGACGACCTGCTGCTGCCGTTCAACACCGCGATCGCCGCCAACATGCCCAACGACGGCAACACCAATTGCAGCGAGATGCCCAAGGAATCCGGGTTCGTCGGCCTGCAGCATTCCACCTGCATCTGGATCGCCTACATGGCGCAACTGGACAGCGCGGCCGCGGCGCGGAGCTACAAGGATTACCTGCAGGGCTTCGCACGCCAGCGTTATCCGCAGTGGGCGCCGAACGTGCGCCTGCGCGACCTGATGAGCTGGCTCGACTACGAACACGTGGTGCCGAGCGACACGCGCGTCTCGCTGCTGGTGGCGCTCGGATTGCTGATCGTGTGCCTGGTCAACACCGCCGGCCTGCTGCTCGCGAAATTCCTGCGCCGCAGCGGCGAGATCGGCGTGCGCCGCGCGCTCGGCGCGCCGCGTTCGGCGATCTACGCGCAATTCCTCACCGAGGGCGGAATGATCGGGCTGGCCGGCGGCGTGCTCGGCATCCTGCTGACCGGCGTCGGCGTGGCGGGCGTCGGCCTGGTGATGCCCAAGGTGATCGCGGATCTCGCGCGGGTGGACGTCTCGCTGCTGCTGACGACTTTGATCGTCGCCGTGCTGGCGGCGGTGCTGGCGGCACTGTATCCGACCTATCGCGCGTCGAGCGTGCAGCCGGCGTGGCAATTGAAATCGAATTGAGGACGCGAACATGACACTCCATCCCATCCTCGCCGCGCTGCGCCGCCACAAGGCCGGCGTGGTGCTGATCGCGCTGCAGATCGCGCTGACGCTGGCGATCGTGTGCAACGCGATCTTCATCATCGGCCAGCGCATCCAGCGCATCCAGCGCCCGACCGGCATGAACGAGAACAACCTGTTCATGCTCACCCAGATGTGGGTCGGCGCACCCACCGGCGACGACGCGGCTTCCATCGACAAGCTGGATGCGATGCTGCGCACCGACGTGCAGACACTGCGCAACCTGCCGGACGTGGAATCGGCGGTCGCGATCAATTCGCTGCCGCTGATCAACTCGAGCTGGACCGGCGGCATCGGGTTGAAGCCGGCGCAGGAACATTCGACGGCGCACGCGGCTTATTACTTCAGCGACGAGCAGGCGATCAAGACGCTGGGCCTGCGCCTGGTCGCGGGCCGCAATTTCACCTCGGCGGACGTCAACCACATGGGCGCGCGCGGCCAGAACAAACCGCCGCTGATCATCGTGACCAAGGCGCTGGCGGACAAGCTGTTCCCGAAAGGCGACGCGGTCGGCAAGTCGGTTTATCTCGATCGCAGCTCGCCGAGCACGATCATCGGCGTAGTCGAGCGCATGCAGGTGCCGAGCGTGGATACCTGGGCCAACGACTTCGTCTGGAATTCGGTGCTGATCCCGACCCGACTCGACGCCAACTTTTCGCGTTACGCGATTCGCGCCAAGCCCGGACGGTTGAATGCCGCGATGAAGGAAGCGCACGACGCGTTGTTCTCGGTCAACCCGATGCGGGTGATCAACGAGGACGAAGGCGACGGCGGCGGCTGGATCAAGTCCTTCGCGGACCTGCGTGCGCACGCGTATCGCGCCGACCGCGGCATGGCGATCCTGATGGGCGTGATCTGCCTGATCCTGCTCGGCGTCACCGGCGCCGGCATCGTCGGCCTCACCAGTTTCTGGGTCGGCCAGCGGCACAAGCAGATCGGGGTGCGCCGCGCGCTCGGCGCGCGCAAGGTGGACATTCTGCGCTACTTCCAGACCGAGAACCTGCTGATCGCCGGCGGCGGCGCGATTGCCGGGATCATCCTGGCGGTCGGCCTGAACCTCTGGCTGATGCACCGCTTCGAGATGGACCGCATGCCGGTGCTGTACGTGCTGGCCGGCGTGGCGGTGGTGCTGGCGCTCGGCCAGGCTGCGGTGTTCGCGCCGGCGCGCCGCGCCGCCAACGTGCCGCCGGTGGTGGCGACCAGGACGGTGTGATGCTTTTGAACCCCTCTCCCGTCGGGAGAGGGGCAGGGGTGAGGGTTCGGGATCACCAAAAACTGTTGCGCCGATGTTGCCAATCGCGAGAACCGTACCCTCACCCGCCGCTTCGCGGCGCCACGGAGCTCTCGGCCATGGATGGCGGCTTTGCCCGAAGGGAGAGCGGCTCAAATATGGAGTGACACTGCATGTTCGCCTACTACCTCAACCTCGCGCTGCGCAGCCTGAAACGCAATCCGGCGCTCACCACCTTGATGGTGATCGCGATCGGCTTCGGCGTGGCGGCGTCGATGATCACGTATTCGGTGTTCCGCGCGGTTTCGGGCAATCCGATACCGGACAAGTCCTCGCGCTTGTTCACCCCGCAGATCGACAGTTGGGGCCCGCAGCAGAACCTGCAGGGCGAACCGCCGGATGCCTTGAACTATGTGGATGCGATGGCGCTGATGCGCGCGCACGCGGCGAAGCGGCAGACGTTGCTCTACCCGGTGGGCTTGCCGGTGCTGCCGGGCGGAAGCGGCAGCCTGCCGGTCAAGGCGAAAGGCTACGCGGTGTACGGGGCCTTCTTTCCCATGTTCGAAGTGCCGTTCCATTACGGCAACGGCTGGGGTACCGCGCAGGACAAAGCACGCGCGGCGGTGGTGGTGCTGAGCGAGGAGTTCAACCGCAGGCAGTTCGGTGGTGCCAACAGCCTGGGCCGCGAGATCAACCTCGGCGGCCATGACTACCGCATCGTGGGCGTCACCCGACACTGGAATCCGCTGCCGCGATTCTTTTCGCTGTTCGGCGAGAGCGGTTTCGGCGAGCCCGCGGATTTCTACATCCCGTTTACCAGCGCGGTGGACCTGCAGATCCGCACCGACGGCAACAACAGTTGCCGCGGGAAAGCGAACGACGTCAGCGGCTGGGACGCCTATCTGCACAGCAACTGTGTCTGGATCGACCCGTGGGTGGAACTGGACAGTGCCGGCGAGGTCGCGCGTTACCGCAGCTTCCTTGAAGGCTATGCCTCCGACCAGCAGCGGGCCGGACGCTTCGGCTGGTCGCCCAACGTGCGCTTGCGCGATGTCACCCAATGGCTGGAATACCAGAAAGTCGTACCGCCGGAGAGCCGCATCTCCTTGCTGGTTTCGACGGGCTTCCTGGCGATCTGCCTGGTCAACACCATCGGATTGCTGCTGGCCAAGTTCCTGCGCCGCGCGAGCGAAATCGGCGTGCGCCGCGCACTCGGTGCGACCCGTCGCGAGATCTACCTGCAGTTCCTGATCGAGGCCGGCGTTGTCGGATTGACCGGTGGCTTGCTGGGATTGCTGCTGACCGCCGTAGGGGTGTCCGGCGTGGGCCTGCTGTTCAAGCCGCAGATCGCGCGGCTGGCGCACGTGGACGTGCCGCTGATCGCACTGACCCTTGCGGTCGCAGTCCTCGCGACGGTACTGGCGGCGTTTTATCCCACCTGGCGCGCCGCGCAGGTGCAGCCGGCCTGGCATCTCAAAACCAATTGAGGTCCCCATGCATATCCAGCCCATTCTTGCCGCGCTGCGCCGCCACCGGGCCGGCACCGTGCTGATAGCACTGCAGATCGCGCTCACGCTGGCGATCGTCTGCAATGCCTTGTTCATCATCCAGCAGCGCCTTGCGCACCTTTCCGAGCCGACCGGCATCGACGAAGCCGATCTGTTCGTGATCGACAGCCAGTGGGCGGGTGAATCGTCCGATAAGCAGATCGATTCGCAGATCCAGTCCGACCTCGCTGCGCTGCGGCAATTGCCCTCGGTGCGCGATGCCGCACCCTCGAATTCGTATCCGTTGCGCGGCGGCGGCTGGGACGACTTCATCACCATGACGCCCGAACAGGTGAAGAAGACGACCGACGCATCGGTTTACATCAGCGACGATCATTTGCTCGACACGTTGGGAGCGAAACTGGTCGCGGGACGCAATTTCCGGCCGGACGAGATCGCTCCGATGGGCGCGGACGACAGCAAGCCGCCGCCGGTGGCGATCGTGAGCAAGGCGCTGGCCGACAAGCTGTATCCGGACGGATCGGCGCTGGGCAAGACGTTCTACACGATGAGCACCACGCCGATCACCATCGTCGGCATCGTCGAGCGTCTGCAGCGGCAGGAGGTTGATACCTGGTCGCGCGGCTATGCCTACCAGGACATGCTGTGGCCACGTCGGCTCGACGACGCGGGCGGCACCTACTACATCGTGCGCGCCAAGCCGGGGCAGCTCGCCACGGCCATGCGCGAAGCGCGCAAGGCACTGCTTGCGCAGAACCGGATGCGCATCATCGCCCCCGATGACGGGGTGCTGAGCTTCGCCCAGATACGGCACCGGGCGTACGACAGCGACCGCGGCATGGCGATCCTGATGGGCATCATCTGCGCGGTGCTGCTGGTGATCACCGCGGCCGGCATCGTGGGCCTCACCAGCTTCTGGGTCGGCCAGCGCAGGAAGCAGATCGGCATCCGCCGCGCGCTCGGCGCCACGCGACACGACATCCTCGGCTATTTCCTCACCGAGAATTTCCTGATCAGCAGCATCGGGATGGTGCTGGGCATTGCGCTCGCCGTGGCCGTCAATCTGTGGATGATCCTGCATGTGGACATGGCGCGGCTGCCGATGGCGTATCTGGCGGGCGGCGCCCTGCTGCTGTTGTTGCTGGGGCAGGGCGCCGCATTCGCACCGGCCCTGCGTGCCTCCCGCGTTTCCCCGGTCGTGGCGACGCGGACGGTGTGAAAGAAGGGACCAGGGATGAGCAGGGAGGGCGCCAAAATCGGAAGTCCCCGCCAGCTTGCAAGTTGGCGTTTGGAGCGCCCTCGCTACTCGCCCCTCGTCCCGCTTCCGGGACCGCGAAAAGGCTCCGGACCCGTGAGACATGCAGGGAGGAATTGATGTCCACCTACTACTTCGACATCGCCGTTCGCAGCCTGAAACGCAGCCCCGTGCTGACCGGCCTGATGGTGCTCGCGATCGGGTTGGGCATCGGTGCCAGCATGACGATGGTCACCGTGCTGCACGTGATGACCGACGATCCGCTGCCGGGACGCAGCGCGCGGTTGTTCACGCCGCATCTCGATCCGTTGCCGCTGAACTACAAGGGCATTGATCTGGCGGGCGTCCCCAACGCCAACCTGACCTGGCCGGATGCGATGGCGCTGCTGCATGCGCATCGTGCCCGGCGGCAGGCGGCGATGGCGGGCGGCTCGCTGCTGCTCTGGCCGGATTCCGCCTCGCACCTGCGGCCGTTTTACGTGGATGGCCGCTACGCCACGGCGGATTTCTTCGCCCTGTTCGGGGTCCCCTTCGAGCAGGGCGGCGGCTGGACGGCGGCGGATGACGATGCGAGCGCACAGGTCGTGGTGCTCGCCGACACGCTGGCGCGCAAACTTTTCGGAAGCGCGGATGCGGTCGGCCAGTCGGTGAAACTCGGCGACCACGACTATCGCGTGGTCGGCGTCGTGGCCGACTGGCAACCCTCGCCGATGTTCTACGTGGATGCGTCCGCCAATCGCTACGGCGACGCGGACCAGTTCTTCCTGCCGCTGTCCACCGCCCTGGCCCAGAAGCTCGACATCAACGGCAACGTTTCCGGATGGGCTTCGCAGAGCAACGACCTGCACAGCGCGAGCGTCACCTGGCTGCAGTTCTGGGTGGAGCTGGACACGCCCGCGGAGGTGGCATCGTATCGGCGGTTCCTCGTGGACTATTCCGCGCAGCAAAAGGCGCTCGGCCGTTTCCAGCGCCCGGCGACCAACGCCAGGCTGTACAGCCTGATGGGGTGGCTGCGCCACGAGAACCTCGTCCCCAACGACGTGCGCCTGCAGCTGTGGCTGGCGATGGGCTTCCTGTTCGTGTGCATGCTCAACATCGTGGCCTTGCTGCTGGCGAAATTCCTGCGCCGCAGCGGCGAGATCAGCGTGCGTCGCGCGATGGGTGCGAGGCGGCGCGACATCTTCGTGCAGTTCGGCGTCGAGTCGGCCCTGATCGGAATCGCCGGCGGCGCGCTCGGCCTGCTGGTCGCGCAACTGGGGCTGTGGAGCGTGCGCCAGCGTCCCGACGATTACGCGCACCTGGCGAAAATGGATCCCTCCATGTTGCTCGGCACGTTTGTGCTGGCGATCGCCGCGAGCGTGCTGGCAGGGCTGCTGCCGGCGTGGCGGGCCTGCAGGGTGGCGCCGTCGCTGCAGTTGAAGACGTTGTAGGGCGGGTCTCGACCCGCCACGACCGTGTCATTTCCAGCGGCGGGTCAAGACCCGCCCTGCTTTGATCGTAAGGCGACCATGCATATCCAACCCGTCCTTGCCGCGCTTCGCCACCACCGGTTGACCACGCTGCTGCTGGTCCTGCAGGTGGCCTTCACCTGCGCCATCGTCTGCAACGTGGCGTTCCTGATCGTCAACCGCGTCCAGCGGGTCAGCGTGCCGACCGGCATCGCGGAGGACGAACTGTCCGCCATCCGCAGCACCGGCATCGGCAAGGACGACAACCCGCAGGCGCGGCACGAGACGGATCTCGCCGCGCTGCGCGCGATTCCCGGCGTGACCTCCGCCGTGGCGGTCAGCTATTCGTTGCCGCTGGATCGCAGCGAGGCCTCCTACGGTACCTGCCCGGACAAGCAGGCCCTGGACCGGGCGATGCAGATCATGTCCATGGACGGGACCGGCTGCCTGAACCCGAGCATGTACGACGGCACGCCGGGCCTGATCGCCACGCTGGGCCTCCACCTTGTAGCGGGACGCGATTTCCGCCGCGACGACTATGTCGCAACCGGCAAGCCGGCCGTGGCGATCATCACCCGCGCGCTGGCGCGGCACCTGTATCCGGACAAGCCGGCGCTTGGACAGACCTTGTACGTGGGGCCGGACACGATGCGCGTGGTCGGCATCGTGGACACCCTGTTGCGTCCGCGCCTGCGCGAACCGTCCGTGGATTACGACAGCATGATCTGGCCGCAGTTGCCCGGCGGCCACTCGGTGACCTACGTGTTGCGAAGTGCGCCGCAGGATCGCGAGCGTGTGCTGAAAACCGCGGCGGCCACGTTGATCTCGGTGGATCCGAACCGCCTCATCGAGCCCGGTGCCGCGCAAACCTACACCCAGATTCGCGCGAAGTTCTTCCGCCGCGACACCACGATGATCGGCCTGCTGATCGCCTCGGCCCTGGGCCTGCTGTTCGTCACCGCGCTGGGGATCACCGGGCTTGCGAGTTTCTGGGTGCAGCAGCGCACGCGCAGCATCGGCGTGCGTCGCGCGCTGGGTGCCACGCGCGGCGACATCCTGCGCTATTTCCAGACCGAGAACTTCCTGATCGTGTCGTTCGGGCTCGTGCCCGGGATCGTGCTCGCGCTGGGCATCAACCTTGCCCTGATGCGGTTCTACGAACTTTCGCACCTGCCGCTGCTGTATTTCCCGGTGGGGGCGCTGGCGCTGTGGGCGCTCGGGCAACTGGCAGTGCTGCACCCGGCCCTGCGCGCCGCCGCGGTGCCGCCGGTGGTGGCGACCCGGGCGGTATGATGCCCGCAACCCTTTCCACCGCCGGCGCATCCAAGCCGGCATGCGAAGATGCGGCATGCGCACCGTCCTGATCATTGACGACAACCCCGCGGTCGGCGAGGCGTTGTCGCTGCTGCTCTCGCTGCACGACATCCGCGCGCTGATCGCGCACACGCCGGAAGCCGGGCTCGCGCAGCTCTCGCGCGGGCACGTGGACGTGGTGATCCAGGACATGAACTTCACCGCCGACACCACCTCCGGCGAGGAAGGCGCTGCGCTCTTCCGCGCGATCCGCGCGCGCCACCCGGATCTTCCCGTGATCCTGCTGACCGCGTGGACGCACCTGGAGAGCGCGGTGGAGCTGGTGAAGGCGGGCGCTGCGGACTACCTCGCCAAGCCGTGGGACGACAACAAGCTGCTGACCACGGTCGAGAACATGCTGGAGCTGGGCGAAGCCTCGCGCGCGGCCTCGCGGGCGCGCATGGAACGCCAGCGCCGCCGCGAGGAATTGCAACGCCGGTACGACCTGTGCGGGATCGTGTTCGAATCCGAGGCGATGAGCCGCGCGGTGGAACTGGCATGCCGGGTCGGCCGGGCCGACGTGCCCGTGTTGATCACGGGTCCCAACGGCGCCGGCAAGGATCGCATCGCGCAGATCGTGCATGCCAATTCGATGGTGCGCGACAAGGCCTTCGTCGCGGTCAATTGCGGGGCGCTGCCTTCGGAACTGGTGGAGGCGGAGCTGTTCGGCGCCGAGGCCGGCGCCTACACCGGCGCCAACAAGGCGCGCGAGGGCCGCTTCGAGCTGGCCGACGGCGGCACGCTGTTCCTGGACGAGATCGGCACGTTGCCGCTGCCGGGCCAGGTGAAACTGCTGCGCGTGCTGGAGAGCGGCGAGTTCGAACGGCTGGGCTCGGGACGCACGCGCAAGGTGAAAGTGCGCGTGATCAGCGCGACCAACGCGGACCTGAAGGCGATGATCCGCGCCGGCACGTTCCGCGAGGATCTCTACTACCGCCTGAACGTGATCGAGGTGAACGTGCCGCCGCTGGCCGAGCGGCCCGACGACATCCTGCCGCTGGCCGCGCATTTCATCGCCGGCCGCGCCAACCTGGGCGACGCCGCGCGCGAGGCGCTGCTCAGCTATGCGTGGCCGGGCAACGTGCGCGAACTGAAGAATGCGATCGAGCGCGCCAGCCTGCTGGCGGGCGAGGGCGGCACGATCCTGCCTTCCCAGTTGAACCTGCCGCAGCACGAGATCGCGTCCGCGGGAACGCGCAACCTGGACGAGCCTTCGCAGGAGGCCGTGGAAGCGGCGCTGCGCGGCGCCAACGGCGTGATCAGCCGCGCCGCGCAGGCGCTCGGGCTTTCGAGGCAGGCGCTGTATCGGCGGATGGAGCGGTACGGCATACCCACCGCGGGGTGAATCCCATGCAGTCATTCGCTGTTGCTCGTCATCCCGGCGAAAGCCGGGACCGAGCGCCTGTTTCGCTCAGGCGCCCTTGCGCGCTAGAGCGCCATCCATGCCCGGGAACTCCGTGGTCGCGCCCGCGGTGAAGCTGCGAACGGCCCCGGTATGACGGCATTGTTGTTACGCTCTCGCGGTCTCCCGTCCCCATTCACGCCATGCGCCTTTTCTCCCTCGAAGGCCGGATGACCCTGTTGCTCGCCGCCGCGGCGCTGGGCGCGGTGCTGGTTTTCCTCGGCATCACCGTATGGCCGCTGCCGGAGATCGTGCGCGGGGTGCAGGCGCAATTCGGGCTGGATGCCGACGCAGCGTGGCTCGGCCAGCCGGCTGGCGGGTTCCTGCTGGCCGCGATCGTGCTGATCCCACTGTGCGCGTGGATCGCGCACCTCACGCTCACGCCCTTGAAACGCCTGCTGCGCTCGCTGGAAGGCGCGGTGTCCAGCTATCGCGACGGCGATTTCTCCATCTCCATCGCCAGCAGTCGCCGCGACGAGCTGGGCGCCCTGATCCGCATGCACAACCTGCTCGGCGCGACCCTGCGCGAGCAGCGCCAGCACCTCACCCAGCGCGAACTGCTGCTGGACACCGTGGTGCAGAACTCGCCGGTGGCGCTGCTGCTGGCCGATCCGAACCACAACGTGGTGTACGCGAACATCGCGGCGCGGCACCTGTTCAACGAGGGCCGCAACCCCACGGGGCTCGACATGGACGAGCTGCTCGCCGGCGCGCCTGCGCCGCTGCGCGAGGCATTCGCGACCGAGGGCGATCGCCTGTTCGGGGTGGAGCTGGAGGGCAGCGAGGAAATCTTCCACCTCGCCCAGCGTGGCTTTCGCCTGCAGGGCCGGCCGCACCGCTTGTACCTGGTGCGGCGGATGACGCGCGAGCTGTCGCGCCAGGAAGTGGCGACCTGGAAGAAGGTGATCCGCACCATCAGCCACGAGCTGAACAACTCGCTGGCGCCGATTACGTCGCTCGCGCACTCCGGCGCCGAGCTGGTGCGGCGCGACGATCGCGAACGCCTGCTGGCCGTGCTCGGCACGATCGGCGAGCGCGCGCGCCACCTCCACGGCTTCATTGCAGGCTACGCCGAGTTCGCCAAGCTGCCGGCGCCTCGCCCGCAGGTGCTCGACTTGCCGGAGTTCCTCGGCAAACTCGCATTGCACACGCGCTTCCGCATCATCGGCTCGCCGCCAGGCCAGGCCTGCTTCGATCCGGCGCAGATGGAACACGTGCTGCTGAACCTGATCAAGAACGCGCACGAGGCCGGCAGCACGGAAGAAGGCGTCGAACTGGAGGTGCAGCGGCTTGGCCCGGAGCTGCGCATCGAGGTGCGCGACCGCGGCGCCGGGATGAACAAGTCCGTGCTGGAGAATGCGCTGCTGCCGTTCTATTCCACCAAGCGCAGCGGCAGCGGGCTCGGCCTGGCGCTGGCACGCGAGATCGTGGAGGCGCACGGCGGCCGGATCGCCCTGGCCAATCGGGAAGAGGGTGGTTTGCGGGTGACGCTGACGATTCCGCAGTGATCGGGGCGGAACTCCGGGTCGGGAATCGGGACGGCTATCTTTCAACGTGATTCCGGGTGGCAGGGAGCGCCTTCCCCCGTCGTCGTCCCGGCGAAAGCCGGGATCCAGCGCCTTGGTCGTTGCCACGCAAGCAAAGCCACTGGGTTTCGGGTTCCGCCGCGGATTGCATCCGCGGCAGCCCCGGCATGACGGCACCCTTTTCCCGCTCACGAACCATTCCCGCTTCCCGTCTCCCGCTTATACTCGCTGCGAAAAATCACGGGGGAAAAAACATGGGCGCCATCCTTGCCGCGGTCATCGTAGTGGTCGCGATCATCGTGTTGATCAAGCTGGTGCGGATCGTGCCGCAGGGTTACGAGTGGACGGTCGAGACCTTCGGCAAATACACCGCCACGCTCGGACCGGGCCTGCACTTCCTGATCCCGATCTACCAGGCGGTCGGGCGCAAGATGAACATGATGGAGCAGGTGCTGGCGATCCCGTCGCAGGACGTGATCACCAAGGACAATGCCGTGGTCAAGGTGGATGGCGTGGTGTTCTACCAGGTGCTGGACGCGGCCAAGGCCGCCTACGAGGTTGCGCAACTCGAGCTGGCGACCACCAACCTGATCATGACCAACATTCGCACCGTCCTGGGCTCGCTGGACCTGGACGAGTCGCTGTCCAAGCGCGACGAGATCAACGCGCGCCTGCTGAAGGTCGCCGACGAGGCGACGCATCCATGGGGCATCAAGATCACGCGCGTGGAACTGAAGGACATCCAGCCGCCGCGCGACCTGGTGGATTCGATGGCGCGGCAGATGAAGGCCGAGCGCGAGAAGCGCGCCAACATCCTCGAGGCCGAAGGCTTCCGCCAGGCGGCAATCCTGAAGGCCGAGGGCGAGAAGCAGTCGGTGATCCTCTCCGCCGAAGGCGAAAAGGAAGCGGCCTTCCGCCAGGCCGAAGCGCGCGAACGACTCGCCGCCGCGGAAGCCAAGGCGACCGAAGTGGTCTCGCAGGCGATCGAACACGGCGACATCAACGCGCTCAATTATTTCGTCGCCGGCAAGTACGTGGAGGCACTGAAAGCCATGGCCGATTCGCCCAACCAGAAAATGCTGCTGCTGCCGATCGAAGCCACCGGCATCATCGGCTCGCTGGCGGGCATCGCCGAGATCGCGAAAGAAGCGGCATCGCGCCAGGCGGACCAGCGCAACGCGCCGCCCCCGCCGGCAGTGACGCAAAGTTGAGGTCGCCGCGATGAGCTTTCCCTTGCATTACCTGTGGTGGGTGCTGGCGTTGGTCCTGATCGCAGGCGAGGTACTGTTGCCGGGCTATTTCCTGTTGTGGATCGGCATCGGCGCCGCGGCCATGGGCGTGATCACGATGTTCATGCCCGCGCTCGGCATCCTGCCGCAGGCGATCGGCTTCGTGGTACTGGCCTTCCTCGCTTGCGTCCTGTACTGGCGCTGGGTGCGGCCGCGCCTCGAACGCGAGGCCGATGCCGATTCGGCGCTGCTCAACCGCCGCGGCGCGCGCATGATCGGCCAGCGCTACGTGCTGGAAACCGCAATCGTCAATGGCCGCGGCAAGGCGCGCGTGGGCGACGGACAGTGGCTGGTCGAGGGGCCCGACCTTCCCGCCGGAACCACCGTCGAGGTGGTCGGGGTGGAAGGAACGGCGCTGCAAGTCCGTGCCGCTGAATAGAGCAGCTTGCAAGCTACTGCGCTCGGTATCTTGCGCGCCGGCTAGCTGGTGCTCGACCGACCCGGTACATGGATGTACCGCGTTGCGGGCCGGGGAAATGCTCATGTACCGACGTGTGTACACTCCGCTTCCTGCGCTCCGGCGGCGCGCAACCTCCCTTCGCTCGTGACGCTTGCAAACTGCTCTGAACCTATGCGCATGGGCATGAACACGGACGATCCTGCAACGCGCGCGCGGATCGGCTTCGTGATCGAGCTGGCGCGCCGCCTGCACCAGTACGGCGCCGCTGCGCCGCGCCTGGAGCAGGCGATCGGGCTGGTCGCGCAGCGGCTGGGCTTCCAGTGCGAGGCGCTGTCCACGCCGACTTCCACCGTGCTGTCCTTCAGCGACCGCGATGGCGACGGTCTCGCGCAATTCACCCAGGTGTTGCGGATGTCGCCGGGCGACGTGAACCTTGCGCGCCTGTGCCGCGCGGACGAAATCGCCGACCGCGTGATTGACGGCAGCCTTGATCCGCGCGACGGCCTGGCCCAACTGCGCGAGCTCGGGCGCCCGCTTTCGCGCCGCGGCATCTACGCGATCATCGGAAGTTATGGCCTGGCGGCGGCGTGCGTGGCGGTGCTCCTGCGCACCGGCTGGCCCGACGCGATCGTGTCCGGCGTGCTCGGCCTGCTGATCGGCGCGCTGATGATCGCCGGCATCGGGCGCCCGCGTCTTTCGGCAGCGAGCGAAGCCATCGCCGCGCTGCTCGCCACCTTCATCACCATCGCGATCAGCGCCTGGCTGGTCCCGCTCGGGGTGCAGTCGGTGGTGCTGTCCGCGTTGATCATCCTGGTGCCGGGCATGACGCTGACCAACGCGGTTCGCGAACTGTCGAGCGCGCACCTGGTTTCCGGAGTTTCGCGCGTCGCCGGCGCGATCGCGACATTGCTGAAGCTGACCTTCGGGACCGTGGCTGCCGCCCAGGTCTGCGCGGTGTTTCATATCCGGTCCATACTCCACCCGTGGCCGCCGTTGCCCGAATGGTCGCAATGGCCAGCCCTTCTGGTGGGCGCCGTGTCGTTCGCGATGCTGTTCCAGGCCGCCCGCCGCGATTACCTGTTGGTGATCGGAGCGGTGGTGGTCGGATATCTCGCCACGCATTTCGGAGGCGCAACGCTGGGCGCGCCGTTCGGCGTTTTCATCGGCGGATTGATCCTTGCCGCGTTGGCGAACCTGTACGCGCGCACCGCCCATCGTCCGGGTGCATTGGTGCGCGAACCGGGCATCCTGCTGCTGGTGCCCGGCAGCGTGGGATTCCGCAGCATGTCGTATCTGTTCACCAATGAGGTGGGCATGGGGGCCCAGACCGGCGTCCTGCTGGTGAGCCTGTTGATCGCGCTGGTGGCGGGGCTGCTGTTCGGGGATTTGCTGGTGGCACCGAGGCGGAGTTTGTGATCCCTCTCCCGCTTGCGGGCGGGGAAGCCAAATGCGTGCACTTGGCAGGGCGAGGGACTATTTTCTTCAAGGCGAGCCGAAGCACGACATCCATGTCTTTTTCCGCGCCGTCCCACGGCGCGGGTTACTTTCCTTTCGGGGAAAGTAACCAAGGCCATTGACGCCGGGCATGACGGTCGAGCCAACGTCCGGTTGGCTCGACTTCCCATCGCCACTTGCGCCAAGCGGGCCGGCGCGAACTCGCGCATCCATGTGCTCGAACAGTCGCGCCTTGCTCCCGCTTGGCGCTGCGATGCTCGGCGTCATGCGACGGCCGCCCAAGCTCACTTCGACACGGCCATCCATGGCCTGCGTTAATGGAGGCCGACGTTTTTGGCTGCGATTATTTGATAAGCAGGCTCTTTTCCGATTTTCCGGCCTTCAAGGCATCGTTGAACCAGCGCGGGCGCTTGCCGCGGCCGGACCAGGTCATCGAAGGATCGGCGGGATTGCGATATTTCGGGGCAACCTTGCCGCGCTTGCCGCGACGGCCGCCGCGACCACCGTACAGGTCGGCGAAGGTGAAACCCTCGGCCTTGATCAGGGCGTCCACCTTGGCGCGAACCTTGGCGGCGCGTTCCTTGCCGAGATCGCCCTTGCGGGCGTTTGCCTTGCGAATCAACTCATCGAGTTGATTGGCGTTGAGCGATTTCAGATCAATGGCCATGACGACTCCTCGGGACTAGGCAGTTGAAAAAGCCGGGCCGGATCACTGAATAATCCGGGCCGGCGTTCGGACATTCTGGCCCAAAAAATCGCCACGCGCAAAAAACCGGGCGATCCGGAGCCGAATCCGGATCGCCTGACTAAAACCGGAAAGGGGGTTTATCCGAACAGCGACAGCAGCGATTGTTTGTCGAGATTGCGGCTCTCGGCATCGCGGCGGCCGCGATATTCGAAGGTGCCGGCGCCGAGCCCGCGCTCGCTGACCACGATCCGGTGCGGGATGCCGATCAGCTCGATATCCGCGAACATCGGGCCGGGGCGCAGGCCGCGATCGTCCAGAACGGTTTCGATTCCCGCTTCGTTCAATTCGCGATAAAGCGCTTCCGCGGCGTCCGCGACTTTCGGATCGTTTTTCGGATTGATCACACACACCGCCACGCGCCACGGCGCCATCGGCTCCGGCCAGACGATGCCGCGCTCGTCGTGATTCTGCTCGATCGCCGCGGCGACGATGCGCGAGACGCCGATGCCGTAGCAGCCGGTGTACGGCGTCACCGATTTGCCGTTGGCATCGAGCACGGTGACGTTCAAGGCCTGCGTGTACTTGCGGCCGTTCTGGAAGATGTGGCCGACTTCGATGCCGCGTGCGATGTCGAGCGTGCCGCGCCCGTCCGGGGACGGGTCGCCCACCACGACCTTGCGCAGGTCCGCCACGCGGGTGACGCGCGCATCGCGGAACCAGTTGGCGCCGGTGAAATGGGTGCCGTCCTGATTGCCGCCGCACACGAAATCGGAGAGCACGGCGGCCGCGCGATCCACGATCACCGGCACGTCTTCCGGGAGGCCTGCCGGGCCGATGAAGCCCGCGTGCGCACCGGCCGCGGCCAGGATCTGCTCCTCCGAAGCCAGCACCGACTCGCCGCCGAGTTCCGGCAGCTTCGAGGCCTTGACCTCGTTCAATTCGTGGTCGCCGCGCAGGCACAGCGCGACCACGCCTTCGGTGCCGCGCACCAGCAGGGTTTTCACGCATTGGGTGGCCGGCACCTTCAGGAACGCGCTGATTTCCTCGATCGTCTTCTGCGTGGGAGTGTCCACGCGCTTGAGCGGCTGCGAAGGTTCGGGGCGCACCGCCTCGGGCGCGACGGCTTCGGCCAGTTCCACGTTCGCCGCGTAACCGGATTCGTTCGAAAACGCGATCGCGTCTTCGCCGGAATCGGCCAGCACCTGGAATTCATGGCTGACGTCGCCGCCGATTGCGCCGGAATCCGCCGCCACCGGGCGGAACTTCAGGCCGAGCCGGGTGAAGATGCGCGAATAGGCCTCGAACATCTTCGCGTAGGTTTCGCCCACGGACTGCTCGTCGAGGTGAAACGAGTACGCATCCTTCATCAGGAATTCGCGCGCGCGCATCACCCCGAAACGCGGGCGGATCTCGTCGCGGAATTTGGTCTGGATCTGGAAAAAGGTGATCGGCAACTGCTTGTAGCTGGAAATCTCGCTGCGCACGAAATCGCAGATGATTTCCTCGTGGGTCGGACCGAAGCAGTATTCCTGTTCCTTGCGGTCGCGCATTTTCAGGAGCGTGGGGCCGTATTTTTCCCAGCGGCCGGACTCCTCCCATAGTTCGCGCGGCTGCACGCAGGGCATGGTCATTTCGATCGCGCCGGCGTTTTGCATCTCCTCGCGCACGATGCCTTCCACCTTGCGCAACACGCGCAAGCCCAGCGGCGCCCAGGTGTAGATGCCGGAGCCGAGTTTGCGGATCATGCCGGTGCGCAGCATCAGCTTGTGGCTGGCGATCTCGGCGTCGTTGGGCGCCTCGCGGGTAGTGGCGAGGTGGAATCGGGACAGGCGCATGGCGGCGGGCACGTTGGGTGAACCCGCGATTGTAGCGAAAGC